>CAYSGY010000273.1:0-7723 GCA_964430315.1 uncultured Planctomycetaceae bacterium
CCAGGAACGTCTGAATACCCCGGAATGGGATCGGGCTCGACCGGTGCGTCTCAAGGGATCTCGATAATCGAGTTGGCCAAGCAGTATGCCAAGGATCCGGAATTGGCTTATCGTGTGGGGTCGCAGTTGTGGGGAGGGGACTTCGTCGCCCTGGTAACGTCGCAACTCGACGAGATTCCGTCGCTGGGCGCCGGGGCCTCCAAGATCGTCCTGGCCAGCACGATGCCGACCGACGCGGTCCGAGCGAAGCTCTACGAGGCGATTCAGAAGCACTGGCAAGAGGGGCCCGCCGCGCTGCAAGCCGCCGGCTTGGGAGGGGCCGTCCTCAACGACCCCGGGCTGTTGGCCATCTTCAAATCGCTCCCGCGAAGGGACGTCAGTCAAGACAGGCTCACTCCACTTCAGATGCGTGCCCGCGAACGACGCAGCAGCCAGGGCGCCGGCGGGGACCCCGGGGCCGGAGGCGGTCAACCGGGGGCGGACGACACGAAAGGCCGTAAGAAGTTTGGAGCCAAGAAGCCCAAGGTGGGCGAGGCGGCAGCCGAACCCGCGGCCCCGGCGGCCGGCCAACCCATATCGGGTCAACCGATGCCCGGCCAAGGGGCGCCGGGTCCACAGAGCGGCAAGTCCGCGGAGTATCTTTGGATGAACGCCTCGGAATCGCTCGCACGGGCCATGTGCGAGCAGTATGCGGCGGCGGCCAAGGCGGCGGCCGAGAAGGGGATCTCGGTCGACCAGAAATCCCGGCCGATCGAACTGCCTGCCGCGGCGAACGTGACCGCCGAGTATCACCTCGACTGGCCCAAGGGCCTTGCTCAGCCGGACGGTTTGTCGGGCGCCTCCCCCAGCGCCATGACCGTCCACTATGTCCGCTTGGAGCAAGAGTCCTCCCCCGTCAAGATCTTCGGCTACTTCAAGCGGCGGATCATGCGGCCGGTGGAGCATCCGGCCACCACCGGCTATTGGATGGAGAGCTTCCGGCCGCTTCCCAAGAGCGACCGGAAGCTATCGGTCGACGTCCTCGTGACCAGAAAGGCGGACCTTGTCGCCAAGCAACCGGGAGCCGCCGCGACGCCCGGAGCATTGGGGATGCCCGGGGCGCCGGGAGCCCCCGATGCCGGCGCCGGCCCTGCGAGTTCCGGGCCTTACGGAGCCGCAGGCCAGCAACCGGGCCAGCGTCAGCAAACCGAGTGGGCCGAGAAGAACGAAGTGAGCGAATTGGTGGTCGAGATCCTCACCGTGGAAGTGAAGAGCCCCTCGCCTCCCGAGGAACGCCCCGACGCCGATGACGAGGAAGGCGGCTCGGAGAAGACGCCTGGCAAGAGCAAGAGCAGGACGATCGAATAGTCCCGACGACGATCTACGGCAGGCTCCGCAACCTGCCGTCACTCCGCACCGCCAAGAGGCGGGAGGGAGGATGCCTGCGCCGCTACGCTCCCGGCGGGCCCGAGGTCTCTTCCATACCGTCGATATAGCGCCGGAGCCGCTCGAGCTCGTCGGTCACGTGCCGAAGCCTGAGCATGTTCTCGACCCGCTTCAAGAGTTCCAGCTTGTTGATCGGTTTGCTGAGAAAGTCGTCGCAACCGGCCAGCACGGCCCGCTCGATGTCTCCCGGCTCATTCAGCGCCGTCACCATGAGCACCATGATGTCCTTCGTTGCCGGGGTGCCCTTGATTTCCTTGCAGACCTCAAAGCCGCTGAGCTTGGGCATCATGATGTCGAGCAGGATCAGGTCCGGGCGGAACCGGGCCACCTTCTCCAGCGTGTCCCGGCCGTCCACGGCCGTTGCGGTCTCGCACTCGAAGTCGGCCAGGTAGACTTCGAGGAGCTCGACGTTGGTCGGGTTGTCGTCGGCAATCAGAATTCTGCTCTTGGCCATCGCTGTTGACACCGCCCAAAGGGTCTTCCGTGAAAGTCCGAACGGCAAGTCATTGTAGTGTATCCCGTCCGGCGCTGCCAGAGCGGTGGTAAGGGGGTGCGGCTGACGGTTGGTGGTGAGTTCAGAAGGCTCGGCGAAGCCGGGCTTCCCGACAACTCCACGAACACGTTGTCCTGCCCGCCTCGTTCTTGCGTGCCTTTGCCCGCCGGGCCGGTGTCCATGTCCACAAGGATCGCGACGACATCCTCCAATCGCCGGCGCCCGTGCGCGGGCCTCGGCGTAGTCGCGTGGTCGTCAGGTCTTCAGACCGGTGAGGTCGACCTCCAGTCTGCGGTTCGCCTTGAGCAACTCCTCCATGCTCATTCGACCTTTGCGCAGGCACGCTTCGCGTCCGAGAATGGTGGCCAGGCAACTGTCGATTCCCATCCGAACGGTGTCGTTGTCGCATTTGCCTTGGGCGATCTGTTGATGGAACCTGGCGATGTTGCGCACGGCCCCGGCTCGGTAGAGGTCGTCGATCGTCCCGCCGGGATAGTGCTTGGGTCCGCCGCGAATGAGAGCGCGGCCCCCGTAGCCGATCCTCATGTAAGCGTCGCCCAGGAACTCACAAGTTGCCAGAGGGTCGTCGGGCCCCGTGGTTCCGTTCGCGTGGCGGCCCGTGTGGGTCCAGGTCAGTCCATCGGCGAATTCGTAGGTGATCCCGTACATGTCATGGCTGTCGCCCTGCGGATTGGCTCGTGCGATTCTCGAGATTCCCACCGCGGCAACAGGGGTCTTGTTGAGCACCCACATCATCGCTTGGATCGGATGGATGCAGGCGTTCACGTGATAACTGCCGCCGATCGCCGTGTCGTTCACCCAGACCAGCGACCGCAGCCGGCTTTCGATGCTCTTGGTCAACGGCCGATCCTCGAAGTACCCGCCGTAATAGAAGCTCTTGACGATGCCCAGATGCGCGATGGCGCCCTCGCGGAACCGCTTCGCACACTCGACATTGTGCGGGTCGGTAGGCATCTGGTAATCCACCAGGAAGCAGCGATTGTCCGCGGTCGCCCTCTTGGCGGCCGCATCGACCTGCAGGCAGCCGGGCACATCCACGGCGACCGGCTTGGCCATATAGACATGCAGGCGCGCCTCGACGGCCGCCCGGACATGTTCGGGAAAGAAACACGGCGGGGTCTCCAGCGCCACGGCCTCCACACCGCTGGCGATCAGTCGGCGGTACCCCGACAGGCCCGAGAATCGCCGTGCCTTGGCGACTCCCAAGGCCTCGCCCACCGCCTCGACCACCTCCGGAAAGTAATCGGCGACCGCGTGTATCTCGTAGCCGCCGTGCTGGCGAAACAGACTGGCGATCCAAGCTCCGCGGCCGCCACACCCGACCACGCCCAGCTTGACCTTGCGCGGGGCCCCGTCGGGCTCCGCCGCGGTCGCGGGTGATTTGTTCGCGGCAGCCCAAGCCGCTGCCGTGACCACGGCACCGCCGACAAACCGGCGGCGGGAGACAGAAGAGGTAGATCCGGACACGCGCGAAGATTCGTCTTGCCTCATGATGTGCTCCCAAGTCGTTTCTGTTGCGGAAAGAGCGTACCAGACACAGCAAGAACCTGATCCAAGGAAGTACCGGTGCCTCTTCTCTGGTTCCGTCCGCCGAGCACGCAGCTACATCCTGTCCACGACTCCCGGGAGTCACGAGCCCGGAGAAAGCGTGAACAGAGAAGAGGCTCCGGTATTCGTTTCAATATCGTAGGTTGCGTCGCCACGCCAGTAGGTACGCTTCCGCCGGATGCGCCATAAGTTTGCCCAACTTGTTGTTTTCCAGGCCCTGAGCAATCGTCCGCGTCGCACAATGGTGCATGACGCCGTCGCGACAGGGGACCCGTGCGCCCGCGGCTGCCCTCGCTACTTGGCCATTTTTCCCGCCTTGGCCTTCGCCTTGCTCGGCTTGGGCACCGGACCGGCGAAGGGCGGCTTCTCGTAGGGGCAGTCAGGAGAGACGACCCGCGGGTCGCCCGTCCGCGTCAACTCGGCCATCAGCTTCGCCTTTAGCTCCTCGCGGATCCTGGAATACTTCGGGTCCGACGCGACGTTCTTCACCTCGTGGGGATCGGCCTTCAAGTGGTAGAGTTCCTCGCGGGGCCGGCGTCCGAAGGCCAGATCGTAGTGCCACTTCCACTGCGGATTGTTGCGCTCGCCCACGAGCCAGGCCTTCGTGGGGCTGGAGTCCATGTCCATGAAGGTGACCATGGTGTCTTCGGTGAGCGCCTCGGCGGTCGGTATGTCGGGCCCTTGGAGATTGTAGGGGTTCCCCATCGGCCAGCGGTCGGGCTTGAAGTTGAGGATGTAGAGGTAGTCTTTCACGCGGAGGGCGCGCTGAGGATAGGGGAGAAAATCGTCGCGGGCGGCGGCCACGTGACGCTCCCGGCCGGTGACGACCCAGGTTCGCTCCGGATCGACCTGCCCGCTCCGGTCCGACTTCAACACGCCGACGAGGCTGCGGCCGGTCATCACCTCGGGCGGCTTCACGCCGCCGGCTTCCAGGAAGGTGGGGGCCAGGTCCATCAGGTTCACAAAATCCTCGACGACGCGGCCGCCCCTGATCCCGCCCCAGCGGATCGCCAGGGCCACGCCCGTGCCGAAGTCGTAGAGGTTGCACTTGCCGCGGGGAAAGCCGGGGATGCCATGATCGCCGCTGACGACGACCAGCGTATTGTCGAGTTCGCCCATCGCCTTCAATTTCGCCAGGAGCACGCCGAGGCCGGCGTCGAAGGCCTGCGCCTCGCCCAGGTAGTCGGCCATGTCCTCGCGGATCTCGGGCACATCGGGAAGGAACTCCGGCATCTTGCCTTTCAGCCCGTCCGGGTCGATGCCCCAGAGGGCCTTGCCCGAGCCCTTGGTCCACTTGCGATGGGTATTCGTCGGCCCGAACCAGTAGCAGAACGGCTGGCCCGGCTTCCGGTCGGCGAGGAAGGAATCAAAATTGCCCAGCACCTCGTCGTAGAGGACCTGCTTGGCGGCTTGCACGGTCATGCCGTCGGCCACCATCATCGTCACATTCTGCGAGAACTGGTTGAAACGCCGGCCGGCCTTCTCGTAGGCGAACTGCCTGCCGCCGTAAGGAGCGTCGGCGGGCGTGCCGGGGCCCCAGACCTTGAAGGTCTTGCCGATGTGGTAGCCGGCCCCGTGGAGCAGCAGCGGATAGGACGGGATCTCAGGATTCCATACGGCCCCCTGGAGGATCGCGCCCAGGCCGGTCCGCCAGAAGTATTGCCCCGACAAAAGCGAGCTGCGACACGGCGTGCACGAAGGGGCCGTCACGAACGCATTCTTGAAGAAGACGCCTTCGCGCACCACGCGATCGAAGTTCGGCGTGTGGACCACGTCGTTGGGTGTGCCCCGGGCAATCAACTGCTGGTAGACGCTGGCGTAACGTCCCCAGTCGTCGGCAAAGGCGAACAAGATGTTGGGACGCCGGCTCTCAGCCGCCGGGATCGCGGCAACAGGACCTGCCAGCACGAGGGCGAAGGCAAGCACGATGCGTCGGGTCGTCCTAGTCATGGGCAGTTTCTCCCAGGAGTTTCTTCATCGCAGCCATCAGGATGGACTCCGACTCCGGGGCCACGTTGCTGGCCCGGGCGCTCGTTTCGTACCCGCCTTCCCCGTAGGCCACCGCGGTGCCGATGTATCCGGGGCCGTACTCGCCGTAGGCGGCCATGGCCACGTGCAGGTCGCGGCGCATCGCCTTGGCCGCAAGCTGGAATTCCACGAACAACTCCCCGGGCATGTGGAGCACGCGCACGTCGCCCACGCGCAGGCAGGAGATGTCGATCGCGTGTCCCGATTCGCAGCGTTTCAACCATGCAAGCTGGTCGGCCACGTCGATGTAGCCGCCGGGCGGTTTGGCCTTCATCGCCCGGACGAGGTCCGCCTCCTTCAAGTGCGGGGCCGGAGGCAAACGCACGGGCACGATCTGCCAGCCCACGTCGCTTGCCGCCAGCGGATGCTTCTCCGTGGAGGTCCACGCCCGCTTCATGCCGTCGGCCAGACGCTGGGCGAGGATCATCCGATTCTCCTTGGCCCCGTCGTTGTACTTGCCGGCCCCGAGGTTCCCTCCGGCGCCGTTGAAGTGGACGTGCAAGACGTCGGGCACGTCCTGCCCGCGAAGGAATCGCGCGATGCCGGGGAAGTCGGGACTGGGCACGCCGGTGCGGTAGTAGCTCTGCGGATGGCATGCGTAGTAGCTGAGCACCGCGAGCGGCCGGTTTCCGTCCCAGAACGAGAGCAGGGAGACCTGCGGGTCGATGACCCCCTCCGGCTCGGCCCGCAGGGCGGGATCCTTGGTGGTGGTGTAGCGCGTGGCCCGGATGCGGCCGTCGGCTCCCGGGATCCGCCGGTTCGAGGCCACTTGTTTCACGTCGGCGGCGCCCCAGCCGTAGTGCGTGACGGGCCGGGCCGCCCGGAGCGATGCGCGGATCGCGTCGGCCGCACGCTGAATCACCTGGCGATGAAACGTCCCCTCGAACCGCCCCAGATCGGTTGCGCCCATTTCGCGCAGAAGTTGCTCGGCCGTGAAGTCGCATCCCGGGGCGTCGTGCTGATGGATCGTGTGGACCGCGACGCGGTCGCGCGTGGTTCCCGCCGCCTTGGCCAGCGCGTCGCGGAAGGCGTCTTGCCCTCCGTTGGCGATGCCGATCCAATCGACGGCGGCCAGGACAACCGGCTTGCCCGCGCCGAGCAACACGATCCCGCGGCAGCGGAGCGTCAATTCGTCGAGCCGTTTGACCGGGTCATAGGCCATTGCCGAACCGAGCGGGGGTGTCGCATCGACGTCAAAGACGGCCAGCTTGACCGTCGGAGCCGAAGCGTCCTTGGCCGCCGGCTCCGACGCATCCAGCACGGCCCCGGATCCCAGCAGAACGGCCCAAAACGCGAGGAAACGGAGTCTCATGGCGCTATTCATTGCGTGTTCGCTCCTGCACCCATCGGGATGCGATAGGGGAGTTGAACCAGCCGGCGCCGGCGACCCACCTTGAATCCGGACGCGCCGGCCCGGCCTTGTGATCGCCATTCTAGCGACTCTCAACGCGGAGCGAAACGTTCTCCCGGCCTCCGGCTCACTCGGGAAACAGCTTCGTCGACAGGTAGCGTTCGCCCAGATCGGGCAACACGGCCACGATGAGCTTGCCGCGGTTCTCTTCCCGCCGGGCGAGTTCCAGTGCCGCCCAGGCCGACGCGCCGCTGCTGATCCCCACCATCCATCCCTCCTGCCTCGCCAGACGCCGGGCGGTCTCCATGGCGTCCTCGTCTTGGACCGGGACGACTTCGTCGAGCACCTCGAGGTTGAGGACGTCGGGGATGAAACCGGCGCCGATGCCCTGGATCGTGTGCTTGCCGGGCCGGAGCGTCTCGCCCGCCCGACGCTGGGAGATCACCGGGCTGTTGGCCGGCTCGACCGCCACGATCTTGACGCCGGGCTTGCGGGACTTGAGCGCCTCGCCGACACCCGTGATGGTTCCGCCGGTGCCCACGCCCGCGACGACGATGTCGACCTGGCCCTCCGTGTCCCGCCAGATCTCCTCGGCGGTCGTCTTGCGGTGGACCGCCGGGTTGGCCGGGTTCTTGAACTGCTGCGGCATGTAGTAGTTGGAGTTCCTGGCAACCAACTCCTCCGCCCTGCGGACCGCGCCGGGCATCCCCTCGGCCGCCGGCGTCAGCACGAGTTCCGCCCCAAGCGCCTTGAGCAGACGGCGTCGCTCCAGGCTGAAACTTTCCGGCATCGTGACCGTCAGGCGGTAGCCGCGGGCCGCGCACACGTAGGCCAGCCCGATCCCCGTGTTCCCGCTG
>CAYSGY010000274.1:0-7716 GCA_964430315.1 uncultured Planctomycetaceae bacterium
CGATCGGCAGGGCATCCGTGTGGTCGGAGGCAAGTTCCAACAGGCACGCCGACCAGCCGGCCGCTCCACCTTCGCTCCCGCCGGGCATCGCGACGGATGCCCACGAGTCGCCGCTGGGTTCCGGCAGCCTGGCCCATGTCTCCAGGGGGACGAGAAACGGGTCTTGTCGGCTCTCCGCAGCCGCGGCGAGGTGATCGGCCAGCGGTCCGGGAAGCACGCGCCAAGCCGGGGCCGTTCCGGCCCCGATCAGATACGCTCCGTACCAAGCGGCATCCTCTGCGCCGGTCACGAGGAGCACCTTGTCGGAGAACAGGAGGGCCAGACCCGCCTCCCGGGCAAACGCCATTCCACGATTTGCCGCGGTCTCGCCGGCGACTTTGGGCACGTGTCCGCGGGACTTCACTCCGGCGCGGGCGAGGGCCACCCGATCCACGAGAACCGAAGCATGCACCCCGGCCGACGCCCGAAGAAGTTGCTCCGTCCAGCTCACGCCTTCCGGGACGTTGGAAGGGCTGCCGTCAGCCGCGGCCGACGCCGGCGGCCGGTCTGGTGCGCCCAACCGCTCCAGGAATTGCGCCGCGTTCTGCCGGGCCTGCGAAATCTCGCCGGAACGCCCCGCCCATCCCGTCCAGTCGGCCGGGGTCAGCGGGTGGAAGCGATCGCCGCGCTCCGGCCGGCCGAACGGTCCAAACCAACGCTGGCTGATCGTCTCCACCGGCGCCCAGGGCGACTGGCCGGAAAGACCCCGTATCGCCGGCTCGTAACCGGGTGGCAGCCAGACCGTCCAATGGGCCTGGAGGACGGGCACATCGATCTCGGGCAACACCGGTTCCAACGATCGGAATACGCCCAGGGGCGATCCCGCCGTCTCCAGGTCGACGACGACGACCGGGAACTTGCGGCCCGCAGGAAGCGGAACGGCGATCCACCTGCCGATCCCTCCCGGCACCGATTCCCAGGCGACCTTCGTGCCGTCGACCCAGACGCCGCGAACGACGCCGACGCCGAGTTCCTCGGGGAATCCCAGGAGGAGCTGACTGCGTCCGGAGTTCTGAAGGCGATAGGTGACCAAATGGCGTGACGTGCCGCCGGGCTGATAGCGGGACTCGACCCCGCAGGTCCATGCCCACGCCCACGGTGCCCCGGAGTCGGCTTCCTGGGGCGCGAGGATCACGGCAGAGTCGGTGTCCTGGCCGACGTCGCGGGCGGGGTCGTAGCGATACTCCGCCCGGACGGTGCTGTAGCGATCCTCGCGCGGCGGCGTGGGCGGAACCGGCGTGACGCCGTGCGTCTCGATCTTCATCGCGCCACGGCGTGTCGACCCGACCGCCACGGTGCCGTCTTGCCTGGCCGCCTCGGGAAGTGACGCAAGACTCACCGAGACGGGAGCGGCGAACGGCAAGGTCCGTGCGGCCCGAACCTCGAAGGGAACGCTCCTCGGCCGGCGGAATGCAATCTCGAACACATCTTCCTGAGGCGTGCTGTCGCCGGCGGTCCGCCCGCCGGGCTTCCACCGGCGGACCGTCACCTGGTCCTGCTCTTCGTTGCCGAAGCTCCAGCGCAGCGGAACGTCGCGGGGTTGAGAGAAGTGGACGAGGAGCCGGTCGACGCGGGCACCCTCGGGGCAGCAACGCAGCACGTACGATTCGACGAGCATCGCGTCGGCGGCCGCGGCGTCCACCTGGATCGTCGCCGAGTAGCTCGGCCTCTGCGGCTCCAGGGCGACGCGGACACCGGATGCTTGGGCATCGTCGACGAACACGAAGCCCTTCGGCGGGTCCTCGAAGAGATCCAGGTCGGAGGGCGCAAGGTGCTGCGGGTCCACGCGCGTCAGCCGCTCGTCGCCGGATGAATGCAACTGGTAGGCCTCGGCGGCCCGGATCGCCACCAAACGCCGCCCCTCGGCCGAGCCCTGGAACTCGATCGGCACCAGGTCATCGCGCAGCAACAACCGCCCGAGCGGCGAGTAGTGATGACGCGTCTGGACGACAACCTCGACGGGCCTCGCCGGACAGACCGCCTTGGCGAGCCGGATCGTCAGCCGGCCGCTGCCGGTCTGGTTCTTGCGCAGGGTCCAGTCTTCCAGGGCCTGCGCCGGCACGGTCTCGACGGAGTCGATGATCCAGTGCCGGGAGACATCGGCGTCGATTTGGAAGCGTTCTCCTTCCGCGATCCGAAAGCGGGCCTTCACCTCGGCGGCCATGTCGACGCCGCTCAACTCCAGGGCCGTGCCACAGTCGAAGGTGAGCGGGGAGTCGGGCCGGGCGAGCACCACGTCGATCGAGGCGTCGGGCGCGAACATCTGGAATTCGGCGACCTGGCCCGATCGCGGGGCTGGCAGGGGAGCGGCCTGCGTCTGACGCCCGCCCGTCACGGCAAGCTGCTCCAGCGTCAAGGGAGCGGGCACGATCAGGGTGGTCGTTCCCTCCTGCCAGAAGAGCCCTTCGGGGCGGAGGGTGGGCAACCGCCACCGATTGCCGATCACCGACGGCCCGACCGCCCCCAAACGCAACACACGCCCCATCCCCTGGATCGGCTCCGGCAACTCCAAAACAACGCGCGTGGCGTGCCCCGCCTCGGCCGTGCCCACCGCCTTCCAGGGGACGTCCCTGCCGCCGCAACGGGCCGCCGCCAATTGCAGCGAGGGATCCAGGTCCACGACCACTTGCCGCAACGGGCCGTAAGGGATGTCGAGCGCCCATTCCGCCGACGCCTCCATCCCGCGCAGGGAAACCTCATAGGTCAGCGACGGACGCACCACATTGGGTTTTCGGGCCGGATCGAGGTCCTCGTTCGGCACCAGCCGGAGTCGGAAGCGATTCCGGCCTCCCAACTCGACAGACCATCGCAGCATGCCTTCGGCCGCCGCACCCTCCCGGGCCACGATCGCCGACTCCACCACGGGGGTCAAATGCCTCGGCAACTGGAGCGTCAGGCGAATGGCGGGAGAGGCGGGCAGTTCCACGGAGAATTCCACGGCGCCGCTCACGCTGCGCTGGCCGCGAAGCGACCATTTCAGTTGGAGTTGACCCGGCTGGGCCGCCCCCACGCTCAGTCGCCCGTCCGCGCCGACGGAAAGTGCGGCCGGCCGAGGCTTCTCGCCCAGCCACGCCGCCTCCGAGACGGCCAGGCCGCAGGGAACGAGCCAGACGATGGCCGGGCCGGCGACGGGAGCCGCCACGTCGAGCGCCGCGTCACCGTCCACGAGACTGTCTCCGGACAGACGCGCGGTGTACCGTGCGGCACGCGTTGCCGGCGGCTCGCTGCCGGTCCAGGGCCCGGCCCCCGCCCCCGCCCGCTGCACCAGCGACTCGAACTCCCCCTTGTCCATCGGCACGTAGCGGGTATTGTCGCGGGGCCAGTCCTTCAGGCGATCGGATGGGGTGAAGACCCTGCGAAAGCGGAGCACGTCGGGAGAAGGCGACGAGGGCGCCTCTTCCCCTGCCGCCGCCGGCATTCCTCCCGTGGCCGGGCCGACGACGAGCCACGCCAGGACCGCCAGCAACCCGGCGAGCCGGACGCGCCGAAGGAAGGCCTTTCCGGGCCGTCCCGAACGCCCTGGACGGGCCATCGCCAAGGGTTCGCCTCTCATGGTTCGCCGTCCACGCTCGAAACCGCCATTGCGTCCGGCATGATCTCGGTCGCCGCATCGTTGCCCGGTCCTGCCGCCCGGCGCGGCGCGCGCGTCGAACTCCTCTCCAGGAACGAACTGGAAGTCTCCCTTACGGCCGCCAGACGGCGCCGCCTGAGCACGCCTCGCTGGAGCCACCACGCGGCCAACGACAACACCACGCCCAATCCGGAGGCCTGCGCCAACAGGACGCTCGGGGCCGGCCAGGCCACCGCCGACGCGGCCAGCATCACGGCCAGGGCAAGCAGGCTTGCCGGGTGACGCGCCGCCGGGACGTAGACCAACACCAGCCCGGCCATCAGGACCACCGCCGATGCCGTGAACACGATCAGCGTGCGATCGGCCGTCCGCAACTCGCAACGATTCACGGTGCCCAGACCGCTCAACAGGTATCGATTCGACTCCCCGGGCAGCTCGGTGAGGTGCCGCGCTCCGCTCCAGGTCTCCAGTTGCGATTGATCCAGAGCCGGGATTCGGCCCCAGAACAGTCCGTTCCAACCCCAGTGATACTCCCCGGCAAAATCGGCCGGGGAACCGAGGATGTGCTCGTTCGGCGGCAGCACGACCTGCCAGTAGAACCGATGGACCCACACGTCGCGCCCCAAACGGGGCAATTCCAGCGCGATCCGGCCGGGCCCGGGCCGCAGCTCCGTAAAACGATAGATCGCCTCAACCCGGTGCTCGTGCTGGGACTCGGGCCCCGCAATCGCGACGATCACCCGACCCTCAGGCGTCGACTGCCCGCCGACCCGCTTCCCGTCGAGCCAGATCTCGACGTCGGCCGGGTTCACGCCCGCGGGCACGACAAGGTCGAGACTCTTCTGCGTGGTGGTAAGGAGGAAGACCGCGCGGTCCTGGCGGAACGACCGGGTAAGCCAGGTCTGCACCCAGGCCCGCCCGACCACCGTCGAACCGGCGGACGACTGGTCCGCCAAATGAACCGCTAACGTAATCTCGCCCGTCCGCCCGGCGGCCACGAGCTGGAGACCCTGCCGGACCGCGGGCGGCAGCACGCCCGCTTCCGCCTCCTTCCAGGGCCCTTCGCGCTGGCGGATCCGGATGCCTTCCTTCGACGTCACCAGCACCTGGTTCCCCGTCAATTCGCCCTCGCACGGCATCACCAGGGGAATCACGGCCGCGATGCTCGATCGGGGCAGGAGCTTCTCATACTCCACCTGATACTGGATCAGGACCTCGCACACGCCGATGCGGCTGGCCGGCAAGATGACTTGCTTGCGTGACAAGGCCGAGAGATCGGGTTGATCGTTCGGGTCGGGCAGGTCCGCCGGCACCAACGGCTTGCCTTCAAAGCGAATCGTAAGGCGCTGCGGGTCGGAAAGGCCCCGAGGGACGTCGAAGGTCAGCCGGTCGATCGGCTTGTGCGCCACCAGATAGGAGAGCCGCTGCTGCACTTCCGCTCGCTGCTCGTCGACGGTGATCTCCGTGACCACGCCAACCGACACCTTCTGCGAATGGATGCGGAAACCGGCCGCAAACGTCGCCTTCGTGGGTTCGGCACGATAGAAGAGCGGGTCCTGCTGACGCTCCGGGAGCTTCATCTGAGGCGCCACCTGCTGCCGCACCAGTCCGGTCGTGGCGTCGGGCGTGGGCGTCAACTCGACGTTGTCGGCAGGCAAGACCACCACGGCCGCCGAGGCCTGGGAGTCGGCCCGCGGCCGCGGCAGTTCCACGGAAATCGACTTGCTCCCCGCCGGAATCTTCCGGTGAGCACGGATCGACAGCTCGATCGGCCCGATCGACCGCTGGGTCAGCGGGATGGAACGCAAGCCCGATTGATCCACGATCGCATCGCTCGCCACGAGATTCTCCGGCCCGACCTCATCTAGTTCCCATCCGGGCAGGTCGATGTCGAACGTCCCCACTTCCGCGGCCCGGACCATGTACTTCAGCTTCCCTTCGAGGGTCACCTGGTCCGCGTCGACCAGCAAGAGGTACTCGGGCTCGACGCTCACCCGGGGCGACCGGCGGACCACGCGAATCGGCAACGTGCACGGCTGCGCGAAGTACTCAAACCCCGCGACCACGTCGTCGCTCCGGAGCGGTTTGGGAAGCTCGTCCACCTGCCGCACGCCTCGCAGCGGACCCACCAGGACCCGCCACTGGTTGTCGGCACGAAGGGCCACCTGCCCCGACTGCCTCGCCGCGCCGACGACCTCGTAGGAAGCCACGTCGGCCCAAGTCTGGGACGCTGCGGGGTCCAGGGGAAGCCGGGTGGTGAATTGGACCTCCACCGGCCCGGATGTCTTCTTCGGCAACCGGACGTCCACCAGCTTTCGGCCGTCCGCCCCCGGATCCGACGACTTGCTCGCGCTCACGGTGTAGGCACCGCTCTTTCCCGGCACGAGTTGGGCCTTCTTGGGTAGACGGACCTGAAACGAATCAAACGTCCCGCCGAAGGCCCGTACGGTGAGCCGGACGTCGCTATCCAGCCCGCGGCCGTTCACCTTCATCTGAACCGCGCCCGACGCCTCCAGGACCGCCTGCGTCTCAACCGGCTGGCCCTCCGCCTTCCCCCATGCCAACTCGAAGTCGCCGCCCAGTCCCACGACGCTCAGAAGCGTCCCCCCGCCTGCCGCCGGCGACGGCGGCAAGAGGGTCGAGCCCTCCGATACCCTGGCGATCGCTCCGGCCGCCGGAACCGTCAGCTTCAACCCCGAAGCGGCAGCACGCGGGGCGACCAGTCTCAAACGCGACTCGTCGCCGACGCGCACGACCGGGGCCAGTACGTCCAAAGTCACCGCATGCTCCTGCCCCGATCCGCCGCGGACCCACAGCACGTACCCGTCGCCGCCCGACTCAAACTGCAAAAAGCGTTGGCCGGGTCCCCGATATTGGGCCTCGTTGCGAAGCAGCACGTGGTCGAACCGCAACGGGACCCGCGTCCAACCCTCTTCGTGAATCACGAACTTCCCGTGGATCGCCAACTGGGCGTGGTCGCCTTGCACCGTGCCCGTCGCCTCAAGCGACTGAAGCGAATAGCGCGGAACCTGGTCGGCCGGCCCCGAGCCATACTGCCGCTTGACCATCTCCTCAAAGTCTTCCAGACGGAAGCCCGGCACCGGCACGAGATTTCCGTCCTTGTCTTTGAGGTAGTAGAGCGGCGGCCTGGCCTCCTGAACGCTCTGGGGAGCGGGCATGGTGTTGGGGATGTGGATGTCGTCTGCCGTGGTCCGCGGACTGACAGGCGCGGGACCGGCCGACGAGGTCGTGGCCCCCGCCCCCGAAGTGTCCGCCGGTTTCGACGCCCCAGCCGGCATTCCGCCGGGCGACGATGCAGGGGCGCTTTCCGAAGCCGGCCTCTTGGCCTCCCCGCTTGAAGAGGGATTGCTCGGCGGAGCCTCCGTCGCCGCCGCCATTGCGACGAAGCCAAGCACGAAACAGACGATCGCTCCTACCCGCCGAATCATGCGACTTCGCGATCCCTCAAACAGCGCAACCGAGTGAACCGAACCGTTCCGCCAAACCCCATCGCCGACCAGCGGACACAGACACCGCCCCAGTCGCCGCCCAGAACAAGGCGCCTAGGAAGAGAACCCCTTTAGTTTACCTGGACCTCGCGGTCACTTGAAGAATTTGCCGTCGAATTCCGCGAGGAATCGCCGGCGCCGGGGTGCTCATCCCGATGGCGGACTCCCGTGGGGCAGGTCGCCGACCTGCCCGCGCGCAGGGGTGGCTGTCGTTCGACAAAACGCGCGTTCTCGCTCCAAGAAACCCGGAACACGGTACCCCCTGAATGGAGGGGATTTCCAGCCAGGCTTATCGGCTCAACCCGAGACGTCGAACGAGCAAGCGGATCTCTCCGTGGAGTTCGGGAGTCGCGGCAACCAGGAATTCCCCCATATCGGGAGATCGTCGGCCACCCGAGAACGAAGTGACCACACCGCCGGCCTCTTGGATCAGCAGAGCCCCGGCAGCGACATCCCATATTTTGGTGGAGAATGACCACCCGGCATCGAATCGCCCTGCGGCAACATACGCGAGATTGAGGGCAGCGGAGCCGGTCCGACGAACCGACTGGCTCACGAGAACGATCTCGTTGAAAAGCCGAAGGTCCGGGCCGTCTG
>CAYSGY010000275.1:0-7705 GCA_964430315.1 uncultured Planctomycetaceae bacterium
CGGGTACACTGACTCGGGTAGCCCGTGCATTTTCTTCATCCCCCCGCAAGACGGAGGCGCGTATGGCGACCTTGGCAGTCCTGATTGAGGAGAAGCGAATCGACCATGCGTTGACGGAGGGGCAGAACCTGATTGGGCGCCGTCCGGAGTGTTCCATTGTGGTCAGCCATCCGACCGTATCCGGCCGGCACGCGGTCCTTCACGCGCAAGGCGGCGAGTATGTGCTGGAGGACATCGGCAGCCATAACGGGACGTTCGTGGACCAGGAGCGGATCGAAGGGCGCGTCAAGCTCAGCCACAACACCGCGATCCGGTTTGGCGACGTGATCGCCCGGTTTCTCGATCCTCCCGCGGCGCAGGCGCCGGCCGGCGGATCGGGGTCGGCGGCGGGTGCCGAAGTCCCTGCCGAAGCGGCCGCGGTCCGCGGGCAAGTGAACCTCCACGAGGGAGGTGGGGCGACGATCACCGGCGAGGTGGCCGGGGCGGGGCGGTTCGGGGTCCTCGACGTGAATCCCGAGGCGAAGCTCAAGGCGGTCCTGGAAATCAGCAACAGCCTGGCCGGCACCCTCGACCTGGCGGCCCTGCTGCCCAAGATCCTCGACTCCCTGTTCGGCATCTTCAAGTACGCCGATCGTGGCTGCATCCTCTTGAAGGACGAGCGGACCGGCGAGATGGTGCCCCACGCCATGCGGCATCGGCGAAAAGGCGAGGACTCCACCGTGCGCCTGAGCCGCACGATCGTCGGCAAGGTGCTCTCGGAGAAGGCCGGCATCCTCTCGGCGGATGCCAGCACGGACGAGGCCTTCAGTGGAACGCAGTCGATCGCCGACCTCAAGATCCGCTCGATGATGTGCGTCCCGCTGCTCGGGTTGGACGGCGAGGCCCTGGGGGTCCTGAGCATCGACTCCCAGAACCCGCTCGGACAGTTTACGCGGGACGATCTGGACATCCTGATGACGGTCGCGGGCCAGGCGGCATTGACGTACGAAAACGCCCGGCTGGTCCAATCCTACGCCGACAAGCAGAAGCAGGACGCCGAACTGGAAATCGCCAGGAACGTGCAGCGCAACCTTCTGCCCACCGAGTTGCCCCAGGTCGAAGGCTACCAGTTCTACGCCTCCTACGACGCGGCCAAGGCCGTGGGAGGCGACATGTACGACTGCTTCGTATTGCCCGAGGGCAAGATCTGCCTCTCGTTCGGCGACGTGGCCGGAAAGGGCGTGCCCGGGGCGCTCATCATGTCCCGCATGTCGAGCTGCGTGCAGAGCACCGTGCGCCATGTACACGACGTGGTGGAGGCGATGCGGGCGATCAACGATCACATGTGCGACGGCAAGATCGAGGGCAAGTTCGTCACGTTCATCCTCTGCATCGTCGATACCCGGAACCACGAGGTCACCTTGGCGAACGGCGGGCACGCCTCCCCGATCATCCGCCGGGCGGACGGCTCGGTGGAGCAATTCGACCAGGACATTGCAGGCCCGGCCATCGGAGTGGTGGAAGACTATCCGTTCGAGGCCGAAACGCGGAAGCTCGAACCGGGCGACATGGTCCTCATCACCACCGACGGCGTGGAGGAGGCCATGAATGTAGCGGGCGATCTCTACACCGTCGAGCGGGTGCTGGAACTCGTGAAGAACGGGCCGGCCGAGGCCGAGAAACTGGGCAAGCTCCTGCTGGCCGACGTTCGCCGCCACGCCGCCGGCCGCTCGCAGAGCGACGATATCACCATCATGACCTTCGGCCGCAATCCTGCACTTACCTGAAGCTGGTCTGATAACCGGCCTGTGGCACAGCCGCCCTCGGCTGTGCTTGGACGCCGCGTCACAACAATGTGGACAATTCGTCGCAACGAGAAGACTGTAGGGAACGCCCTCTGTGGCGTTCCGTGAATGGGAGGAACCGCATCCATCGAGATTCAGGGAACGCCACAGAGGGCGTTCCCTACAGCGGAGACTGGTCAACTTGTTCTGACGCGGACCCTTGGAAGGTCCGCACAGCCGAGGGCGGCTGTGCCACATCAAGAGATGGAGTTCTCTGGATTGCGAGCAGCACCCAGCGTTGTGAAGCCCCGGAGAGCGCACGAGTTGCATGACCTGGCGTGCTCTTGGGAGGGCGAGACCCCATTTCGGATTCGGAACAGGGAGAAGCGGGAGGAGTGGCTGTGCGATTGTTGGTGGCGTGTCCCAAATGTTGTCGTCAGTACGATGCCTCGGGATGGGCCCTGGGCAGCCGGTTTCGCTGCCACTGCGGCGAGGTGGTGGAAGTCCGAGAGCCGAAGCGGCACGACGCCGCGGTGGTGCGGTGCTCCTCGTGCGGCGCGCCGCGTGAGAAGCGTGATGCGGCCTGCCGGTTCTGCGGGGCCGACTTCACGCTCCACGAGCGCGATCTGCACACGGTTTGTCCCGGGTGCTTCGCCCGCGTGAGCGACTCGGCCCGGTTCTGCCACCATTGCGGACTGCGCCTGGGACCTGAATTCCTCGCAGGCGATGTCACCCCCTTGCCGTGTCCCGCTTGCTCCGGGTCCCGGCTCTTGACCAACCGGCGAATCGGCGAGTATAGCGCGATGGAGTGCGGACGCTGCGCCGGGCTCTGGTTGGGCAACGAGACGTTTCAGCAACTCAGCGAGCGGGCCGAGTCGGAGGCCCTCGATCTGGATCGCCTCTTCGATGCGCCCCACCCCCGGGCCGTGCCCCGAGGCCCGGCGGACCAAGACGACTTGGAGGGCTGGCGATACCGCAGATGCCCGGCATGCGGCCAGGTCATGCACCGGCGGAACTACGCGGGCGCCAGCGGAGTCATCGTCGACTTCTGCCGCGAACACGGCGTCTGGTTCGACGCCGACGAGCTGCGACGGATCCTCGCCTGGATCCGCTCCGGCGGCCTGGCCAAGGTGAATGAGACGAAGGCCCGAAGAGCGACCCAAGAGGCCCGAAGGAAGCAGCTCATGTCTCCGGAGGACTCCAGGTGCGGCAGCGTCCTCGGGATGCCCTTCAGCGGTCCCGAGGAGTTCGGGGGCGAAAGCCTCCTCGACGATCTCTTCGACGGCATCGTGAGCCTCTTTCGCCGCACGCGGTAATCCCTAGGGGACGATCAAGGACAACTTCGGCATCTGTGGCACAGCCGCCCTCGGCTGTGCGGACTTGCGTGGCACAGCCGCCCTCGGCTGTGCGGATCGGTGCAGCACAGCCGGGCGGAAAGGGAAAAGAAGAGAGGAAGGTCCCCATTCAGGATTGTATGATCGTGGTGCAGTTCCTTGTCCTTCCCGGTTTTCCAGCTCTTTTCCTTTTCCCTTCCCATATTCACACTTCATTCCGCTGAACACTTGCGTCTCCGCTTCGTGTTCACGGGAGCGGAGGCAGCCGGGCGGAAACCACGACGGCGCGATGACGGTTGTCGTCCAGCGCGAAGTGAAGCCACTTGCGGTCCTTGCTCACGAAGCCGTCGGGGTAGTTCAGGTTCCCCTTCGGGCCGTCGCATGACTGGCGCACGAGCACGCGCTGATACGGCCACGTCTTCAGCCCGTCGAAGCTGATCCAAAGGGCCAGCGGCGTGCGGCGTTTCGAGTTCGGATTGTGCAGCATCGCCACGGTGTCGCCTCCGAGCGGGTAGAGCGTGGCCTTGCTTCCGGGGTTCGGTACGGGGGTGATCGAGGCGAATTCGGGCCATGTCTTGCCGCCGTCCTTCGACTCGGCGTAGTAGAGCATCCCGCCGAGCCCGTCGGCGCGGATAATCATGGCGATCCGGCCGTCGCTCAACTCGGCGAGGTTGTTCTCCGCCCAGCCGAAGTAGCGGTCGTTCGGCGTCAGCCGGATGTTGCCGTGCTCGCTCCAGGTGGCGCCGCCGTCGCGGCTGATGAGCACGCCGTTGCGCGGATTGGTGAAGGCCCGCTCCAGCGGCGGCTTGGACTGCTCGTCGTCCGGGCCGATGTAGTGCTGGAAGGGGACCATGATCCGGCCGTCGCGCGTGACGATGTGGTTCCGGACAAACGTCCGGTACTTCAACCGGCCGGGGACCGCGACGGGCCGGCTCCACGACTGGAACGAGTCGTCGCTGGTCAGGAACCACGAACGCCAGTCGGTGTTCCAGTGGTTGCCGTGCGTGGAGAAGAACAAGGTGCAGCGGCTGCCCAGGACCATGAGTTCCGTCGGGCCCTGGCCGATCGTGGCGCCTTCGCGCGGGAAGCCCACGTCGAAGCGTTCCAGCCGTGACCACGTGCTGCCCTGGTCCCGGCTCCGCGTGACGCCCGTGTAGTTCAGCGGCGAGGGCTCGGTGTCGCCGCCGGCGAGTATGAACAGGATCCACGAGCTGTCGGGAAGCTGGCGGAGCGTGGTGTCGCACACCATCTTGTTCGGCGTGAAGCCGTCGTAGGCCACGGTCACGCGGTCCTGCTTCGCGTCTTCCCCGGCCTGCTTGGTCCAGCGTGGATCCGGCGTGATCGCACGGGCCAGGCGGGGGGAGAGGGCCTTGTTGACGAGCATGCGCGGCCTCGCACCAGGCGTATGGAACTTGCCCGCCAGTACGTCGTCTTCCCGGAACTTCGCCAGCAGGATCTCGGCGTCGGTGTGGCGGTTCCAGTCGTAGAGCAGGTAGATCATCCCGTCGGTGGCCTGGACTCCGTCCGGATACGAGACCTCGGCGCGATCGTCCAGCAGCAGGCCGCGGCTCCACGTCTTGCCGTCGTCCTTGGAGAGGAAAGCCGTCATGCTGGAACGGCGCGGCAGACGCTTGTCGAGGGGGCCGTTCTTCACCAAGAGCAGGTTGCCAGAGGCGAGCCTGCGGAGAAAGAACCGGGCACTGACGTTCTGGATCGCGGAAGGCCGCGGCGCACTCCACGTCCTGCCTTGGTCCGAGGAAAAGCTCTCGCTGATGCCGCGAATCGTGCGTGCGAGCATCCAGAGGCTTCCGTCCTTGCGCTCGACGATCGTGTGCTCGTCGAAGTCGGTGCCGGGAAACGCCACGCCGCCGCGGCGCGTCCAGGTCTTGCCCCGGTCCGTCGAGGCGAAGACGTTGGCCATGCGGATCGCATCGAGATCGTGATGCGCATCCTTCAGCGACGCCGGGCCGATGCGGTCGCGGGTCCACAGCGACACCGGGATGAGCCAGTCGCCGCCGGCGAGCACCGTGGGCTTGTTGAGCGTGCAGCCGTCGGCGAATCGGACGGGCTTCGACCAGACCGGGTCCTCGGCGTCGGGGTTGTCGCAAGTGATGTACCAGTCGCCGCCCCGCCCGTCGAAGTAACCGAGACTCTGGTCGAAGAATAGCCAGAGCCGTCCCGTGGGGTCCGTCCAGAGATTGCCCACGAGGGCGCGGCGTTGCGGGGCGCCGGGTGGGTCCGTCGGGTCGATCACCAGACGCGGATTGGACCACTTTGCCCCGCCGTCGTCGCTGGTGGCCAGCATGAAGAAGCCGTTCGGGTTGTCGCCGTTCCCCACCCAGCAGGCCCAGAGACGCCCCTTCGGCGTCCGCTCGATGCCGAGGATCATGTTTCCCGTGCGCACGCGGTCCGCGTATTCGGGCCCCGGCCGCGTGTTGATCCGCGGCGGCTCCAGCGAGAGATCGAGCATCGCCTTGTCCTGGGCCAGAACCCCGCCGCACCACAAGAGCGTCAGGAGCGACCCGAGGAGGCCAAACACGAAAGGGGGCCAAACACGCAAAGGGATCGAGTTCATGGGGTTCTCTCGTCTGCTTTCGGTGGCGGGAGGGTGCGGTACCAGGTGAAATAGAGGATGCCCGCGGCCGCAGCGGCCACCGCGAACCAAAGGGCCGCCTCGCGGTGCCAGTGGCCGACCAGGTACATCGGGGCGAGGTACAGGCCCAAAATGGCGATCGCCCCGAGTCCTGTGTTGAGGAGGGCCAGAAAAGGGCTCTCGGCCGGGTCGCGGAGTTGGTCTTCCGAGAGGCCCGCCGCGCGTCGCACCGGTCCCCAGAATCCGAACGGCCGCACGTGGCGGTAGAACGCGAGCAACAACTCCTGTTCGGTCGGCGCCGTCAGCAGCGTCGCCACGAGCGTGCCGAACAGGGAGATCGCGCAGATCAGGGGAAAGGAAACAACCATCGGCTCCAGCCCCGGTACGAGCGGCACGGCCAGCGCGGCCGCGAGTCCGACGACCGTCCCGGCCGCGTAACCCCAGCCGTTGATCCGCCACCAGTACCACCGGAGCACGTTGGGAACGGCGAACGCCCCTCCCAGGGCCATCATGATCCAGTTGAAGATCTTGCCGATCGAAGCCGCGTTCAGCCCGATGGCGATCCCGACGGCCACCAGCGCGAAGCTGGCGCCATAGCTGGCCGCGATCAGGTGGCGTCGGCCCGCGTTGGGTGCGATCAGCGGTTGCCAGAAGTCGCGCACGACATAGGAGGCCCCGGCGTTGACCATCGCGCTGAAGGCGGCCATGAACGCCGCCAGCAGTCCGGCGATGATCAAACCCCGCAGCCCGACCGGCATCTCGTGAAGCACCCAGGGCATGAACTGCTCCGGATCGCTGACCACTTTCGTGCCGGCCTGGATCGCCAGCAAGGCGATCCCCATGGCCATGGCCCAGCGCACGACCATGAAGAGGCTCCAAGCCGCCCCGACCTTGGCGGCGTCGCGGGCGTTGCGGGCGGCCAGGAAGCGTTGGAAATCGGACATCTGCGCGGGCCCGCCGAAGTTGAGCACCAGCCCCTTGAGGACCCAGACGATGGCCAGCGCGCCGAACAGGGTGTAGCCCTCGTAGTCAGTGCCGCGGACCAATTCCTGCTCGGCGGCGTCGAGATGCCAGACGGGCATCACGGAGCTGAACTGCGGCCGGGCCGCTTCCACGGACGCGAGCGTCTCCGGATCGAGGTTGGCATACGCCACGCCGGCGATCAGGGTCGCGGCCACCGTGAGAATGGCGGTCTGGATCAGGTCGGTCACCACGACGCTGTAGAGCCCTCCCACGAGCACGTAGAGCGTCGTGACGGCAAACATCGCCACGGCGCAGACCTCCGCGTCCCAAGGCACGTAGACGGCCACGAATTTCCCGATCCCCTCGAAGCTATAGCCGATGAACGCCGCGAGGGTCACGACGGCCATCAGGGCGTACGCCATGCGCGCCGTGCGGCCCGCCGCCCCGCTGCCGAAACGAGTCACCATCCATTCGGCCCCGGTGAGCACGCCGGAGCGGCGGACCCACTTCCCCATGAACGACATGAAGAAGGCCCCCATCAGGAAGCCCCACATCCAGTGGTGCCACATCGACTTCAGTCCGAACAGCACGATCAGCGTGACGATCCACATGGTGCCGGTCACGTCGAACATCGAAGAAGCCCCCGACACGGCCAAAGCCACCCAGGGGATGTTCTTGCCGCCCAGGAAGTAGCTATCCAACCCCCGGGCCGCACGACGCTGGTACCAGAAGCCCGCCCCGATGACGAGAAGGAAGTAGATCGCGATGACCGAGATGTCGATGAGGTTCATGGGAGCCGCTCACAGGAGAGTGATGAATGCGGAATGATGAATGCGGAATGATGAATGATGAATACTCAGACGCCTCCGCGTGACGACATTATGCCCTGCTCATCATTCATCATTCATCAATGGCACTAAGCTTCGATGTTCACAAGTCGCAAGTTTCTCTAGCCCAGGCGTTTACGCCTGGGACTTTGGCGAGGCGGCCCGAATTGCCAGCCCCTTCAGGGGCTTTGCTCCAGGAAGCCCCTGAAGGGGCTGATGTCGGGC
>CAYSGY010000276.1:0-7622 GCA_964430315.1 uncultured Planctomycetaceae bacterium
CCTGCGACCAGCGACTGTCGTTCGCTTCGGGCTGCCATCGGGTGGGCACCTGGGGGAAGCGGTGCGGCGGGTGGCGGGCGTCGTAAACGAGGATCGAGGTCGCCTGCTGCTGTGGGAGGTTCTTGCGGACGATCTCGCCGTCGATGTATACGTCGCCGTCGCGAATCTCGACGGACTCCCCGGGCAAGCCGACGACCCGCTTGGTCGCCACGTCGCGCTCCCGGCCCGGGGTGCGAAACGTAACGACCTCCCAACGTCGCGGTTGGCGAAGTTGGAACGTCGCCCGGTCGATCAGGACACGGTCGCCGGGCAGTTCGGGCCAGTCGCGGACGTCGTTTCCCGCGTAGCCGCAGTTCGGGCAGACGGCCCTCGGATCGGTCGAGGACCGGTCGCACCCGCACACAAAGCGGAACCCGCAGTCGCCACAAACGACGGCGCGGTGGGGACCGAGCAGCGTCTTGGCCATGGAGCCGCTAGCGACCGAGAACGGGACCGGCATCCCCTCCAGGAACCAGGTCCGCCAGAAGACAAGTCCGACGAGGACGAAGACCGTGGCCTCGGTCGCGCGGCGAACGATGCCTCCGGCCGAAGCGTTGCGGGCCGTCCGGGGACTACTCTGGGATCTCGTTGGCAAGTCCCCTCACCCCCTGTCCTAAGTTTGTCAAGAAGGCTATCGCAGGGGATGCCGGGATTTCTGGGGGCACGCTCAGCCTCGGACGGCAACTCCCCGCCATCCTGGGGTTAACACAATTCTGCCCGTTCGTTGTCCGCACCGACACACTTGACAGACGTCGCCCGATAAGCCCTTCTCTTCATGGAGATGACCTTCCATACGCGGTGAAAGCGGTAGCCCTCTACCGTTTACCTTACGGCTTTCGAGGCATCCCCATTTCTGTTCCTTATAGCCAACTCTCCCGTCCAACGGGAGAGGGGAGTAGCCTCTGAACGGCCGTTGACCCCCAATCCCTGACCCCCAATCCCTAATCCCTGATTCGCACCCACACCTCGTCGCCCTCCACCTTGACCTCATGGGCCGAGGTGTCTTGAGTGGCGGGCATGGAGAGGGCGCGGCCGGTGCGGATGTCGAACCGGGCGCCGTGGCGTGGGCAGGAGATGACGTGGTCTTCGAGCAGACCTTCGGCCAGGGGACCGCCGTCGTGGGTGCATCGGTCGTCGATCGCCCAGAAGTCCGTCCCGACGTGAAACACAGCGACCAGCCGATCGCCCACCTCGACGACGGCCTTGCCTCCTTCCGGTACTTCGGACACGCGGCACACACGGTGGAAGTCGCTCATGGATTCATGCTCTCTTGACCGACGCCAAGCGGCGGGCAAGCCCGCCCGCTACGCGGAAATACGTCGGGAGAGTGCCGTGCGAAATGCCTGCACGGCACGCTCCAATCTCCGATCCCTCCTCACACAACCTCCCTCACCCGGCGTCCGATGGCGTCGCCGAGGGCGTTGCGCACGTTCTCGATCGTGATCCGGTCGAACACCTGCTGGAAGAATCCGGCAACGACCATGCGCACGGCCTCCTTCCGGGTCAGGCCGCGGGCGGAGGCGTAGAAGATCTGTTCGTCGTCGACGCGTCCGGAGGTTGCGCCGTGGGTGCATTTCACGTCGTCGGCCAGGATCTCCAGGCCGGGGATCGAATCGACGCGTGCGGTCTCGGAGAGGATCAGGTTGTCGTTCCGCTGATAGCCGTCGGTCTTCTGGGCGTCGCGATCGACGCGGATCATGCCTCGCCACACCAGGTGGGACTTGTCCTGGAGGGCCCCTTTGTAGAGCAGGTCGCTCTTGCACTCCAGGGCCTGATGATGCTGGAGCGTGTGGTACGAGAGGTGCTGCTTGCCCTCGGTGAACATGACGCCATTGACCTGGGCCTCGGCCCGGCGACCGACGAGGGTTACGTGCTGGTTGACCTTGGCCAAGCGGCTTCCGAGGGCGGCGATGGTGCCTTGGAGCCGGCCGTCGGCGTGGACCAGGGCCCGCTGGTGGGCGAAGTGCCATACGCCGGTCCCCCAGTTCTGGAGATTCACATAACGGAGCCGGGCACCGGGCCCGACGCGGATCTCGATCGCCCCGCAGTGCAAGCCCGACGCGGCCGGATCGACGCTGGCCGTTTCCGCCAGGAGCGTGGCTTCCGCGCCCTCTTCGAGGATCACGACGGTACGGCCGAAATCGACCCCGCCGGGCGCAAGGGCCGAAAGCGTGTGAAGCGGCTGGTCGATCACCACGCCGCGCGGCACGTGGAGCAACGTCCCGCCCGACCAGCATGCCGAATTCAGGGCGGCGAACTTGTCAGTCTTGGGATCGACGATCGGCGCCAGGAAGTGCGGCCGGAGACGATCGGGCCACTCGCGGACCAGTTCGTCAAGACTGCCGAACAGCACGCCCTGCTCCCGCCACCGGGAATCGAGTTCGGCGACGACCGGGCGGCTGTCGAGCGCGACGACCCGGCCGGCCAGTTCGACGTCTTCCGCCAGCAGGCCGGACGGAACCTCGCCTTGGGCTGGTGCGGCGTGTGGGACCCCGAACGCATCGAGCCGGAGCAAACGCAGATCGGTCCGCCGCCACTCCTCGTGCGACCGGTCGGGCAGGGGCATTTCCTGAAACACTTCCCAAGCGTCCCTGCGGAGCATGCCCAGCCAGGCCGGTTCGCAGCGCGCGCCGAGGAATTCGTCGAACGACTCTTGGGAGAAGCCGGTTTGGACGATGGATTCGGTCGTCATGTGGTTTCTCGAAGGATCACGTTCAATGGTCGTGCGTCATCCCGGGAGGGCGTTTGAAACCTCATTCGCGACACAGGGAATCGCCGCACGGGATGTGGAAAACGTACTGTCAATTCCATGCCGACCCTCGGCTGCGCCGAGTGACGGCATGCCACCCAACGTTGTTCTCCCCACTCCCAACTCCCAACTCCCAACTCCCAACTCCCAACCCCCCACTCCCCAACTCCCAACTCCCCCCTTCTACCCCACCGTCCCTTCCATCTGGAGTTCGATGAGCCGGTTCATTTCCACGGCGTATTCCATGGGCAGTTCCTTGACCAGCGGCTCGATGAACCCGCTGACGATCATGGTGCTCGCCTCCGCCTCGGTGAGTCCCCGGCTCGTGAGATAGAAGAGCTGTTCTTCTCCGATCCGCGAGACGCTGGCCTCGTGGCCGACCATGACGTCTTGTTCTTCCAACTCGATGTACGGATACGTGTCGCTGCGGCTGCGGGGATCGAGGATCAAAGCGTCGCAGACGACGTTCGACTTCGACTTCTTCGCCCCGCGCTGCACCTTGACCAGGCCGCGGTAGCTGGCCCGGCCGCCGGCCTTCGAGATCGACTTCGAGACGATCCGGCTCGACGTGTGCGGGGCGCAGTGGATCACCTTGGCCCCGGCGTCCTGGTGCTGGCCGGCGGAGGCGAAGGCCACCGAGAGGATCTCGCCCCGGGCCCCGGGCTCCATCAGGTAGACGGAGGGGTACTTCATCGTCAGCCGGCTGCCGAGGTTGCCATCGACCCATTCCACGAGGGCGTCGCCGTAGGCCATCGCCCGCTTCGTGACCAGGTTGTAGATATTGTTCGCCCAGTTCTGGATCGTGGTGTATCGCACCCGGGCCCCGCGCTTGGCCACCACTTCGACCACGGCCGAGTGGAGGCTTTCGGTGCTGTACATCGGGGCGGTGCATCCTTCGACGTAGTGAACGTAGGCCCCTTCGTCGACGAGGATCAACGTCCGCTCGAACTGGCCCATGTTCGCGGCGTTGATCCGGAAATACGCCTGGAGCGGGAACTCGACCTTCACGCCGGGCGGGACGTAAATGAACGACCCGCCGGACCAGACCGCCGAGTTGAGGGCCGCGAACTTGTTGTCGGTCGGCGGGATGATCGTGCCGAAGTACTCGCGGAGCAGATCCGGGTGGTCGCGGAGGGCCGAGTCGGTGTCGGTGAAGATCACGCCCTGCTTCGACAGATCCTCGCGCAGCGACCCGTAGACCACTTCGCTCTCGTACTGGGCCTTGACGCCGGCCAGGTACTTCTTCTCCGCTTCGGGGATGCCGAGGCGATCGAAGGTCGATTTGATTTCGTCGGGCACGTCGTCCCAGGAATGTCCCTGACGATCGGTCGGCTTGATGTAGTAGTAGACGTCCTGGAAATCGATCCCGATCTCGCCTCCCCAGGTGGGCATGGGCTTCGACTCGAAGATCTCCAGGCTCTTGAGGCGGAAGTCCCGCATCCAGTCGGGCTCGCCCTTCATCGCGGAGATCTCTCGCACGATTCCGGCGTCGAGCCCCTTGCGGGCCTTGAACACGTAGCGTTCGTCGTTGCGGAAGTCGTACTTGTTGATCTCGCCGATCACGTCCGGATTGGCGGTCTGGAGTTCAGTAGGCATCGCTACACCTGAAGTGTTCTCACGCAAAGGCGCGAAGGCGCAAAGGAAAGCGCGGCACCCCCTCTCTTCTTTGCGCCTTCGCGCCTTTGCGTGAGGTCACTCTCCTTTCTTTCTCCTAGTGCCCGATGATGCGTCTAACCGGCGGCGGCCAGCGCGTCGCTCGCGGCGGCGGCATCGGGGTACGCCGTGCGGAGGCGGTCGTAGCCGTGCTTGTGCAACTCGGCGGCGAGTTCCGGGCCGCCGGTCTGGACGATCCGCCCGCCCAGGATGACGTGGGTGAACTGCGGCCGGTTGTGCTCCAGCAGTTGCTCGTGGTGGGTGATGATAAGAATCCCCATGTCGCGCCCGCCGATCTGGGCGATGCTCTGGCTGGCCAGACGCACGGCGTCGGTGTCCAGTCCGCTGTCGGTCTCGTCGAGGATGGCGAACTTCGGCCGGAGCATGGCCATCTGGAGGATTTCGGCCCGCTTCATCTCGCCGCCCGAGAAGCCGTCGTTGACGTAGCGCCTGGCGAACTCGGGGTCCATGCGGAGCTGCTCCATCTTCTCCTTGAGTTCCTTGCGGAACTGCCGCATGGGGATCAACTCTTCGCCCTCTTTGCGGGCAGGGTTGCGGACGTTCGTGGCCGCGTGGCGGAGGAAGTCGGCCATCTTCACGCCCGGGATCGCCACGGGCCGCTGGAAGGCGAGGAACAGTCCGCGGCGGGCCCGCTCGTGCGGCTCCAATTCCAGGAGGTCCTCGCCGTTGAGTTCCACGCGGCCTGCGGTCACTTCGTAGGCCGGATGGCCGAGGATCGCGAACCCGAGCGTACTCTTGCCCGATCCGTTCGGGCCCATCAGGGCGTGGATTTCGCCCCGGCGAATCTCGAGGTTCACTCCCCTCAGGATCGGCTTGCCGACCACGCTCACGTGCAAATCGCGAATCGCCAACGTCTCGTTCATACGGGCTCCATTCCTCTTCCTTTCGCGCTTTCGCCCTTTCGCGTTTTCGCGATCCTCTCTGGCGTCCGAATCGGAATCACGAAAACGCGAAAGGGCGAAAGCACGAAAGGATGGGAGCAGGGAAGCAACGTGGTACCGCTACGCTTTCTTCTCGGGTTTGACCTTCTGGTGGTGGAAGACCGGCTTCACTTCGGACACGTGGACAAAGCCGGAATGCTGGGGCATCGGCAGGTCGTCTTCGCGTTTGGCCGCCGAGCGTCCCATCAGTCCGGGCCGCTCCGTGCCGGATTGCCTCGCAATGTGGTGGCCCTGGATCTTCTCCTGGAGTCGCATCAATCCTTCGAGGAGGGCCTCGGGCCGGGGCGGGCATCCGGGGACGTAAATGTCGACGGGCACGACGAGATCGACGCCCTTGACCACGTGGTAGCCGTACTGGAAGTACGGCCCGCCCCCCAGCGTGCACGCCCCCATCGCGATGACGTACTTCGGCTCCGGCATCACGTCGTAGAGCCGCCGGACGCGGCTCGCCATCTTGTAGGTGACTGTGCCCGACACGATCATCAAGTCGGCCTGACGCGGCGAAGGCCGGAACGCCCCCGCGCCGAACCGATCCAGATCGAACCGGCTCGCCCCGGTGGCCATCATCTCGATGGCACAGCAGGCCAGGCCGAATGTGACCGGCCAGACGCTCCCCTGCCGGGCCCAGTTGATGGCCTGCTCCAGGGTGGTGGTCATGACTCCCTCTTCAAACCGACCTTCGATCCATGCGGTTGGACTCTCTTGCGGCATAGTTCTGATCTTCCTCGTGTTGCCTTCAGGGTAGGCATTGGGGTCCCGATAGGAGCGACGGACGGGTTGGAAACCCGTCCTACGCCTCGACGCCCCAGTATATCCGTCCCTCAGGAGGGCTGGAATTGGCAATCCGGGTCGCCGTCCAACCGGCAGCACGTCATCTTCAGATTCTCTCCAAGCAACTCCGACAACAGGACGCGTTCCATGGCACAGATCGTCCGATCCGTTTCGGCCAGTTCCGGATAGGGGCAAACGTGGGCCACCAGGACGGGCCGCTGGGGGGCCGGTCCGGGGACCTCCACCGAGAACGGCACCCGCCGCTGGGCGAGCAGATCGGCGAGCGATCGCATTCGCTCGATCAGGGAATGGCCCTCGATCTGCTTCCCATACCGATCCAGCATGGTCTTCAAGGCACGGCGAAGCACCGTGCGACGAAGCTCATAATCCTCGATGTGGCCCACGGCCTGCCACAAGGCCAAAGCCAGGTCGGGGAAATTCGAGCCCGTGAAATGCACCCCTTTGGGGGTCAACCGGTACCAATGTCTCGGCCGCCCCCGGCCAGCCCGAACCGGTTCCCGCTGCACCAGGCCTTCGGCCAGGAGCCGACCGAGGCGTTGGCGAACCGCCGTCGGCGTGACGGCGATCTCGGTCGACAGCTCGGCAACGCCCATGGGCCCCCCAGCGCGAAGCAACTCGAGCAGGCCGCTATCGCTTGACGGATGGACGGTTACGGTACTCATGCCCCCACACTCCTGCGGACTTCGATCTCGCCCCTACGATCCTATCGAGTTATCTCATTTTTGACAAGCGTAAATATAAATAATATAATTCCCTTTGTTGGGCTACGCTTCTCCACCCTTATTGGCGGTATCTTGCGTGCGTTGGGGCACCGCGTATCCTATGGAAGCGGGTCGAAACGGTAGCCGGGAGAGAAGCAGGGATGACGAAGCAGTTCCACGTGGCGGTGACCGACTTCATTCGTGACGATCTTGAGCCGGAGCGTCGCATCCTCGGCGACATCGCCGAGGTGACGGCCTTCGGGGCCCGGGTCGAGGAGGAGCTAATCGGAAAGATCGAGGAGGTGGACGCAATCATCCTCTTCCACGAGTTGCTCCTGACACGGCGGACGCTGGAGCGTCTGCGGCGGTGCAAGCTGATCGTCCGCGGCGGGGTGGGCTTCGACAACGTGGACCACGTCTTCGCCCGGACGGTCGGCATCCCGGTGGGCAACGTGCCCGATTACGGCTCCGAGGAAGTGGCCGACATGGCGATGGCCATGGCGATGTCGCTGGCCCGCGGTGTCCACTATCTGAACTCCCGGCTCAAAGGGAAGGAGGGGCCGTGGGCGTATCTTCAGGTCGTGCCGTTGGCCCGGCTCCGCGGGAGCGTGTTCGGCGTGGTGGGATTGGGCCGCATTGGGACGGTCGCGGCGTTGCGTGCCAAGGCCTTTGGCATGGACGTGGCCTTCTACGACCCGTACAAGCCCGACGGCTACGACAAGGCCC
>CAYSGY010000277.1:0-7605 GCA_964430315.1 uncultured Planctomycetaceae bacterium
CCCCGGGGAAGTCCGCACAGCCGAGGGCGGCTGTGCCACATCGTGGAATAGGGGCTTGGTTCCGCGAAGCGCCGACGACCCTGCCTTGCCCACCGGGCCCAAGAGCAGGTCCTCGGGCGTCTCGTCGATCCCGGTGTAGAGCTTCCGCATACGGGCACGCCGCTCGGCCTGATTCCGGACCAGCTCGCCGATCTCGTCGGCCCGCAGGTCGCTCCAGTTGCCGTGGAACGGGGCGTTGAGGTCGATCCACGTAATCAGCCGGTCCCACGCCTCGGCGTCGAGACGGACGTCGTGGTGCCCTTTGCGGAGCATTTGCACCAGGCGGGTCGTGTCGGCGTGGTGCTCCCACGGGCGGAGCAGGTGCATGTCGCTTTCCTTGCAGGGCGTGCGCACGAGACGCCGCAGGTGATAGTACGAGGCCGTGAAGCGGGCCGACTGGTTGTGGCGGTTGGGATTGTCGCGGACCGGGCCGATGGGCCCGTCGGCGAGGTTGCAGAGGGCGGGTCCGTCGGCCCGCGGTTGGCCGTCGTGGCACCGCGTGCAGTGCCGGTCGAGCACCGGTTGGACCTCGCGGCGGAAGGCGAATCCCCGCGCCGGGCCGTGCCAGGGCTTGATGTCGCTCGCCGGGCCGCGCGCGGCCAGCGACTGGCGGGCCGGCGGGGTCGTGTTCTGCTTCTCATGGCAGCCCACGCACGACACCGCCTCGCCGGGCATGGCCGTGAACCAGCTCCGCATGAGTTGCACCGCCTTGCCTTCGGCGTCGAGCGGCTGCAAGGAGATCGGCGTGTAGGCCGGCACGCGGAACCGGGCCGAACCGTCTTCGAGCACGGGTACGGTGCCCAGGATGCACTTCGGGTCCCACGGCCCGTCGAGTCCCACGGCGTAAGGCTCGGCGCCCATCTCCTGGTAGGCGAAATGATAGCCGACCAGGCGGAGCGACTTGATCGTGCCGCGTGGCACTCCTTTCAACCCGTCGCCCATGTAGATGTCGGCGATCAGCACGTCGGCATCCTTGCGGCGGAGGTCCACCTTGTCGGGCACGGACGGCGGCTTGGGCGTCGGACGCAGCGGCACCGGCTCGAGCATCGCGTAGCCGGGCTCCTCGTGCAGCAGCACCGCGTTGTCGAACGTGTCGACCAGGTAGATGCCCCAAAGCGCCTTCTCGCTCGGCTGGCACGAAACCAAGAAGTGCTTGTCGCTCAGCGGATACGGATGAAGGAACTTGGGCCAGCTTTGGCCGATGGGATGATCGAGTACGACGGGCTCGACCTTGCGCCCGCGACCGGGGATCCGCTGCACGGCCCCTTCCGCCTCATAACGCCCTCGGGCCGGATCGAAGATCACCATCGCCCCCATGCGAGGCGACTCGTGGTGCCCGCCGACGATCGCCACCACCTTCGTCGGATGGTTCGGGATCGGACGCGCAAAGAACATCGCCGCCGGCCAGTAGGAGTTGCTGCCATAGTACTCCATCTGCTCCGTGCCGTCGGGGTTCATGTGGAAGAGGATGCGGGAGAAGGCGTGCGGCAGGTCGGTGTATTCCCAACGAAGGTAAAGGACCCGGCCGTTGTTCAACACGGTCGGGCACCAGTCGTGGTCCTGCTCGACCGTGAGTTGGCGGATTCGGCCGTCGGTCTCCAGGAGATAGAGGTTGGCCACGTGCCCGATGCCGTTGACGCAGGGGATTCCGGCGAAGCAGGCGGTCGAGCTGAAGATGATCCGGCCGTCGGGCAGGTAGCAGGCGTCGTAGTTGTCGACGTCGGACTCGTTGATGAGCGGCAGCTCGCGGGGCTCGGAGCCGTCGACGCCCATCTCGACGATCCGCCACCGCCCGGCCGCGTTCGGCATCGAGAACATCAGCCGCCGGGCGTCGTAGGCCAGTCGCACGTCGCCGACGAACTCGCCGTGCGCCGGCCGGAAGAGCGTGGTCCGTTTCCCCTCGGGCCGGACCGGCGAGAGCACCGCGATCTCATTGTCGTAACCGGTCGGCGGGAGGCTGGAATTGCCGAAGTAGTTGGCCGGGAGCCCCAGGTTCTTTTCGCCCCGTTTCACGAGAAGAAGACGCGGGAAATCCAACAACGGATTAGCCAGCAGGGCCTCGGTCTTCAATGCCTGGAACTGCCGTACAAGCTCCGCTTTGCTTCCTACCGGGAGAGGGCCGGGCAGGGGGCTGGGGAGAGGACCGGCCAAAGAACCTCCCCTCGCCCCGGTACTCCGGGGAGAGGGGCCGGGGGTGAGGGGCGACTCGTCGCGGTCCGGGCCGAAGACCGCCGCGTCACGACGCTTCAACGCCTCCAGACGCCCAAGGAATTCCACGCCCCGAGGATATCTCTCCCGAAACGTCTCGCCCAGGTCCCGAATGGCCAGTTCCAGCGAGCGCCATTCTGCGTCGGACACGCGCGGCTCGGCGGCGACCTCCGGTGGCTGGCCGTCGGCCTGCCTTGTGAGCGGCTGCCATGTCCGCCCGTCGCCAAGATACCCGACGAGGTTCGCGGCCAGGGCCTCGAAGTTGCGGCGGTATCCGGCCGTTGCATGGCCGTAGAGCGGACCCAATTGCCATCCGAGCACGATGGCACGGCCCCGGCCCGCCTCGTATTCGACCAGCGGGCAGTCTCGATTCCCCGGAGACCGGGCGAGGACCAGCCCCTTGGCCGGACGGCTCAGGAGCCGAAACTCGGCGAAGGCGGGAAAGACCGCATTGGACATCCAGAGGACGCCCTGATCGAGATCGAGCCCGCGAAATGCCGGATGCCGGGGAACGAGCGGAATGAGGCCGGCCTGGGCACAATCCTGTTCGGTGGGAACCGGCCTGGCGCGAAGCGTGTCGATCCCGAGCGGTCCCACCAACGCCACGGCCCCGCCGGAGAGCAACAGCCCGCGGCCGCCCGTGACGAACTGACTGAGCGCCTCGACCGTCCGCGGGGCGAAGAGCGGGCCCTTGGACTGGTTCAAGTCGCTCTCGTGACACCAGACGACGCGGAAACGGTCGAGCGAGACGTCATGTCCCCGGCGGTCGACGAACCGTCCCGGGGCGCCCGGCAGGATGGCAGTCGCCGCGGTCAACCGCTCCGCCACCTCGCAAGTCAGACCCGATTCCACGTCCCTCCGGTCGGCGGCGAGCCCCGGGGCGAGGAAACCGACCTCCGCGCCGGCCGGGCCGACTGCCGCGACCGCCAGCAACGCCGCTGACAACCCCCCGATCATCTCTGGCCCTCCGTCTTCCCGGACCTGATCCCGATCGTGTTGTACCAACGCAAGGCGGCCGCGGCAAGATCGCGACGGAGGACGGGCGGCGGGTCAGAAGGAAGCGAAGGGGCCCGCGCTACAATCGCAGCCCAAGCGATCGTAGGAAGTGATCGGCCCAGGCGGCGTCTTCGGGATCGAGGGGCGGGTTCGGGGCGATCCGGTAGTTGATGTCGTCGTAGCGGCCGTTCTGGTAGCACTGGTCGATGAGGGCCTGGAGGTCGAGGAGCACGTCCTGGTCCGTTTCCCGCAACGGAATGCGGATGATCGGCAGCCGCTCCTGGAGCGGTGCCCGATAGACTTCGGCGCCGGGCAGTTTCCAGCCGCGCCGCACGCACACCTGATAGGTCGTCCGGTGCGACGCGGGGATGCGGTACTGCGGGACCGACAGCGCGCGGCGTCCGTCCCGCGTCAGGTCGATTTCCACGAGGCTTGCCCGGGCCGCGAGCACCTCCTTCTGCTTTGCCAGGTACAGGTCCTGGCCGGCCCCGGCGATCTTGTTCGACGGGCTGACGAACTCGATCACCGTCACCACGCGGTTGCCGGAGCCCACGTCGATGATCTCCAGGTAGCCCTGCGAGACCGGCTCCTCGGCCAGATGGAGCACGAGCGGCTCCGCGACGGCGACGCGGCCCTCGGCGACGGGAGGCTCGCCACGCTGCTTTGGATGCTCGACCACGTGGACATCGGGGTAGATCGGACGATACTCCCCCGCCTCCGACTCCACAAACACCCGCTCTTCCATCCGGGCCCGCAAGTCGCCGGGCAGGGCCGATTGCATTCGGTCGCAAGCGTACGTAATCAAACGGTGGTGTACGTCGCGCCAATGCTGTTCCAGGTACGGATCCATTCCGGGAAACGGACTCTTCATGGAAGAATTCTCCGGCACGCGGTCGGCGCGGGTCTCTCGACCCCGCCGAAACCGCCGACCAAAGGTCTCCGGCCACGCTTTCGGAGACCTTCAGTCCGTATCGTGGTGCAGCCTGCTTCATTCTAACCCGGTCTCCTGGGCTTGTGGAGCCAGATTCACTTCGCGGTCCCGGTGTCCCTTTCGTGTCGCACGACGAACTCGTAGGTCCCCGCGGGGACTTCGCACTCGACGCCGTGCGGACCTTGGGCGCGGAGCTTCATGTCTTTCGCCGCTGCCAGCGGCTTCCCGTCGACCGTGACCTTTGCCGATTGGCCGGCGGGGACACGCACCGTGGCCGCGGTGTTCGCCGGGATCGTCAATCGCCAGGTCCAGGCGTTGCCCTCGGTCTTCCACTCCGAGGCGATCCGCCCGTGGAGCGAGCGGTAGCCGGCTTTCACCCAGGTCAATCCCTTGCCGGGCTGCGGGTGGAGGAGCAGCCGCTTGAAGCCGGGGCCGTCGGTGTCGATCCCCGCCACGCTCTGGAACATCCACCGGGCCACCGCGCCGAACGAGTAGTGGGCGAAGGAATTCATGCCCGGGTCCTGAAAACCCTTCTCGGCCGTCCAGCCGTCCCACCGCTCCCAGATGCTCGTGGCCCCATGCTTGATCGAGTAGCCCCACGACGGATAACTCTCGGTCAGAAGCAATTGGTACGCGGTCGCCTGGCTTCCGGTTTGCGCGAGGATCGGCATTAAGAGGCCCGTACCGATGAAGCCTGTCGAGAGATGCGTCTTGCGCGACTCGATGTCCTCGACCAGGTAGCGGATCGCCAGGGGGCGTTTCTCCGGCGGCAGCAGATCGAAAGTGAGGGCCATCACGTAGCAGGTCTGCGTGTTGCCTTTGATGCGTCCGTCGGCGGCCACGTAGGCCTTGTTGAACGCTTTCTTGACGTCCTCGAAGAGGGCTTCGTACTTACGGGCGTCGTCGTCCTTGCCGAGGGTCCGGGCCGCCTCCGCGGTGAGCTTCGTGCTGTGGGCGAAGAAGGCCGTCGCGATCACATCCTTCGGCGTGTCGGCGCCGATCGAGAGCCAGTCGCCGTAGCCTTGCGCGGGCCGGAGGAGGTCCTTGCTATGGGTCCGGTCGAACTCGACCAGCCGGGTCATCATGCCGTAATGCCTGGCCAGGAGCCGCTTGTCGTTGTAGACGTGGGCGATGGTCGTCGGGCAGATCGTCCCGGCGTCGGCCCACGCCGCCGTGCCCGCCCCGAGGCCGAGCACGTAGGGGGCCACGTCCGTCACCCCGCCGTCCGGGCGCTGGGCGTCTTCCAGGTCCACGAGCCACTTCGTGAAGAACGAGGCCACGTCGGCGTTGTACGTCGCCGCACGGACGAAGACCTCCGCGTCGCCCGTCCAGCCGAGACGCTCGTCGCGCTGCGGACAGTCGGTCGGGATCGAGATGAAGTTGGCCCGCTGCGTCCAGACCACATTCTTGTAGAGCCGGTTGACCATCGGGCTGGAGCACTCGAAGGAGCCCACCAGCGGCGTGGCCGAGTTGATCGCGATCCCGGTGATCGCGTCCTTGCCCGGCTTGCCGGGATAGCCGCTCACCTCGACGTAGCGGAAGCCGTGGAACGTGAAGCTCGGCTGCCAGGTCTCCTCGCCGTTGCCCTTGAGGACGTAGGTGTCGGTCGCCCGGGCGCCGCGGAGGTTCGTGGTGTAGATCGAGCCGTCGGGATTGAGCATCTCGACGAAACGCAGCACGATCTTCGTGCCGGCAGGCCCCTTGGCCTTCAGACGCACGAACCCGGCGTAGTTCTGGCCCATGTCGAAGATGTAGACGCCGGGCCGCTGTTCGGTGATCTTGACCGGCTTCAATTCGCCGGTCGCCTCGATCAGCACGCTCGGCTGGGCCTCGAGCTTCGCGGGAACCGCCTCGCTCACGGCGACCGGCATCCAGGTGGCGTCGCGGAGGCCGGGCTGGTCCCAGCCGTCGATCTCCTTGCGGGCGTCGTAGGTCTCGCCGGCGAGGAACTCGCCCTCGACGTAGGGCCCCCAGGCCGCCTTCCACGACCCGTCGCTGGCGACCGTTTGGATCGAGCCGTCCTCCGCCTCCAATTCCAACTGAACCCAAAGGCGAGGATCGGTGCCGTAGTTGAACCGGTCCGACTTCCAGCCGATCGCGCCGGCGTACCATCCGGCCGCCAGGACGGCGCCGACGGCGTTGGGACCTTGCTTGCGGACCAGCGGGGTGACATCGTAAGTCTGATAGTGGACCCGCTTGTTGTAGTCGGTCCAGCCGGGGGCGAAGTAGTCGCACCCGACCCGTTGGCCGTTCACGTGCAGGATGAAGTTGCCCAGCGCGCTGGCGTAGACCGTCGCGCGGCGGACGGGCTTCTGGGCCGTGAACTCCTTGCGGAGCAGGGGGCAGCCGAGCACGTCGAGGTTCTTGGGCGCCTGCATGCCCCAGGGCTGGTCGCCCATCGCACCGATGACGACCGCGCCCGGCCAGGCCGAGTCGTCGAACTCCGGCTGGTTCCACTTGGCGGCGGCCTTGTCGGACGACTTCCACGCGGCGTCGATGCTCTCGGTCATCGTCTGGCCGTTATCGAATTCGATCGCCAATCGGCCGACGAGCCCGGCCGGGCCGTCGGAACCGTTCGTCGCGGAGATCGCCAAGGTGTTCTTGCCTGGAATGAGTCGGTGGGTGATCTCGGCCACTTGCGGCTGGTCGTAGCCCGCCCCGCGGCCCGCCGGCTTCCCGTTGACGAACAGCTCGAACTGGTCGTCGGCCGTGATGAGGAACCGGGCTCGGGCCACCACGCGGTCGGCCGGAACAACGACCGTGTGACGGAAGACCCGGGTGCCCTTCGGCACCGACTGCCGGGCGTTCTTGCCCGCCTCGGGGTGCCAGATCCACTTGCAGCCCTCGAAGCTCAACGCCGAACCCTTGCCGGGGTAGACCATCGGACCCTGCAAGCCGATCCACTTGGCCTTGAGGTCGTCCGGCTGCAGGAGCCCCATGGTCCACAGGGCCGGCTTGCTGAACGCGGTGGGCTTGCCCTGCGCGTCCCAGATCCGGACCTTCCAGCAGCACCGCATGCGCGAGGCGAGCGCCTTGCCGGCATAGACCACCTGGGACGATTGATCGGAAACCACCTTGCCGCTGTCCCACAGGTCGCCCTGATCGGCGGCCAGCTTCTCCGGGCTGGAGGCCACGAGCACCTGGTACGCAGTCTGGACCGCCCCGCGGCGCCCGTCGTGCATCTCCCACGAAAGCCGAGGCTCGCGCACGTCGATCCCCAACGGGTCCACGCGGTACTCGCACCGCAAATACTCCGCCTTGGCCGGACTCTCCGCAGCTTGAACGGCTTGAACCATGGACAATCCGAGACACAGAGCGAGACCCAGACGCATTGTAGTACCTCCTAATTCGAGTTCTTTTTCGATACCGGGGTATAGAGGTAGGGTGGGACAAGCGAAGCGCGGGCCCACCAAGAAACCAAGAAGATTCCG
>CAYSGY010000278.1:0-7604 GCA_964430315.1 uncultured Planctomycetaceae bacterium
GAGCCTGACCATCGCCGAGGGACGCGAAATGGTCAAGTGCGCCCGCAAGAACAACCGGGTCACGCAGATCGGCACGCAGCAGCGTTCGATGCCGATCAACAACTGGGCCAGCGACCTGGTCAAGAACGGCGCGATCGGGAAGATCCTCACCGTGCTCGCCCCGAACTTCGTCGGGCCCGACCGGTGGACGAAGACCTCGACCAAGGACATCAAGGGACCGGTCGACGCCTGGTGGGACACCTGGACCAGCCAGGCCGAGCTCCGCCCCTACGCCCCCGAACTCCACCGTGGCTGGGCCCGCTGGTGGGACTACGACGGCGGCGGCCTCTGCTTCGGCGTGACCGGCTGGGGCACCCACTCCTACGACCAGATCAACCGCGCCCTGGGCACCGACGAGACCGGCCCGGTCGAAGTGCTCCTCGAAGAACCGGTGGCCGTGCGCGAGACCGGTAAGTTCGTCGGCCGGAAGACGGTCGGTGGCATGGTCGTCGGCGACACGGGCGACATCGACACCGGCACCGACTACCACGGCATGGCCAAGCTCAAGGGCCCGCGCGCCAAAGTGACCATGACCTTCGCCTCCGGCACGCAACTGAAGCTCCACCTCGATGGCGACCGCGGGCCGGGCCTCGGGGCGATCTTCGTGGGCGAGAAGGGCAAGATCGAGATCAACCGCAACAAGCTCGCCAGCAACCCGAAGGAGATCGTCCGCTCGCCCGACAACCCCGGCCCCAACCGCCGGCCCGAGACCTCCTACCACATCCAGAACTGGGTCGAGTGCATCAAGAGCCGCAAGCCGTGCAACGCCGACATCGAGATCGGCCTCCGCGCCACCACGCTCTGCTACCTGGTGAACATCGTGCGCGACGTAGGCCGGGTCGGCGAGGCCCTGAAGTGGGACCCGGTCGCCGAACGCTTTACCAACTGCGAGGAAGGCAACACCCTGCTGGACCGCACACGCCGCAAAGGCTACGAACTGCCGGAGGTCGGCTGAGGCGGCCGACTCAAGCGGAGGAATCCTTGGCCTCTCTCCCCTCTCCCGCTTCGGGAGAGGGGCAGGGGGTGAGGGGAGATCATGGCAACCGTATACATTGAGACCACGATCGTCAGCTATCTCACGGCCAAACCGAGCAGCCAGGTCGTTGCTGCCGCCCGGCAGGTGCTCACGCGCCAATGGTGGGACCAGGACCGCCTCCATTACGATCTCGTCACATCACAGTATGTCTTGGACGAAGCTTCCCGCGGGGATTCACAATTCGTCAGGCTGCGCCTGGATGCCCTGACCGATATTCCCCTGCTGGACTTGCCCGATGATATTCCCGAGTTGGCGAGGGAACTGCTCGCTCGTTCGGTTCTTCCGCCCAAGGCCCGTCTCGACGCCCTCCATATTGCCGTGGCGGCCTTCCACGGCGTAGAATACCTTCTGACCTGGAACTGCACGCACATAGCCAACGCCAGAATCCTTCCACGCGTTGATGCAGCGCTTGGCGACCTCGGCTACCCAACGCCGGTGATTTGTACGCCGGAGGAGATGGTTGGCGATGCCTTCGCAATCGAATGAACCGCGGCCCGATTCGATCGTCACCGATTTGCACGCCATCCGTGAGCAGATCCTCGCGGAATACGGCGGCGACTTGAAGAAACTCACCGCGGCCGCCCGCCAGCGGCAAGAATTGGCAGGCCGAACAATCGTCCGTCGCCGCGAGACGGCGTCCAAGAAGGCGTCGCACCCAACCTCCGCTGGGTCGGTCGGCGATCGGTAATGTGAGCAAGTAGAGAAACGCGAGGGCCGGAGAGCCCTACCAGGAGGTTAGCTGCGCTTGCGTGCGGGAGGGGGCGGCGATTCCGACAGTCGGGCCAGTTCGCCGGCGTGGAAGATGTTCGCCCCGTCCATGGCAACCTTCAGGTGCGGCGAGCCGATCTCATCCATCAAACGCCGTGACTTCTTCGCCGAATCGACCACGTTGTTGACCTCCGGCTCGAAGGCCAGGACGACGTCGGCCTGCTTGGCGATCCGGACCGCATCGCGCATGCAGGCGACCATGTCGCGCCACGCCTCGGGTGAGTCGTTGTTGTTGACGATCCCGGAACGGTCTATCGTTGTCATGGGGCACCTGATGGAACGGACAGATGTTGGTCGAACCACTGGAGGACGGCGGCCCGCATGGTGGGAGTCTCTTCGTGGCCGCAGTCTTCCAGTTCAATGCGGCAGTCCGCCTCCCGCCCGAATTTGCGGTACAGCGGCAGGAGGTGCTCGCGGATCCTTTCGACGCCGGCCGGCGGTGTGAGCAAGTCTCTCCGCCCGTTGAGGCTCAAGTGCGGACGCGGCACGATCAATTCGCAGATCTCCCGGGCCTGGAAGTGCTTCAGCAGGCCGGGGACGTAGTAGTAGATGCCGTGGCCGACGAGGTTGTCGATCCGGATCAACTCCTCGTAGTCGGTCAGGCAGCAGAGGTTCGCCGAGCAAGCGATCCGCGGATCGAGTGCGGCGAGCCACCACGCCTTGGTGGAGCCCATGGAGATGCCGAAGGTGCCGATTCGTTTCGGGTCGACCTCGGGCCGGCCCCTCAGGTAGGTGACGGCCTGCAACTCGTCGAAGAGCATCATCCCCCAAAGCACTTGGCCTTGCCAAAGCATGAACTTGAAGGCGTCGTGCTCGCCTCGGGCGCCGTCGGACTTGCGTTTGCGGCCCGAGAAGCACCAACTGTCGAGGGCCAGGGTCACCAACCCCTTTTCGACGCAGACGGGCGCGTAGGGCTTGAGCACGTCGCGGCCGACCAGCAACTCTTCTTTGCCAAGGTCGTAGTTCCCGCCGTGGGCATGGAGGTACAGGAGCCCGGGCGCCGGATTGCGGCGCTTGGCAGGGATCAGGAGGATCGCCGGCACGGGCTCCAGGCCGTTCAGGTCCAACTCCAGGTGCTCCAGCGTGTAGCCGGGTCCCTGTTCGGACTTCACGAGCCGAGCCTCGGGCGCCCGGCGCGGGGGCAAATCGCCCAGCAATCCCCATAGCTCCTGGCGGCGTTTCGCCTGGTGGGCCGCAAGCCGCTCCGCAGTGCCGAAGTCGTCGCCTGTGGCAGGCATGGCTCTCTCCCGGAATGAGGATCTTGGTTTTCCATTCTCCACCACCGGTGGGTGGAGAACAATGCTCGCCGCCGGTGGGGCGACATTTCCTGGCAGGAGGTCCCCTCTGCCTGACGGGACCTGGCGGTCCGCCAAGAGCAACCTGTGGCACAGCCGCCCTCGGCTGTGCGGAATCATGGACAGCCGAGGACGGTTGTGCGGAATTACGGACAGCCGAGGGCGGCTGTCCCACATACGCCGAGGTTGTTCTTGAACGCCCACCCACCACGGCGTTCCAGCTCTTCCGAGGGGGGGGCTACGTTGAGAACGACCGGTGAGCGGGATCGGTAGGGCAGCCGAACGGACCTTTCGGCCGATTGCCCCTGGGCGGACTCGTTCCCGGGGGCCTTTTGTATGCTAGATACACTCAGGAGAGGAGTTCCCGTCCGGCGGGACCCTAGGGGGGAGTCACTCTGGACTTGGCGTAGCGGCATGATCGTCATCGTCGGGTGTGTGGTCGTTGTGGGGGCCGTGCTTCTGGGGTTTACCTGGGCGGGCGGCCACGTGGCTGCGCTGATCCATCCTTCGGAGATCGTAACCATCGCGGGGGCGGCTCTCGGGGCGCTGATCGTGATGTCGCCCAAGAAAGTCCTGGTCGATCTGTTCCGGGGCATGATCCAGTGCGTGAAGGGAACGCCCTACAACCAGCGGACCTATGAAGAGCTGTTCAAGGCGCTCTACGACTTGTTCCGCTTGGCCCGGCGCGAGGGGCTGATCGTCCTGGAGGCCCACCTGGCGTCGCCTGAGGAGAGTTCCATCCTCACGAAGTACCCCCTGATCGCCAAGAATCATCACGTGACGGAATTCCTCAGCGGGGCGCTGACGCCGCTGATCGAAGGGACCGTCCGGCCCGAGCAACTTCCTGCCCTGCTGGAGACCGAGATCAAAGTCATCGAAGAGGAGCATCACGCTCCTCTCGGAGTGCTGTCGAAGACGGCCGACGCCTTGCCCGGCTTCGGCATCGTGGCCGCCGTGCTGGGGATTGTGATTACGATGGGGGCGATCGACGGTCCGGTCGAGGAGATCGGCGAGAAGGTCGGCGCCGCCCTGGTGGGGACGTTCTTGGGGATCTTGTTGTCGTACGGGTTCTTCGCGCCGCTTGCGGTACGGTTGGAGTTCCTCGGCATGGCCGAACTCTCCTTCTTCCGCACCATCGCGTCGAGCATCCAGGGCTTCGCCAACGACCTGCCTCCGAAGGTGGCCGTGGAGCAGGCTTGCCGCGGCGTGGCCTCGGAGATGCGGCCCTCCCGGGCGGATCTGGACGAGCTGTTCGCGGCCGTCGAAGCATCATGATCGTGAAAGAGGACTACGCATGGCAGGCCACGGGGGAGGAGCTTGGAAGGTGGCCTACGCGGACTTCGTGACCGCGATGATGGCCTTCTTCATGGTGATGTGGATCACGGCCCAGAGCAAGCAAGTCAAGCAGGCCGTCGCGCATTACTTCAACGAGCCCACCCGATCGAAGAGCAAGGACGATCCCGAGGCCATGCCGCAAGGTCCCGGCGATGGCTCGAAGGGGAAACCCGACACGGGGCTGCTCCCTCCGGGCCGCGAATTGGGCGTACCGGGCCTCAAACGGCTGGTCAAGGAGGGGAACGAAGGGACCGGCGTACGGAAACGGAACCTGACGGTGATTCACTCGTTGGACCGTTTCATGGACGGGACCATCGTCCCCTTCCCCGAGGACTCGGCCGACCTGACCGACCCGGCCAGGAACACGCTCAAGCAGGTGGTGCCCCTGATTCTCGGCAAACCGCACAAGATCGAGATCCGCGGGCACGCCACCCGCCGCCCCTTGCCACCGGGAAGCGCCTATCGCGATGCGTGGCAACTCTGTTACGCCCGGTGCCTGGCCACCATGGAGTACCTCCGGCAGTTGGGCATTCCCCCCGAGCGCATGCGGCTGAGTCAGGCCGGCGTGTTCGAGCCCTACTCGATTCGCGTCGACCCCGAACGGCAGCGTCTGAACGACCGCGTGGAACTGTACGTCCTCAGCGAGACGGCCGCCGACCTCATGGGAACGCGCGAGGAACGCGACGAGCGATTCAAGACCCCGTGAGCACGATCCGAAGCACCGCTTCCGCCACGGTGGAGGCTGTAGGGTGGGACGAGCTTCAGCGCAGTCCCATAGGCATCAAGTCGAGGATAACGGCCGGTGAATCGGGTGTAAGAAAGGAAAAAGAGGGAAAAAGGGAGAAGTGGGAAAGGGCATGTTTCCTGATTGAGGTCGCCAACATCCCCAAAAACCTCTTTTCCCATTTTCCCCCTTTCCCCCTTTTCCTTTCTCACACCCTTAGACATTTCCCCTTTTCGGACGTCATTCGGCTGAACACTTGCGCAATTTCAGGTCCGAACGCGACGAATTTGCCAATTCTGCCGGAAGGCACAGACGATGCAATGAAGTGGACTTGTATCGAACGGAGTCGAGCAATGAGCCGTTTCCATGTTTGGGGGATAGTCACCATCCTGGCGGGGGCCTCTTCGCCCGTATGGGCACAGGGTCTTTACGGGGCCCCCGAAATGGTCCGGCTCCACCCGGGGGCAGTCCAGTCGGGATCGCCGAACGCACCTCTCGGCTCGTCGAGTGGATACGGACCCGTGCAGTCCCAGTACCAGGCGCCCGCCCAACCGGCCTCCCGGCCGTATTCACGGACCGCGGCCGTGGCCTCGCGTCCCGGCTGGTCGGGCACCGCGCCGGGGCAATCGACTTCGGCATTTGCCGGGAACGACGATTCCGGCCACGCAGGCCGCACCATGGCCACGATTTCTCCGGGGGCGGCTTCCGTTTCCAACGGCACGCTCGGATCCATGTCGCCCGACGCCTCATCGCCCCAGCCGACGCCGTATCCGGGAATCGCGTCCGGGGCCGGATGCGGGGGCCCGGGCTGTGGCGACTCCTGCTCGGGCCCCGTCGGTGGGTTCGAGGACCCGCAGTGCTACCAGCCGATGTGGTACGTCTCGGGCAACGGGCTCATGATGACCCGCGCCAATGCCAACGGAGTCGCCACCACGTACAAGACCGGCAATTTTCCGAACCACATGCTGATGCAGACGACCGACGCGGAGGTCGATTGGCGCGGCGGGTACGAGGGCAAGGTCGGCGTCCGTTTCGGACCGGGGCGCCGCTGGGCGATTGAGGGGGGCTGGTGGGCCGTCGACGGCTTCCAGGGCGGCGACGGCTTCGCCGCATCCTCGCTCGTGCCGGCCAACACGCTGAGCACGCCGTTGGTGGTCAACGGAATCGAGTTCGGCGGCACGGGCGGCGACTACTTCTTCAACACGGCCTCCGAACACCGCCTGTGGCGAAAGAACCAGGTACAGAACGCGGAAGTCAGTCTCGTCTGCTGGTCCGGCGGCGATACTCCCGGCTCTTGCTCCCCGTTCGACATCGCCTTGATCGCCGGTCCCCGCTACTTCGTGTTCGAGGAGGAACTCGGATTCGGCTCGCTGGCCAACGGGGGAAGTTGGGGAGGGCGCGGCGGCCTCGACGAGGCCTACCTTCAAGAACGGATCCGCAATACGCTCATCGGCGGCCAGATCGGGTTCGACGCCGGGTGTCACCTCGGGAGCATGTTCCGCGTCTACTTCGCGCCGAAATTCGGCATCTACAACAACCACATCGTGGGGGACTTCCTTGCCGTGCGGGGCGACGGCACGGCGGCGACGCCCACCGCTGCCAGCGGCGTGACCGGCAGCTATCCGGTCCGTGCCGACAAGGACGTTTTCTCGTGCCTCACTCAGATCGACACGGGCGTCGAGTGGAGGTTCCATCCCCGGTGGTCGGCCTTCATTGGATATCGCTTGGTGGTGGCGACCGGCATCGGCCTGGCCGACCATCAGATCCCCGCCAATATCGTCGACATCCCCGCCTTGTCCACCGCCAAGCACAACGGCGACCTGCTCCTGCACGGCGGAGTGGCGGGCCTCGCGGTCCAGTTCTAACCCGGATTATTCATGGCCAAACAGTAGCCCGAAGCGCAAGCGAGGGAGAGGCCGCGGGGACTACGCACCTTCACACGCCCAGACCCAACAGCGACTGGAAGTCGGGGTCGGAGCGGAGGGGGTCGAAGTCGGGCTCGCTGTCGACCAGCGTGCGGTAGTCCGATTCCAGCTCGAAGGCCCGCGAAAGATGGGCCAGGGCCTGGGGCTTGTTTCCCGCCAGGCTCAGATAGCAGGCCAGGTTGTAGTGCAACAACGCCCGGCGCGGCTCCGTTTCCAGGGCCTTCTCCATCGACTCGATCGCGGCATCCATCCGTCCGGTTCGTTTGTAACACCAGGCGAGCGATAGCAGCACCTCGATCACCCCCGGCATGCCCTCCGCGGCCTTCTTCAGGACGGGGAGGGCCTCTCCGTGGCGAGCGAGTTCCCTGAGCGCTTCCCCACGAAGGAACAGGCCGTGGGGGCCCAGATTCTCGTCTCCCCCCAAACGATCGAGATTCTCCAGGGCCTTTTGGGGCATCCCGAGTTCCAGGAACCCCTCGGCT
>CAYSGY010000279.1:0-7580 GCA_964430315.1 uncultured Planctomycetaceae bacterium
CAGGGAATCCTCATCGAAGACGTCCGTTTGAAGCAGCCGAAGGTCTACCGGCAGTGGCAGGAGCATCCGGAGCACGTATGCCCCCCGGAAGGCGAGATGCTTTTCGACGCGGCCGAGCGTGTTGATTCCGCCATGACCAGGCTGGTGAAGCGTCACAAGGAGGGGGTGATTGCGGTGGTCGCGCAGGAGCCTCTGGCGACTCTGGTCCGTCGGTTCTTCGGTCACGGGGAAATTGGGGATCTTTGGAAGGCCCTTGAGGAGCACGGCCGTTGGGAGCACGTTACGGCGAGTCCCACTCCGGTTCCCAGCGGCTGACCCACTCACGAGCCGCAGCCTTTCTTGTTCCACGACGGAGCGGATGGCTGGGCTGTCTCCAGATGACGATGCGTGATGCTGGGAGGGCGAGGCTCCTGCCGAGCCGTCATTGACCCGCGAATACGTGCGATGGAAGCAGGCTCGGCAGGAGCCTCGCCCTCCCGTCATTGCGAAACCTCACTTGAGAGTCTCTTGTTTCCATGTCGTCCGATCGCCCTGATTCAAACAACTGGCGGAACATGGTCAAGCACCCCAAGCGGGGCGTTCCCGAGGGGTTGTGGAAGCGCTGTCCCGGCTGCAACCAGACCATCTTCCGCAAGGAAGCGGAGAAGCGGCTCGGGGTCTGCCCCGAATGCGATTACCACTGGTACGTCCCCGCCCAGGAGCGAATCCGCCAGACGCTCGATGAGGGCACGTTTGAGGAGTGGGACGCAGAACTCGCGCCGACCGACCCCCTCGAGTTCGTCGACAAGCAGCCCTACAAGGAGCGGCTCGAGAAGGAACAGCAGCGGACCGGGCTCCGCGACGCCGCCGTCGTCGGCGCCGGCATGGTCCGCGGCCGGAGGGTTGCGTTCGGGGTGACCGACTCCTCCTTCCTCATGGGCAGTATGGGCTCGGTGGTCGGCGAGAAGCTCACGCGGACGATCGAACGGGCCACCGAGCAGCAATTGCCGCTGATCATCATCTCCGGTTCCGGCGGCGGCGCCCGCATGCACGAAGGCATGCTCTCGCTCATTCAGATGGCCAAAGTCTCCGCCGCGCTGGCCCGGCTCGATCAGGCCGGCGGGCTGTTCATCTCGGTGCTCACCAATCCCACGATGGGCGGGGTGGCGGCGAGCTTCGCCGCGCTGGGCGACGTCATCTTCGCGGAGCCGAAAGCCCTCATCGGCTTCGCCGGCCCGCGGACCATCCGCGAGACCATCCGCATCGAGCTCCCCAAGGGCTTCCAGACGAGCGAGTTCCTCCTGGAGCACGGCTTCATCGACCGCATCGTCCGCCGCCAGGACCTCAAGAGCGAGATCGCGCGGACCATCGACTACTGCGGGAAGTAGCGCGTGGCTGGGGCGAGCGGGCGGCGAAACGGGCTCAGCCTATAGCTCGCTTCCGGGAGAAATCGTTGCCCTGGCCGTTGCGAGCGGGGTAGAATACCGATGGCGGAAGAGAGGTTTTTGCATCTCCAACCAAGGTGATGGCCATGACGCGAGTGATCGTCGATGCTGCCTTGCGAAGCAGGCTTCACGACCTGAACGAACCTCTGGAACTCTGCGACGAATCGGGGCACGTGGTCGCTCGGGTTGTTCCTGTCCCCGATCTCTCGGACTGTGAACCTCTGGAGCCCCAGGTGAGCGACGAGGAACTCTTGCGCCGATCGCAAGCGGACGAGAAGACGTATACGACGGCCGAGGTTCTGAGTTACCTGGAGAAGCTCTGATGTTCCAGGTGGCATGGACGCAGGCCGCACTCGATGAACTGGCTGAAGCATGGATGGCGGCCGATTCCCGGCAACGCGCAGCGATCAATACCGCCGCCGAGGCGGCGGGCGGGCTTCTCCGTGAAGACCCCGAAAACCACGGCGAATCACGCGCCGGCGGCCGTCGCGTGATGTTCCTCCCGCCCTTGGGTCTGGTCTTCCTGGTTGAACCGCGTTTATCCTCCGTGCGCATCGTCCATGTCTGGACGTTCCGCCGTCGAGGGGAGCCGACGGGCGAGTGAACGACCTCACTTCCCGAGTGCCTCGGCCAGGGCCGCGAGTAGGGCCTTGGGCGACGGCTCGCGGCCGCCGGGCTGATGGACGTATTTCCCGGTGCGGATCAGCAGCGGCAGGATCGGCAACGGGCGGGGCAGGCCGTGGCCGACGAAGTCGAGCATCGGCGAGCGGGGAAGATAGGCGTGCAAGAGGACCGGGCGGCGGGCGGCGGGCGTGTGGAGGAGGCGTTCGGACAGGGATTCAAGGTCGGTCCCTTCCGACTCGACGAGGACGCCCAACGGGTGCAATCCGAGGTCGCCGCGGGCAAGGTAGGCCCGACCGGCCATCAGGCCGGCGCCGCCCCGCAGGCTACCGGACGCGGGCCCGGCGTCCTCGCCTTCGCCGATCACGACGAGACGATCCGCTCCGGTGAACCATCCGGCCAGCGCGTCGCACGGATCCGTGGCATGGCCGGCATCCGGCAGCAGCGGCTGCTTGCGGTTGTGTTCCCACCGATCCAGAGAGCCGCAATTCCATCGTGGGTCGCGGCGAATATCAATTTCCAGTTCCAGGGGTTTGGAAGGCCGGTCCTTCGCTCGCATCGTCGTCCAGCACTGGCCGCAGTGATTGTGCTCGTGCTGCCAGACCTCCACGCCCACTTGGTCCAACAGGGGCATCATCCAGCCCACGCAGTGGTCGCAATAATCCTCGTCGGCATTGAGATCGTGGGCCAGCAGGAAACCCTTGCTGGGGCACTGTCGCATGTCACAACGGAGGACGTTGTGGGCCTCGTCGAGCGTGAAGGTCCAGTCGCAGCTCTCGTCTTCGCCGGTCTTGACCCAGGTGCGGTAGAGGCCGGCCAGCCCATCCTGCTGGGCGGCCTCGATGTAGTGCCGCTGGCTCTCGTTGCCGATCGCCTCGGCCCAGAGGCGATCGACCCCGGCCTGGCCCCAACGCCTGCGCACATAATGGAAGGTCCACTCATAGTAGCCGCAGAACTCATGACAGCCGAGCATGGCAGCGAGACAGGGTTGGGGGTTGGGGGTTGGGGGTTGGGGGTTGGGGGCGAGGTCGCCTGCCTAACGACCATCCGTTCAAGAGCGTACCGGACCAGCGGGAGGGGGGCAAGAGCACGGGCCGGGATCTTGATGGCCACCCGAAATCCGGTTCCTTTGGAACTCTGGGCGAGCCAACAGGAATCGAAGGGATGTACGAGTTCCTCTTCTCTGTTCGCCTCGTCTGCGATCGTGGTTCAGAGGCGGCCACCCCGGTTCATCCCGCGGGGTACTGGCGGCAGTATTCGTAGAGGGCGATGGCCGTGGCCACGGCCACGTTGTGCGCGTAGGGGAGGCCGTAGACGGGGATTTCTACGACCCGATCCATGAGACGCAGCACGTCGGGTTCGATCCCGAGCCGTTCGTTGCCGACCACCAGGGCGGTTCGTCGCTGGAACGCGAACTCGTACAACGATTCGGCGCCCGTGGTCTGTTCCAGGCCCACCAACTGATACCCCTCCGCACGGAGCTTCGCCAGCACCGGAGGCAACGTGCGGTGGGACTCGATTACGAGCGACGGGCCGGTCTCCCGGGCGATCTCGGGCAAGACGCGGGCATTGCCGCAACAGAGGACGCGCCGGACGCCGCAACATCCGGCGGCGCGGACGATCCGGGACAAGTTCACGTTGCTTCGCATGGGAGGGCAGGCCACCACGAGTTCGCGCGGCCGCTCCAGCGACGAGGGCGGCCTGTGACGTTGCTGCACGAAGTCGGGCACGGGTAACACTTCAGTCGTATGAAGTTGCAGGAAGAGGAGAAGGGAAAAGGAAAGAGCAGGGGAAAAGGGGGAAGAAGAGGAGAGGGTTTCCATTCAGAGTTGTGCGATCAGGGCACGGTTTCTTGCCCTTCCCCTTTTCACACTTCATTCCACTGAACACTTGCGGGCATGGGATCTTCGGTGTCACACCCGCCCGAAGCGCAAGCAAGGGTAACTCGTTGCCCCTCCCTCGCTAGCATTTCGGGCTAGTGTTTGGCGATGGACCATCGGTGTTAGGATTTGCCGCTCTTGGCCGGCCAGAGGCCGAAGAGCCTTCCGAGCCCGGACGCCTTCGGCGACTCTTCGGCGGCCTGCCCTTTTCCTTCGGAGAAGATCGCTTCCGTCAGGGCGATGATCGACTGCGTGATCGCCGCCTTGGGGCAATGCTCGATGAGCGGCACGCCGTTGTTCCGGACCTCGATCATCGTGCGGTAGTCGTTGGGGAGTTGCCAGAAGATCTCGCGTCCGATCGTGTCCTGGGCCTTCTTCAAGGTAATCTGGCCGGTGTCGAGACCGACGCGGTTCACGACGATCTTCACCTTGTCGGCCAGCCCCTTCATCTCGTTGAACGACATCATGAGCCGGACGACGTTCCGCAAGCAGGGGAGGTCGAGCTGGGTGACCAGGAGAATCTGCGTGGCCATTTCCAGCGCGACCATGTCGACGGCGGTATAGCCTTTCGAGAGGTCCACCACCAGGTGCGTGAACGTCGCCTTCATCAACCCGATCACCCGCTGAAGATCCTCCGGCGTCACCAGCCGGCTATCTTCAATCTGCACCGGACGGGGCAGCAAGTAGAGCCCCGAGGCGTGTTTCGTCAAGGACCGTTTGAGCAGCGTGAAATCGAGCCGGGTGACGTTCTGGGCGACATCCACCAGGGTGTAATCGGGGATCGCGTCGAGGACGACGTCGGCATCGCCCAAGCATAGATCCAGGTCGATCAGGGCCACCGAGTTCTTCGCCGACTTGGCCAGCGCGCATCCCAGGTTGACGGCGAGGCTGGTCGTCCCAACTCCCCCGATCGCCCCGGCCACGGCGATCACCTGGCTGACCCGGGCCCGCTTCTCACCCTTCCCCAAGCGGCGTTCCCCGATCCTCGCCAACGCGCCGGCCAGGTCTTCAATCCGGACCGGCTGGGTAAGGAACTCCTTGGCCCCGGCCCGCATGGCCTGAAGAATCAAGTTCCCATCGGTGGAGGAGCTGACGACGAGAATGGCGCAATCCGGCGACGACTCGACCAAACGGCCTACGAGTTCAAGGCCCTTGGAGGGGTCGCTGTCGAGGGAGACGATCCCGATGTCGGGACTCGTCTGTCCCACGACGTCGGCGAAAAACTCGTAACGCGAGCATTCCGCCTCGAGCCAGACCATATCCATCCCGAGCAAGGCGCTCTTGAGCGTCTCGCGGGAACTGTCGTTCGGATCGACGATCGCCAGGCGAAGGACGGTGGTCATAGCGGGCGCGAAGGGGGCCTCAGGGGGAGAAATCAGTCTCCCTTGTCGTAACCAATCGGCCCCTGGAAGCCCGGAAGGCCAGCCCCTCTGTCCGCAGTGACGGGGCTGGCACCCGGATGCGGCGAAATCGAGGGGTTATGCCGGTTGTCCGGGCCGTTTCCTGTCCCGGCCCCGCTCGAGTATTGCATCTGTTCGGAGGGGATGGTCTCGAACCCATCGACGGGGCAGCGATTGGCCACTTCGAGTTTCCCGAGCATGTAGAGCTGCCAGTCGCCGGGACTGCTCGAGTTCTCGCCGGGAAGAGTTGGAGGAACCTCGTGCGGATTGAGGGCCTCAACGATCTCCGGCGTCACCAGGATCAGGGTCTCGATCTCGTTGTTCTCTTCCTTCACGCGGCGGAACAGGGCCCCGAGGTAAGGCACCTCGGAGATCCAGGGGAGCCCACGGTTCTGGGCCTCAACGCGGGTCTGCACCAGTCCGGCGATCGCGAGGGTCTGGCCCGCATCAAGCTCCACGCCCGTGTCCGACTCGCGTATCTTGATGGCCGGGACGCCGTTGACGGTGCTCCGCGTGTTATCGACCTCGCTGACCTGGGGCCGGACTTCCAGCCGAATCCGTCCGTTCCCGAGGACAAAGGGGACGAAGTCGAGTCGGGTCCCGTAGTTCTTCCACTCGATCGAGACCGCTCCGAGGCCCTGGGAAACGCTGTAGGGGATTTCGCCGCCGACGCGGAAGTAGGCCGGCCGCCCGCTCTGGGCTACCAGGGTCGGCTCGGAGAGAATCTTGGCCAGATCGTTCTGCCGCAAGGCATTCAGGACGCCGAAGAAGCTGCTGCCTCCGTCAACCGCCTGGAAGGCGAACGTCGAAGCCCCCGACACGGCTGTGGAACCGCCGCCGGCGAGAATGCCGCTAATGCTCGATCCGACGAAGCTGCCCGCTGCCGACAACTGGATGAAATCGAAGCCCAACTGCCGTAGCTTGGTCCGCGAGACCTCGTAGACCTTGATGTGCAGAAGGACTTGCTGAACGCCCGCCACCGTGATGTTGTTGATGACTTTCGGATAGTACTCCTCGGCGAGTTGCTTGATTCGATCCACGTCCTCCGGCCGGTCGACGTATCCGGACACGAGCACGCCGCTGGCGACGGGCCGGACCTTGATCGCGGCCGAGGGAAACTCGCTGGACAGCAGCGACATCAGTTCCCGGGCGTCGCCCGTGATCACCACGTCGACGGTGTAGATCTGCTGTTTTTCGTCCCAGAGGTTGACTTGCGTCATCCCGGCCTTCTTGGCCGACACCTGAAACTGGTTGGGCGACAGCGGCGTGAGCGTGAGCAGATCGGGGTTGTTGACCATGGCCTGCGGGATCTTCTGCTGGAGCGTCAGAATCCGGCTGGTGTTGATCACCATCTCCAGCTTTTCCCCGGCACGGACGATGTGGACGATCGGTCCCGCCGTGGCCTGGGCCTGGGGTTGCGGCGACTGCTGGCGTGGCATGTTGGCCTTCGGGCCGTCGCCGGCCGCCGCGAGCGGGGCCGCGAGAACCAGGCCGGCCACGATCCACCAGGGTGAGAAGCGTGTCATCCGTGACATCCTCGTGTGCGTCAGTCGTCCACTGACTTGGTCTTCTTGGGCTTGGCCGGGGTGGCCTCGCCGCCGTGGTCGGGCGACGGAGCGCCGGCAGGCGGCGCCTCGGACGCCTTCGTGGCGGCCGCCTCCGTCGTCGTCGGTGGCGACGCATCGGGCGACGACGCACTCGGCGACGGCGACGCATCTGGCGACGACGTGCTCTGTCGCCAGTGGAGGAAACTCGTGTCCGATACGGCCGCCGACTTCGCGTCGCCGGTCGCCTCCAGGACCGTGTCCGTGGCTTGAGAGCCCGCGAGAACGCGGACCGTGAAAACGTCGGCACTCTTGGCCGGCGCACGCGAGGCCGCAGACTGGACACTCCTGAGCAACGCCTTCTGGTCCTTCTGCGAGTTCAAGAGGCCGAGGAGTCCGGCCATCGCATTGGACTTGCTCTGGCTCGATCCGACCGTTGCCGCCGACCCGAGGCTCCGGTCGGTGCCACCGCCTGCCCCGAGCAACACGTCGCTGGCACGCGTGCCATCCACCTTGACTTGTTCCTTGTCGTCGGGGCTGCGCATCACCAGGCGAACTTGCCCCATCTCGCAAGCCAGCGTCACCTGCTCCGCCTGGGGCGGGGTGACCAGCAGCGAAATCGTCCTGGCGACCACCGACTTCTCTCCACCCGTGGCTGCCTCCCAACTGTTGTCGACGGCAAAGACCTTGACGTCCTGGAGGATCGTCTTG
>CAYSGY010000280.1:0-7540 GCA_964430315.1 uncultured Planctomycetaceae bacterium
TGACTGACGTCGGGGCTGTGCTGCGTGGAAACGACAACCGTGTCGATCCGCACCGGCCGGTCGTCGTCGAACTGCACCGTGACCTGGCTCTTGCTGTCGGGCCGGATCCACGCCACGTCGCCCTTCTGCCGCAGCGCGGTGAGCCGGGCCAGGATCTGGTGCGACAGGGCGATCGGCAGCGGCATCAACTCCGGCGTGTGGTCCACCGCGTAGCCGAACATCAGTCCCTGGTCGCCCGCCCCGACCTCCTTGCCCGACTGCTCGTTGGCGTCCACCCCCTGGGCAATGTCGGGGCTCTGCCGGTCCAGGGAGAGCATGACCGCGCAGGTGCGGGCACAGATGCCCATCTCGTCGTCGACATAGCCGACCTTCTCGATCACGTCCCGCGCCACCGCCGCGTAGTCGATGACCGCCTTGGTGGTGATTTCCCCGGCCACGATCGCAATGCCGGTCGTCACCATCGTCTCACACGCGACGCGGCTCATCGGGTCCTTGGCGAACAGGGCGTCCAATACGCCGTCGGAAATCTGATCGGCCAGCTTGTCCGGGTGCCCCATGCTGACCGCCTCGCTCGTGAACAGGTACTTCCCCTTCGCCACGGAACCGTCCTCCTTACAGACCCTTTTGAGCCGAGACAATTGAGCGTATATTCTAGACAATCCTGACCCAAGCCCGCAAGGAAACCTCGCGTAGTCAAACCCTCTTGTCGTGGGGTATTCCCGTCGAATTCGTTCACCGCCGTCCGAGCGGATCGTGGGTGACACTAGATTATCAGAAAGCCCGCAGGAGACAATGTTGACTGAGTCGGTCAGCAATCCGTCGGTGATTGTGCTTGCGGGGCCAAACGGCGCTGGCAAGACCACCTGCGCCCCCACCCTATTGCGGGAGACTCTCGGGGTTGTGCAGTACGTCAATGCGGATCTGATCGCGCAGGGCTTGGCAGGATTTGCCCCGGAGCGGGCGGCCTTGGCGGCTGGCAGGGTGATGATGGCACGGCTGAAGGAACTGGCGGCCAATCGCCGGAGCTTTGCCTTCGAGACCACGCTGGCGAGCCGTTCGTTCGCCCCGTGGCTTGCGGGGTTGGTGCGAGTCGGCTACGACGTGCATCTCTTCTACCTATGGCTCGCCAGCGACGATCTCGCCGTGCGCCGTGTGGCCGATCGCGTACGCATGGGAGGCCACGGCATTCCCGAGGATACTATTCGTAGACGATATCACGCTGGACTCCGCAACTTCTTTGCCCTCTACCAACCGATGGCCCGTACGTGGCGCGTGTACGATAATACCTCGGAGGGCACCATGCGTCTCGTTGCGACCGGCGAACGGGGCCTGACGACCCATCTTCTCGATCCGGGTATCTGGAAGAGCATCTGCGAGAGGTACGCGCGTGAACGCTGAGGATCCAAAGGACATCCGTGCCCTGATGCGCGACGGAACGAAGATCGACGCCGCGATGTCGGAGGCCGCCCGACAAGCCGCGATTCGGCACAAGCAACTGGGTTTTCCGCTGGTGGTGTGGCGCGACGGACAAGTGGTGGAGATCCCACCCGACCAGATCGTCATCCCCGAGCCGGAACCCACCCCCGGCGATCCCTCACGCGGCTAGCGGTCCGTGCCGGCTGGCCGAGGGCCTGGTTTCCACCAACGCAATCAGGTGGCTGAGGGTCCGGTCGGTGGCGCCCAACTGACCGGCGACGAGATCCCGAGCGCGGGCCCCGAGGGTGGCGGCGAACTTGGGTTCGGCGAGGCAATGGCGGACGAACTCCGTGAGTTCCTCGGGCGTGCGCACCGTCACGGCGGCCTCGTGCTGGAGCATGGTGGCCACGATATCGCGGAAGTTCCACGTATTCGGGCCGAAGCATACGGCCGACCCGTAGGCCGCCGGCTCGATCATGTTCTGCCCGCCCCGGTTGCCAAAACTCCCGCCCACGAACGCAATATGCGACGTCCCCCACCACGCTCCCAACTCGCCAACGGTATCGACCAGGAGGATGCGAGGTTGGGGGTTGGGGGTTAGGAGTTGGGGGTTGGGAGTTGGGGGTTGCGAGTTGGGGGTTGGGAGTTGGGAGTTGGGGGTTGGGAGTTGGGAGACCCTGAACCCTGAACCCTGAACCCTCGCCTCCGACCCCCGCCGCCTCCTCCAGTCCGCTTCGCCGCTGCCACGGCAGGCCGGAGTCGTCGAGCAGACGGGCTACGGACTCGAAGCGATCGGGATGACGGGGAACCAGCACCAGTCGCAATCGGGGCCAGGTGTCCTTCAGGGCACGGAACGTCGCCAGGGCCGCCGCTTCCTCGGGCTCCTGGGTGCTGCCGGCGAGGAACACCAGGTCCTCAGGCGAGAACCCGGCCAGGCGTCGCAGACGCTCGGAGGCGGGGTTGTTGCGGTCGGTCTGGGCCCCGTCGTATTTCATCGAGCCCGTCACAGCGATCGTCCCGGGCCCGGCGCCCAGGCGACGGAATCGCTCGGCGTAGGCCTCGTCCTGCACGGCGATCAGGTCGATCTGCCGGAGCAGCCGGGCCACCAACGGCCGGACGCGCAAGTAGCCGTGGAAGCTGTGGTCGCTCAGCCGCCCGTTCACCACCGCCACCCGGGCCCCTGCTTCCCGGGCCGCGCGAATCAAGTTCGGCCAAAGCTCGGTCTCGGCCAGGAGGAGCAGGTCGGGCCGGATCCGCCGCATCGCCGCACGCACGGCCCAACTGAAATCCAATGGGCAGTAGAAGACCAGGTGGCCCGGGTACTTCTTCTTGGCCAGGGCCATGCCGGTCATGGTCGTGGTCGAAACGACGCACTGCCAATCCGGCCTGCACCGGGCCATCGCCGCCAGCAGCGGCGCGAGCAGGTTCACCTCGCCGACGCTCACCGCGTGAAGCCACACGCACGGCCCCTCCGACTCCCGCCGCGGCACGCGGCCGAGAAACTTGGCCGCGAATCCTTCCCGGTACTTCCCCTTGCGAATCGCCTGCCAGAGGAGCCAGGGAAAGGCCAGAAGAATCACCAATACGTAGACCAGGTTGATCAGATACGGCACCACCGGAGTCCTTTCCGGCAACATGAACGTACAAACGTGATGACGGATGGAGACCTTCTGGCGGCTTCCATGCCGACCCTCGGCTGCGCCGAGTGACGGCATGCCACCCAATCGCTTCGGCCTCCCCTCTCCCCTCTCCCCACTTCCTACTTCCTACTTCCTACTTCCCCCGGCCGCAGCATTGCTTGAACTTCTTGCCGCTGCCGCAGGGGCAGGGGTCGTTGCGGCCGACGCGGGGCTCGCGAATCCGGATTGGCTCGGGCTTGTGATCGGCCTGGGTGCCGTCGATGGCGGCCTGCTGTTGCTGGGCGATCTCGCTCGTGGACGGGGCCGACTCGTGCTTCGCCTCGCTCTCCTTCCAGGTCGAGCCGATGAAGCTCTCGCTGAGCTGCTCGACGCGGTAGATCAGGTCGGTCACGCGCTGGCCGACCGTGTCCCACATCGTCTCGAAGGTCTTCATCCCTTCCCGCTTGTACTCCACCTTGGGATCGACCTGGGCGTAGCCGCGCAGCCCGATGCTCGAGCGGAGGTGGTCCATCACCAGGAGATGGTCCTTCCAGGCGGCGTCGAGGATGTCGAGCAAGAGGGTCCGTTCCAGCCGCCGCATCTCCGGGCGGAAACGCTCCGCCAGGGCGTCGGCGATCCGGCTCTTCAACTGGTCGGGCCGGAGTTGCGCCAGTTCGTCTGCGGGAAGGTCGCACTGGGCGTTCTGGCGGAGCCACTCGGAAAGAGAACTCAGCTCGCCATTTCCGGCTCCGGCGTGCGGATCGCCGTTTGCCGTGGCCGCGAGGACTTCCTCGACGCGCCGCCGGGCCTCCTCGATGATTTGCCGCGCCGACTGGACCGCCCGGCGGCTGTGCTGGATCAGCAGTGCGTGGACCTCGTGCCGCTGCTTGTTGCGGAGGTCCTCCACCGAGAGTTCCACGCCGAACCGCTCCTTGGCCCACTCGACCAGCTTGTCGCGGTCGTATCGCTTGTGGCCGGAGGAGTCCTTCATCGTGAAGTGATAGAGCCCGGCCATCACCGGGAACTCGACTTCCTTCTCCTCGTAGGCCCGCTCGGCCCGGGAGCGGACGAGCTGCCTCAGGCCTTGCGGCTCCAGGGCGCGGACCTCGTCGAACTCCAGCGCGATGGCGAACTTGTGCTTGACCCAGGCGCAGGCCATGAGCAATCCGAAATCGGGATCGAGAAACCTGGCCCCTTCCGAAAGGTCGGTCGTCTGGATCGCCTCGTGGGCCTTCTCGATCAACAGCTCTCCGACGCCCTCGCGTCCGAGTCGCTTCAGATCGCGGTCGCGGAGGTTGAGATGCCAGCGGACGTTGGCGGCCTTGGCCAGGGCCTCCCAGTTCCATTCCTCGGGGTCTTCGTCGCCCGGGAGGTTCTCTTCGACGATCTCGAAGACCTGGGTCTCGGCCGCGCGTTCGGCGGTATCGCGGGCATAGTTCTCCGCGGAGGTGAAGTCCATGCCGCGGAAATCGCGGGCGTCGAACTCGACGCCGAGCTGCTTACCCACCCACTCGCTGAACGACCCCGTGCCGTAGTCGCCCGCGAGGAACTGATCGAGGTGCCGGTCGATTTCCCCGTGGATCATGGCGAGGAGCAGTTCGCGGCAATCGGCCCCGTTGAGGATCTTCTGGCGGTAGCCGTAGACTCGTTTTCGCTGCTCGTCCATGACCTCGTCATATTCGAGCAGGTTTTTGCGGACCTCGAAGTTGCGTTCCTCGACCTTCTTCTGGGCGCCCTCGATGCGGCGGGAGACCATCCGGCTTTCGATCGCCTGGCCTTCCTGCATGCCGAGGCGGGTCAGGATGTTCTTGACCCATTCGCCGGCAAAGATCCGCATCAGGTCGTCTTCCAGCGACAGGTAGAAGCGGCTGCTGCCCGGGTCGCCTTGCCGCCCGCAACGACCGCGGAGCTGAAGGTCGATCCGTCGCGCCTCGTGCCGTTCGGTGCCGAGGATGTGCAGCCCGCCCATCGAGGCCACCTCGCGCCCCTCGGCCTTCATCTGCTCGCGCTTCTCGATCTCGTTGACTAGGCCGTCCCATTCCTCGCGGGGGACGTCGAGGCGCGTCGGGTACTTGTCCTGGAGCAGGGCCCAGGCCATGGCCTCCGGATTGCCCCCGAGGATGATGTCGGTGCCGCGCCCGGCCATGTTCGTGGCAATGGTCACGGCGCCTTTGCGCCCGGCCTGGGCGATGATCTCCGCCTCGCGCTGGTGGTGCTTCGCGTTGAGCACCTGGTGCTTGATGCCGCGTTTCTCCAGCATCCCGGCGATCATCTCGCTCCGCTCGATGGAGACCGTGCCGACAAGGATCGGCCTTCCCCTGCGTTCGACCGAAAGGACCTGGGAGCGGGGGACCGTTTCCTTCTGCTTCTCGCCCTTGGGCAGGAACTCAATCGCTTCCTCGGTCTCGCGCACGATCGTGCCGAACGTCTCCGTGTCGCGATCGAGCTTGAGCACGTCCCACTTGTGCAACCGCTCGATCTCGTCGACGATCGCGACGTACTTCTCCCGCTCGGAGCGGAAGATCACGTCGGGGTGATTGACGCGCTTCAGCACCTTGTTGGTGGGGATGGAGATGACGTCGAGCTTGTAGATCTTCCAGAACTCCCCGGCCTCGGTCATGGCCGTACCGGTCATGCCGCAGACCTTGTCGTACAGCTTGAAATAGTTCTGGAGGGTGATGGTGGCGAGGGTCTGGTTCTCTTCCTTGATGCGGACCCCTTCCTTGGCCTCGACCGCCTGGTGCAATCCGTCGCTCCAGTTCCGGCCCGGCATCAGGCGTCCCGTGAACTCGTCGACGATGACCACCTCGCCTTCCTGGTTGACGATGTAGTTCACGTCGCGCTTGTAGAGATGGTGGGCCTTCAGGGCGTTGTCGATCAGGTGCGGCCACTCCATGTTGCCGGCCGTGTAGAAACTCTCCACGCCGGCCAGCTCCTCCGCACGCCGCACGCCGTCGTCGGTGAGATGGGCGCTGTGCTCCTTCTCGTTCACCTCGAAGTGGACGCCCCGCTTCAACTGCCGGGCGAGCCGGTCGGCACGACGATAGCGGTCGATGTCGTCGTGGGCCGGGCCGGAGATGATCAGCGGCGTCCGGGCCTCGTCGATGAGGATGTTGTCGACCTCGTCGACGATCGCGAAGTGCAACGGGCCCTGCACCTGCTGCCATTCCTTGGGGAAGCGATCGTCGCCCCGGGCCGCCGGGCGCATGTTGTCGCGCAGGTAGTCGAACCCGAACTCATTGTTCGTGCCGTAGGTGATGTCGCTTGAGTACGCCGCCTGCCGCTCCGCCGTGGAAGAGTTGTGCTGGATGACCCCGATCGAGAGCCCCAGCGCCATGTAGAGCGGGCCCATCCACTCGCGGTCGCGCCGGGCAAGGTAGTCGTTCACCGTCACCACGTGGACGCCCTTGCCCTCCAGCGCGTTCAGGTAAGCCGGCAGGGTGGCCACGAGCGTCTTCCCTTCGCCGGTGACCATCTCCGCGATCGCGCCGGAGTGGAGCACCATGCCGCCCAGAAGCTGAACGTCGAAATGCCGCATCCCCAGCACGCGACGCCCCATCTCCCGGCAGACCGCAAAGGCCTCAATCAACAGGTCGTCCAAGGTCTCGCCCGCTGCCAGCCGTTTGCGGAACTTGTCGGTCTGCTCCCGCAGCTCGGCGTCGGTCATCTGCTGGCAGATCGGCTCCCGGGCCCCGATCGCCGCCACCTTGGGTTGGAGCCTCTTGAGGTACCGGGCGTTGGAGGAGCCGAATACGCTGGTCACCCCACGCTCGACACCCCGTCCGATACCGCCGAAAACGGTGGTTGCGAGATCCCAAATCTGATCAAGAACGTCCATGGCCGTTTCGCCGGATCGCCGGCACGAAAAGACACTGCGAACCCCTCGGAGCCCGCGCGGGTTCGCTCCTGTTCGTAAGTCAAAGCGCAACGCTTTTCAAATAGGCAGTTTATAGGCACCCGCGGGGATGGTCAATAACGGTTGATCCTGTGCTCTCCCCCCGGTAGAATGATGCCTGTGGCACGCAGCAAAGCTCGAAGCCGCACGGCGGATGGAGCGGTACCGCAGTCGTAGGGCGGACGGAGCGAAGCGACGCCCGCCAGGAGCCTCTCTCGCCCAGACGGCGGGCCTCACTCCGTTCGGTCCGCCCTACAGATTGCCCGCAGTGTGTTGCTCCTGTAGACTGCGTGTGTTTGGTGTTCTGCCTTGTCTGCGGAGTTTGACTTGCCAAACGTCCCGACTAGCATCGATATCTCCGGACAGTTGGTGTTCCTCGGGACCGGGACTTCCCACGGCGTCCCCCTGATTGGGTGTGGTTGTGCCACGTGCCGGAGTCCCAACCCCAGGAATCAGCGGACCCGTTGTGCCGTGGCCCTCGGGCTGCCCCAGGGCAACCTGTTGGTGGACACGACCCCCGAGTTGCGGATTCAGCTTGTGCGCGAGCGGCTCGGCTTAGTCCATGCCGTGACGTATACTCATGCCCATGCCGACCACCTGTTCGGACTCG
>CAYSGY010000281.1:0-7538 GCA_964430315.1 uncultured Planctomycetaceae bacterium
GCGCCGAGCGTGGGCTCCTGCACCTGCACCTGCTCGGGGCCGACGATCTCGGCCCGGGGACGGCCCGGCAGCTTTCGCACGTGGTCCTTCCAGGTGCCTTCAGCCGGCTCAACGACGCCGAAGACGCAGGCCCAGTACGTCTTTCGCACTTTGCGTTTTTCGAACTGGGCCGACAGGCGGCGCGTCGTCTTCCGGTCCAGGCCGAAGACCATCGCCCCGGAGACGGGTCGGTCGAGCCGGTGCGGAAGCCCCAAGTAGACCTCCGCGGCCAGGTCCCCGCGCTCCTTCAAGAACGTCTTGATACGGACTTCGAGGCTGTCGATTCCCGGCGGGGCCTGGGTGAGCAACCCGGACGGCTTGCTGACCGCCAGGCACGGACCGTCTTCGTAAAGGACCTCGAACCCCGGCACGGAACGGTTCTCCGCAGGCGTCTCTCGCCGACCCCTCGCGCTCCCGAGATCGTGAAACCGGATTCAGTCTAGTCGCCGGCCACCCGGCGCACCATGGGGGCCATCTGGACAGCCGCCCGCGGCCATGGCTACAATGCAACCCGCATCTCGATGCCCAAGGCTCTTAAAGCGGCGTCGGACCAGCTCGCACGTGGCCCGGTGGAAGTCTGTGAACGCGATCGATCTTTCCGTCGTGATCCCCGTCTACAACGGAAGCCAGACGATCGAGGCGGTCGTCGAGGCGGTGCGTGCGGCCTTGGCGTCGATCCGTTTCGAGATCGTCCTGGTCAACGACGGGTCGCGCGATTCGAGCGAGAGCGTCTGCGCGTCGCTCGCCGCCCGGTATCCCGATACGGTCTCCTTTGTCCAGCTTGCGAGGAATTTCGGGGAGCATGCGGCGGTGCTGGCGGGCGTGCGGCGGACGACCGGCGAATACGTCGCCACGATGGACGACGACGGCCAGAACCCGCCGGACCAACTCGTCGTCCTCGTCGAGGAGATCCGCAGCCGGGGGCTCGACGTGGTCTACGGCCGGTATCGCGAGAAGCGGCACGGCCTGTTCCGCAACCTGGCCAGCGCGCTGACCAACCGGGTCGCCACCGTGATGCTGAAGAAGCCGGCCGATCTCTACCTGTCGAGCTTCAAGGTCATGAACCGTTTCCTGGCCGACAGGGTGGCCGAGTACCGCGGACCCTTCCCCTACATCGACGGCCTGATCCTGCAAACGACCGAACGCGTGGGACAGGTCGACGTCGAGCACCGCGAACGCCTCTCCGGACGCAGCGGCTACACCCTGCGCCGGCTGCTCAGCCTCTGGTCCAACATGTTCCTCGGCTTTTCCATCGCGCCGTTGCGCTGCGCGACCCTGGCCGGATTGGCGACCTCGGCCTTGAGCCTGCCGCTTCTGGTGGCGATCGTGGTCGACAAGCTCTTCTTCGCGCCCAACGTGACCGTCGGCATCCCCACGGTGCTCGTATGCCTGACGTTCTTCTCAGGCATGCAACTCTTCGTGCTGGGGGCGGTGGGGGAGTACGTGGGCAGGGCCTTTCTCCAGTTGCACGGCAAGCCGCAGTCGGTAGTACGCTATGAACGGATGCGCGAGCGGGACAACCCCTGACTTCTACGCCGGCAAGCGGGTCCTGGTCACCGGCGGGCTGGGATTCATCGGCAGCAACCTGGCCATCGAGCTGGCACGCCGCGGGGCCGAAGTGCTGGCGGTCGACTCGATGATCCCGGCCTACGGCGCGAAACTCGCCAACCTGGAGCCGGTGCACGACCGTATCCGAATCAACTACTCCGATCTCCGCGACCCGTATACCATGCCGCATCTCCTGCGCGGCCAGGAACTGGTGTTCAGCCTCGCCGGCCAACTGAGCCACCTCGACAGCATGCGCGACCCGGCCACCGACCTCGACATCAACTGCCGCAGCCAACTCTCGCTGCTGGAGACGTGCCGGGCCCTGGAACAGGACACCAAGATCGTCTTCGCCAGCACGAGGCAGATCTACGGACGGCCTCGCTATCTTCCGGTCGACGAGAACCACCCCGTCTCCCCGGTCGACGTGAACGGAATCAACAAGCTGGCGGCCGAACGGTACTACACCTTGTATCACGACGTCTACGGGATGCGCACCGTGAGCCTCCGGCTGACCAACACCTACGGCCCGCGCATGGACTTGGGCAGCAACAGCAAGGGTTTTCTTGGCGTCTTCCTCCGCAAGGCGCTTCTCGGTGAGCGGATCGACCTCTTCGGCGACGGCCTTCAGCGACGCGACTTCAACTACGTGGACGACGTGGTGCAGGCCTTGCTGCTCTGCGGCGAGTCGGACCGCGTGAACGGCCGCTCCTTCAACCTCGGATACCCTCGCCCCTACACGCTCCTGGAACTCGTCGAGATGCTGCACGGCCTGACGCCGTTCGAGTACGGGTGCGTGCCGTTTCCGCCGGAGCGCCGGGCGATCGACATCGGCGACTACTACGCGGATTTCTCGGCCTTTCAGGCCTCCACCGGCTGGACGCCCAAGACCGACCTGCCCCAAGGCCTGGCGCAAACCGTCGCGTTCTTCCGGCAACACTGGAACCACTACCTCCCGCAGCGGCCATGATCCAGTTCTTCGACTATCTGCGAGGGCACGAGCAGATCCGAGAGGAGATCGAAGACGCCGTGCGCCGCGTGCTGTTGTCCGGCAGTCTGATCCTCGGCCCGGAGGGAGAGGCCTTCGAGCAGGAGATGGCCGAGTACGTCGGGGCGAAGGAGGCCGTCGCCGTCGGCTCGGGAACCGACGCGATCGTCATCGCGCTGCGGGCCCTGGGCATCGGCCCGGGGGACGAGGTGATCACCGTCTCCCACACGGCCGCGGCGACCGTCGGCGCGATCCGCGAGGTCGGCGCGGTGCCCCGCTGGGTGGAGATCGAAGACCGCTCCATGCTCCTCGACCCCGCCGGGATCGAGGGGTGCGTCGGGCCTCGGACGCGGGCGATCGTGCCCGTGCATCTGTACGGCCGGCCCGCCGGCATGGCGGCCATCCTGGCCATCGCGTCGCGCCACGCCCTGCCGGTCGTCGAGGACTGTGCCCAGGCCACCGGGGCCCGGATCGGCGGCCGGCACGTCGGCACGTTCGGGACGATCGGCTGCTTTTCCTTCTACCCCACGAAGACCCTGGGCGCCTACGGCGACGGCGGCCTCTGCGTTACCGGGGATCCGCACCTGGCCCAGCGCATGCGCCGCCTCCGCTTCCACGGCTTCGATTCGGCCCGCGTGGTCCGGGAGGAAGGGATCAACAGCCGGCTGGACGAAGTCCAGGCGGCGATCCTGCGGGTCAAGCTGCGCCATCTCGACGAAGCGATCGACGCGCGGACGCGCATCGCCCATCGGTACTTGGACGCCCTCGCCGGGGCGGACGTGCGTCTGCCGGGGACGGACCCCGGAACCGACCACGCGTGGCACCTGTTCGTCGTCCGCTCGTCCAATCGCGGACGGTTGATCGACGCCTTGCAGGAGGCGGGGATCGGATACGGCATCCACTATCCTCGGCCCGTCCATCGGATGCCGGCCTACCGGGACCTCGGCTTCGGCGCCGGCTCGCTTCCGGTCACGGAACGCGTCGCCGACGAGGTCCTTTCGCTACCGCTGTACCCGGAACTGACGGCCGACGAAGTCGCGGCCGTGTCCCGGACCGTTCGCAGCGCGTGCGGCGACGCGGCGTCGTGATTGCACACCGTTGCCCGCCGCGTCACGTCAACTCTCGGGGCACCGGCGCAGGGGCCTCGGAACGGGCCACCTGAACGCGCCAGCGGCCGAGGTTCAATCGCAACTCCCTGCGGCCGGATTCGAACCGCGGTTGCAGGGCCCACGCGCCGCAGACCACGGCGAGGATCATCAACGGTTCCAGGACCATGCGGTAGCGGTAGTTCTCGACTTCCAGCGCCGACGTGACGCCCGCGAAGTAGAGGCACACGACCGCCAGCGAGAGTCCCACGAGGCGGGTCCGGGGCCGGGTGATCATCAGCAGGATTCCCGCGAAGGCCGCCGCCGCCACCAGCTCGTTCCATCGCAGCCAGTGCGAAGGCGTGTGGGTTAGGACGTCGTCGTAAACGTCCGCGACGCTTTCGACCCGCCACAGGCGCTGGTCGCCGAAACTGCGAGGTCCGTCGTAGAAAGGTATCCCCTCCGACTCGACGCGCCAGAAGTTCAAGAACCGCTTGACGATCGGCCATGCGAACCGGGTGGGGTGCTCGCGGATCGCGTCGAGGCAGACCGCCGTGACGAGGTCATCGGCCTCGGCGGCCGACAGCCCCCGCGACTCAAGCGCCGCCAGCACGGCCGTGCAATGGCGGTTTGGAACGTCTCCCTCCGGCGTGCCGATGAGGCCCAGGAGGCGGCGTCCCGGCTCGGTGTCCGGGATCGGCAGGCGGGCCGCCGAACCGCCCTGGAAGCAGACTTGCCACTTGTTGACCGTCGGGATATGGGTGTGGAACGGCTCTCCCAGGACAACCCAGTTGCGGACGTACCAGGGAAGCAGGACCGCAATCAGGACAAGCACGACCACGGCCGTGTGCCCCAAGATCCGCCCGAGCGGAACGCGCCGCGCGACCCACGGAGTCGCATGGAGAAAGAACAGCGCCAACAATGGAATCCAGAGCAGCTTGGGCACGGGGCGGACCAGCGTGGTTATCGCGAGGAGGGACGCAAACGCCGCCGCCCAACGGGCATCGGGGTTCCGGTGATACGCGATCAGCGCGCCGAGCGAACCGATCAGGAACAAGGTGAATAGCGGCTCGGTCAGGACCGTGTTGCAGAACCATGGGCGAATCTGGCAGGACACCAGCCAGGCGTACGCGAGCAGCGTGGCGGTTCGACTCCCGGTCAGCCGACAAACGAGATACGCTACCAGCAGGCCTGCTGCGAAGAGAAGCATGTGCTGCGCGATCACCACGCCCATCAGGGCGTAGGGGCCGAGCAGATGCTGAAAAAGCCCCAGGAACATCGGGTACAAGGGGGTCCGAAAGTCCTCCGGACTTCCCAACAGGAGCCAGTTCCCGTCGGCTACCATCTCCCCGTGGCGCCAATACGAAACCTGATCGCCGATTGCGGCCGCGGGGCCAAGGCAGAAAATCAGCCCTCGCTTGACGCAAGCGATCAAGCTCAATAGCGCAACGAAAAACCAGAATCGAGGCTTGGACATGCGTCTCCCTCCCGAGACGTATCCTTGCCCGACTCCTCTGTCCGAGACGTCACTCGCCTCTGCTCAAGATGCCGCTCGCCTCTGTCCGAGACGCCACCCGACGCCCTGCACGGCGCCGAACGGCCGGCCGGCGGCCCGGGAAGGGCCGCGAATCGCAAGCTATCCTAGCCAGAAGTCGCTCCGGCGGCAAGAGACAACCGAAGGAATTTCGGCTCTTCCGGTTCCGGGTGCGAAAACCACTTTGGAGTGCGGCGACTTGTCGCCGCTTTCCTTTGGCTGATAGTCATGTTGCGACGTTCGAAAGCGGCGACAAGTCGCCGCACTCCAAAGGCGCATCTGCCGCGTTTCGCACCCAGAGCCGGAACAACCGGGACTTCTGAGACTGCAGCAGGGAAACTGGGGCTCTCAGGCCCCCTGCCAGACAAGTCGCTCGAACGTGAACTCGCCGTCGCGATAGTCGATGCGCACGCGGCTCCCCTCCTCGAACTCCTGCTTGAGCATCTCGACGGCCAGTGGGTTCTGGATCCGCTGCTGGATGACCCGCTTCAGCGGCCGGGCGCCGAACGTCGGGTCGTAGCCCTGCTCCGCGATGGCGTCGATGGCCGCATCGGTCACCTCCAGCTCGAGATTCTTCCGGGCGAGTTGCTTCCCCAGCCGCTCGACCTGGAACACGACGATCTTGCGGATCTGGTTTGGCTTGAGGGGATGGAAAATGATCGTCTCGTCGATCCGGTTAAGAAACTCCGGGAGGAAATGCGAGTGGAGCGTGGCCATCACGCCCTCGCGCAGCTCCTCCTCGCTGCCGCCCTCCCGGGCGATTTCCTGGATGAACTGGCTGCCGATGTTTGAGGTCATCACGATGATCGTGTTCGTGAAATCGACCGTGTGGCCCTGGTTGTCGCTCAAGCGGCCGTCGTCGAGCACCTGGAGCAGCACGTTGAACACGTCGCGGTGGGCCTTCTCGATCTCGTCCAGCAGGACCACCGAGTAGGGCCGGCGGCGGATCGCCTCGGTCAGCCGGCCGCCTTCTTCGTAACCCACGTAGCCCGGCGGGGCCCCGATGAGCCGGCTCACGGTGTGACGCTCCATGAACTCGCTCATGTCGAGCCGGACCATGGCGTTTTCGTCGTCGAACATCACCTCGGCCAGCGCCTTGCACAACTCGGTCTTGCCCACGCCGGTGGGCCCCAGGAAGATGAACGAGCCAATCGGCCGGTTCGGGTCCTGGAGCCCGGAACGGCTTCGGCGCACCGCGTTCGACACGGCAGCCACCGCTTCGTCCTGGTTGACCAGGCGCTGATGGATTCGCTCTTCGAGCACGACGAGCTTGGCCCGCTCCGTCTCCATCATCCGCGTCATGGGAATGCCGGTCCACGCGCTGACGACCTCGGCGATTTCCTCGGGCCCCACCTCCTTGCGCAGCAGGCGGCGCGTGCCGCCGGCCGGCTCGGCGTCGTCGGTCTGTTCGACCTGCTGGGCGAGCCGCGTCTTCTCCTGGTGTAGCTCGTAGAGCCGCTGGAAGTCGGCCTCGCTCGCCGGGATGCCGGAGGCCTGCTTCTCCTTGATCGCCGCGCCCAGACGGTTGTATTCCAGTTCCACGTCGTTGAGCCGCTGGCGGATTTCTTGGACGTTGCCCAGTCCGCTCTTCTCCTTCTCCCACTGCTGGCGGAGCCTGGCCAACTTCTCGCGCAACTCGGCCATCTCCTCTTCGATCTCGGCCCGCTGCTTCTGGGCGTGCTCCTCGGTCTCTTCGGCCAGTTGCCGGTGGGCCAGCTCGAGCTGCACGAGCCGCCGCTGCACGGCGTCGATCTCGCCGGGCACGCTCTCCAATTCCATGGCCAGGCGGCTGGTGGCCTCGTCCATGAGGTCGATCGCCTTGTCGTGCAGGAAGCGGTCGGCGATGTAACGGTGCGAAAGCTCGGCCGCGGCCACCAGGGCCGAGTCCTTGATCTTCACGCCCTTGTGATGGGCCTCGTAACGCGGCTTCAGGCCGCGGAGGATCGCAATCGTATCTTCCACCGTCGGCTCGCCGATGTACACCGGCTGGAAGCGGCGTTCCAGGGCGGCGTCCTTTTCGATGTACTTTCGGTACTCGTCGAGCGTGGTGGCGCCGATGCAGCGGAGCTCGCCGCGCGCGAGCGCCGGCTTCAAGAGGTTGGCGGCGTCGCTGCCCCCTTCGGCCCGGCCCGCGCCGACGACGGTGTGCAGCTCGTCGATGAAGAGGACGACGTTGCCGGCGTCGGCCACTTCGCGCAATACGGCCTTAAGCCGCTCTTCGAACTCGCCGCGGAACTTCGTGCCGGCGATGAGCGCGCCCATGTCGAGCGCGATGACGCGGCGGTTCTTGAGGCTTTCGGGTACGTCGGCGGCGACGATCCGCAGGGCCAGCCCTTCGGCGATGGCC
>CAYSGY010000282.1:0-4400 GCA_964430315.1 uncultured Planctomycetaceae bacterium
CTTCATCCCATTCCCCGTCCTTCCCGCTCATCGCCGTCGATATTGGGAACAACCGGATCAAGTGCGGCCTGTTCTTAAGCGGGACGGGCGAGGGATTGCCGCAGCCGGATCAGGCTTTGGCCGTGGCCGACGCCGGTGACGCGTGGGGGCGTCTCCACGCCTTGCTGGAGTGCGTCGCCGAGAAGCCGATCGCGTGGTGGATCGGGAGCGTCCATCGGTCCGCCGCGACGCGGCTGGTGGACCGGGTCCGCAGCGGCCGGCCCGACGATACGATCCGGCTCCTGGCGGCGGGCGACCTGTCCCTTCGGGTCGCGGTCGAGCGTCCCGACATGGTCGGCATCGACCGGCTGCTCGATGCGGTCGCCGCCAATCAACTCCGCCGGCCCGGCCACGCGGCCGTGGTCGTCGACGTGGGCTCCGCGATCACCGTGGATCTCGTCTCTGAGGAGGGGACTTTTTGCGGAGGATCGATCCTGCCCGGCATCGCGATGTCGGCCAGGGCCCTGCACACGTTCACCGATCTGCTTCCGCTGATCGAGATGGCGGAGTTGGCCGTGCCGCCCCCGGCCTTGGGCACGTCGACGGTGGCGGCCATGCGGTCCGGCCTGTTCTGGGGCGCGGTGGGTTCGATCCGGCAACTGGTCGCCGAGTTGACCGGCGGACGCCCCGACCGGACCGACGTCTTCCTGACCGGCGGCGCAGGGCCGGCCGTGGCCGAATTGCTCGGCCCCTCCGCGCGCCACGTCCCCCACCTCACGCTCTCGGGCATCGCCCTGGCGGCGCGAGGGTCCGTGTCGTCGTGAGGGTTGACCGGACGTCAGGGTGGCATGCCGTCACTCGGCGAAGCCGAGGGCCGGGTTTCTCCGGACGTGGCCTGGCCCGCGCGCGGATTGAGGCGGGCTTGAACGAACTCGTCCGCAACCTGTTGATCGTCGAGCGCGAGTTGAGAACTCGTGGCATCCAAAACCAGATCCCCCAACATGCATGCCATGACACAAGCTAGCCGTTGGACAGCCTCGGAATCGCCGGGCTATTGTCAAGTGCCCCTCCGGGGCACGGTGCGACGTCCGATTCAACCATCCCCGCAACTCCGAATCACGACACCAGGCACCTCCCCCCCCGGCCCTGCGTTGGAGCCCGTGTCGTGACTTGGAATGCGTCAGAGCGTACGGACCGTCCAGGATTCCGCGCGATGGAGCCCGCGCTCCCGCCGAACCTAAGTCGTGCCGGCGTCAGCGATTAGTCACCAGTCATTTGACAGGAGGGCTCGGCTGCTTTAGAATGAGGGTTTCGGTGGGACGCAGACGGGGCACCCTGTGCGGAGAACAACCGATGAACTCGCTCACCAAGGCAGAATTCAAGGCGTACAAGGAGCGGCTGCTGGGACTGCGGGCCAGACTCCGAGGCGACGTGACCCAGATGGCCAACGCGGCCCTGAAGAAGAACCGTGCCGAGGGCAACGGCGACCTCTCCAGCATGCCGATTCACATGGCCGACCTCGGCAGCGACAACTTCGAGCAGGAGTTCACGCTCAGTCTCATGGAGACGGAAGAGGGGTTCCTGGGAAAGATCGAGGCCGCGTTGGAACGGATCGAGGAAGGGACCTACGGGATCTGTGAAGAGTGCGGCGTGAAGATCCCGAAGAAACGGCTCAACGCCGTCCCCTTTGCCGTCATGTGCGTTCGATGTGCCTCTCAGTACGAACAAGGCTGAGCTAGGGAACTGCCATGAAGGCGGTTCTCCCCAACCGTTGGCTCCTCTTCATCGCCATCGCCCTAACGGGGTGTGCGGCCGATCTTGCGACCAAGCATTGGATCTTCGGCCGTCTCGGGATGCCCGGCGGGCGTATCTGGTGGCTGTGGCAAGACCGCATCGGGCTTCAGACGAGCCTCAACGAAGGGGCCCTTTTCGGCATGGGGCAAGGCGGCGTGCCGGTCTTCGTGGCCCTGTCGATCCTGGCGTGCACTGGAATCCTCATCTGGTTCTTCCGCGGCGGGGCCGCCGACAGTCTCCTTATCACCGTCGCCCTGGCGTGCATCACCGCCGGGATCCTGGGGAACCTCTACGATCGGCTCGGACTTCCCGGATTGAGGTGGACGCCCGGTTGTCCCCCCCACCAGCCCGGCGACCTGGTTCACGCGGTGCGCGACTGGGTCCTTGTGATGATCTTCGGCCACCCCTGGCCCAATTTCAACATCGCCGACAGCCTCCTGGTGTCCGGCGCCATCCTCCTGCTGTGGCATGCGTGGTGGGGAGAGGAGGCGGGAAAGAAGGACGAAGTGTGAAGGATGAGGGATGAAGGATGAAGGATGAAGGATGACGTCCAAGACCCGCAGCCTCTGGGGCGAACGACTCTGAGTGGCACCGGCGGGGGACAAGTTGCGAGCGTGCCCGTCACTCGACGTCCGCAGAACGCCTCGCCCGACGGTCGAAGCCGTTTCCCAGTCTCCCTTCATCCTTCATCCTTCATCCTTCATCCTTTTCTCCTGTGTTCGCTTCTCCTTGCGTGTCACGGAGTGACCTTCGCAGAAGACAAGGCGCCGCTGGTCGTACCGGTCGACGGGGAGCCGTTTCCGGCCCGCTTGGTGGCGATCGACCAACACTGGCAGCTCACGTTTCAAGGCGAGGGCGGCCGCCGCACATTGCCGGGCGCCTCGCTAGTGCGATGGGGCCAATGCGCCGACATCCCACCCGGCCCCGCGGTCGTGTTGACCGACGGCGGTTTGCTGGTCGGAGAGGTCACTGCCGCCGATCGGGAATTCGTCTCCGTCGAGTCCTCTCTTTTCGGGACACTGCGGTTGCCCCGGCCGATGGTGGCGGGCGTGCTGTTCCATCCGCCCGCCGACCGTGTGAACCGTGACCTCCTGGTCGATCGCATCCTCGCGACTGCCTCCGATTCGGATGTCGCCATCCTGCGAAACGGCGATGAACTGACCGGTACCGTCCAACGGATCGCCGAGGGAAAGGTGCACCTCGAGAGCCTCGTCGGGGCCGTGACGTTGGACAACAAGGGGGTCGGCGCGATCCGCTATCGCCCGACGGTTGCCCCAAGCCCCGACGGTCCCCGGGCGTCTCAAGGGCTTTCTGCCTGCGCCGGCTTCGCCGATGGAAGCCGGCTCATGGCATCGGCTCTTTCGCTGGCGGAAGACGTTTTGCAGATCTCGGTCCAAGGCGCGAAGCGCTGGGGCGCGGCACCGAAGGAAATGGTATTCCTCCAACCGCGAGGCGGGCAGGCCGTCTACCTGTCCGATCTGAAGCTCGAAGGGTATCGCCACGTCTCCTATCTCGCGATGCGCTGGCCATTTCGATCGGATCGAAGCGTGTGCGGCGCGATGCTCCGGGTGGACGGTAGGACGTACCTCAAGGGCCTCGGCATGCACAGCGCGTCGCGGATCACTTTTGCGCTCTCCGAGCCCTATCGCCGTTTCCAGTCGGCATTGGCCGTCGACGATCTGGCGGAGGGGGGCGGCAGCGTGGCGTTCCGCGTGTTCGTCGACGGCCAAGTCCGCTACTCCAGCCCGGTGATCCGCGGCGGCCAAGACCCGCTGCCCATTTCGGTCGATCTGGCGGGGGCTACACGGCTCGATTTGGTGGTCGATTTCGCGGAGCGCGCCGATGAACTCGACCGCGCCGATTGGCTCGACGCCCGCCTCATCCGTTAGCCCGCATCGCCACCCACGTAGGGCAGGCTTCCAGCCTGCCATGACACCTGGGCGACGGGCGAAAATGGCGGACATGGATAGTCTGGTCAGACCTTGTGCGATCGGGTCCCAAAACCGCGTCCCAGCGGTTGGCCTTGGGGTAAACTTCGCCTGCGGCTACAACCGACTTAGATTCACGCGGGACGGAGACTTCGTTACGGTCGCCGTGGTCCGCATCTTCGCCCCATTTTCTGAAGGCGTGCTTTCCAAGTCCATCGCTGCGCCTCAAGCAACGCTTCTGTCAGGCGGACTGCTGTGTCACGGCTCGCGATCATCATCCCGCATTTTGGGGACGTCCCTGCGCTGGAGAATACGGTGGCCTCGGTCCTGGCGAATCGCCCGAGGGACTGCGAGGTGCTCGTCGTTCTCCTTCGACCCTACAGCGACCCGTACGGCGTCGGTGGGGAAGTCCGGTTCGTATCGGCGGAAGGCCGCAGAGGGCTTGCCGGGGCCGTCAATCAGGGCGTACGGTTGAGCGACGCGCCCACGATCCACGTGCTCTTATGTGGTGCCGAGGTCCGGGAAGGCTGGGCCGACGCGCCGCTGGCCCGTCTCAAGGACCCGCGCATCGCTTCCGTTGCCCCGCTTGTTCTGGACATGGACACGCCGGGCCGGATCGTGGCGGCCGGTCTCGCCTATCACGTGGGCGGGGCGGCCGTGCCGCTGGCCGCGGGGCAGGAGGCCGATTCCGTGGGGGCC
>CAYSGY010000282.1:4410-7494 GCA_964430315.1 uncultured Planctomycetaceae bacterium
CGCGGTACCTCGTCGCCCGCGGCCGCACCGACGACGCCCGACGGGTCCTCGCCCCGCATCCGGCGGCCGCATTCTATCGGCGGAGCTGCCTGGAGGCCCTGGGGGGCTTTCCCTCCGCCGTAGGGGACATGCTGGCCGGCGTGGACGTCGGCCTGACCTTGGAACGACTCGGGCTGGCCACGGTCCTGGAGCCGCGGTCCCGCGTGGCCGTCGCACGTTCCGGCGTCCTGCGCACCGGGACGTTCCGCCAGGCGTTCGAGGCCGAGCGGATGTTCTGGCGTTGGGCCCCGATTCTCGGCCTGGCCCGGTCCGTGGCATCGCACGGGATGGTTGTTCTCGGAGAGGGGGTTCGTGGCGTGCCGAACCTGTCGATCGTGCCCCGGTGGCTGGGGAGACTGGCGGGCGCCGGTCTTGCCCGTGGCGCATGCGGGCACCAGCGCACGCTGCAAGCGTTGCGCGAGAGGTTCCGTGCCGCGGAGTCCGAACCGGCTTTGCCTGCGCCTCACTTCCGCATGTCCCGTCCGAACCCTCCACGCGCCGAGACGAGACGTCTGCGGACCAGCGAGTCGGCGGGCCGCGGCGATTCTCCGCCGTAGGGCGGCCTTTCCTTGCCGTCATGCGCCCGCGACAGCCTGAGGAAGCGGTCCTGCAAGTTGAACCGGGTGGCTCGCCCGCGGCTCCCTGGAGTCCGTTTCCTTCCGCGAGTCCCCGTTGCCGGCCGAGGCGTCCGCTTCGGCCGCGGACGCTTCCGCCGAGCTCGCACAACCAGGCGTCCGACGCGCCGACGGATAGAAGAGTTCCACGGCCGCGTGGAATTGCAGCAAGCGCGGTCTCCCGTCCTGCCCGTCCAAGTCGGCCTGGACCTTGTCGTGGAGTTGGTACACCCAATGACGACCAAGGGGCCAACGGACGGACAGGATATCGCTGATTTCGTTGAGGAGTTGATAGATGCGGGCACGCGTCAGGCCGAGCACGCGCGCCGCCTGGCGCACGCTGGTCGGCGGGGCGTGGATTCCCAGGCGGTTTTCGGCCAACTGGACGACCTGCCGCGAGGCGTCGCGACGGACCTGCTCGAGGAGCGGACCGACGAAGCACGCGGCGATTTCCTCGTCGCCGGGGAGGACGCGGCGTTGGAGCGCCTGGCTGATCCACGTTTCCACCCCGTCGATCAAACGCGGGGAAATGCGGACCACGAGGTGCTCCTGCGTGCCCATCTGGGCGACCAAGGCGTGGGCTCCATGGAACACCTCCAGGATGGCCCGTACGCGCTTCTCGCCGTGCGTCTTCATCGCCCGGATCTCGGCGAGGGTCTTGCCGGTGTAATCCCCCAGGGGCCTGCTCCAGATCACGCGCGTCATGTTCTTGAGACTCGGCGCGAGCCGCCCGAGAAGCTCTCCGGCGAGGCCGTGTTCGACCACGCTCGCCCGCCATTGGGCCCAAACCACCTCCGAGACCGAGGCTGCGTCAAAGCCTTGGGGCTCGTGAGCCCGGACCCGCGTTGGACCGTTCTCGGGGCCCAAGGCGGGATCGTCGGGCAGGGCCGTCGGGTCCGTGCTCGCCACGCGTGCGAGCAGCTTCACAAACGACCGCATCTTCTTCTGGCCGATCCCGGGGGTCGCCGCCAGCTCGGCGTAGGGCACCTCGAGAAGGTCCCGCAGCGTGCGGCCAAGAAACGCCAGGGGGAGACGCCGGTCGCTGGGCAAGGCCCAATAGGCCAACGGCCGCTCCAGGTGCCGCGCGTACGGCCCGCCGAGCAGCGTCCGGCGAAACGTCTCGAAGCCGCCGATCAACTGGAGCTGTTCCACGGATGCGGTCTTGATCGTCTTCACGGCTTCCTCCTCCGGTCACGCCGCGCCGGAGCAAACAGTCCGGCGTCATGCCGGGGATCGCGGCGGCCGCCAGCGGCCTTCCGCGTCGATTCTTGGGGGACTCCGCTTCCCGGGCCGTCGCGACCCCAGGGGGCAGGCCCCGGCGCCATGGTCTCATGGGCAGGGGGTAACCTGAGCGGACTTGGTCGGCGGGCGGCACCGCGGGAACCGACGGGAGGACTTGGGTGACTCCCCCAGGGGTAAACACGCGGTACCGTGCACGGCCCCTATTGTCGCACGCCTGAGACAGACCGGTCAAGCTGCGCAAGGGTTTTTTTCACAAAACGAAAGAAAAGCGAGTCTGTAGCATCCTTGCCGGGGAAGAACTCACGCCAGGGCGCCAAGAAGCCAACCATGGCGACAGAAGAGGACGGATGCCAGGCCTGTCCATCGTGGATGTCAGAAGTGGCATCCTATCAAGAACTTGCGCATGCTTACTTGCTCCGTGCTTGGCCGGCGGTCCGGGCCGTTGTTACAATGGGCGTCGCACTGGGGCGCTACCGTTTGGAAAGCACGAGGAGCCATCGTAATGAGGTTGCTGCCCGTCTCGATCTTGATGCTGACGGTTTGGGGATTGGCTGGGACGCCCGGGGCTTGGGCGGCCGAGCGCGGCGACGTGCTCCTCGCCGACTTCGAGGGGAAGGACTACGGCGCGTGGAAGGTCACGGGCGAGGCGTTCGGGCCGGGCCCGGCCCGGGGCACGCTTCCCCATCAGATGGCCGTCACCGGCTTTGAAGGCAAGGGGCTGGTGAACTCGTACTACGGCGGCGACAACTCCACGGGCACCCTCACCTCGCCCCCGTTCCCGATCCAGCGAAAACACCTCAACTTCCTCCTCGGCGGCGGCAAGCATCCGGGCAAGGCGTGCATCAACCTGCGGGTCGACGGCAAGGTGGTGCGGACCGCGACCGGCCCCAACGCCCGGCCCGGCGGCTCCGAACGCCTCGAATGGAACTCCTGGGACGTGAGCGACCTGGAAGGCAAGTCGGCGGTGATCGAGATCGTCGATCAGCAGAAGGGGGGCTGGGGTCACATCAACATCGACCACCTCGTGATGAGCGACAAGAAAAAGGTCCTGGAGCCGGCCCGCCGCGAAATCCTGATCGAGGGCCGTTATCTCCACTTTCCCGTGCGCCACGGGGCCTCGATGCGCCTGGTGCGGCTCGCGGTGGAGGGCCACCCGGTGCGCGAGTTCGAGATCGAACTGGCCGAAGGC
>CAYSGY010000283.1:0-7465 GCA_964430315.1 uncultured Planctomycetaceae bacterium
GCAGGGGGTGAGGGCGGTTGGCACCAGATCACGAAGTCCTTGGGGGACGGCCGCGAAGACTCGTGTTCCGGTGGGGCCTGCTGCGTTCGACCCACCTGACAAGGGCCCTGGCCCACATTTCTCTGAAGGGCGGCTGTCCCCTTGCGCGTGTGCGGCGGGTCGCCTATCGGTCCGCCTTGGTCTCGGGGGACTCGACGCCCGTGGCCTTCGCGGAAGACGCCTTCGCAGGCTTCGGGGAACCGCTGCATTCCTGCGGCGTGATGAATCCGTCGCCGTTCTTGTCGTAACGGAGGAACTCCTGGAGGGCGGTCTGCGCTGCATCCGGGGCGAACTCGGAGAGCGACACCTGGCCGTCGCCGTTGGCGTCGCGTTGGAGGAACCAGGGCGGCAGCCCCGCCGGCAGGCGCGACCTGGGGATATGGAACTTGGCGTCGCGAACGGACGGCTCGCGGGCAACGGGCTTCGGTTTCGTGGCAGGGGTGGTGGCCTTCTTGGCGACCTCCGCGGCCTTGGAAGAAGGGCCCTCCGAGGCGTTCGCCGGGCCGCGCGGGGTCTTGTCGCCCGAAATTGCGACGGCGTCGGACTCGGCGTCCGAACCGGCCGGCCGGACTTGGCGATTCTGGCCGAACGTTGCGAGGTAGCGGACCCACTCATCGAGCGTGATCACGCCGTCGCGATTGGCGTCGGCGGCCGCCGGGCTGCCCTGCATCTTGCCCCACTCGTCGGATTGCAGTTGGCCGTCGCCGTTGAGATCGTAGCGACGCACGAGGCGCTGGGCGTAGCGCCGGACCTTGGGAGGGACGGCGGCGGCGGACCATCGACCCGCGGAGACCGCGGCCGACCCCTCGGCAACCGGTCCCGCGGACGCGGCAAGAAGCAACGGGGCACAACGGGGCAGGCAGCACAACACGGCGAAAGCGGTCAGTCGCAGGCAAACCACACCGCCGAAGGCCGGGCAAGTCCCGCCGCCGCACGGACCTACACACCTCATCCGTTGGACCTCCTCCACTCCCAGGATACCACGCCCCGCATCGCGGCGATACACGGCGCGGGGATCGTGTCGACCAGGGGGTGTGATACTGGCTCGGAGGTGTCATTCGGCCTCTTGACTGGAAGACCTGTCGCGATATATAATCGGCACCGGAATGAGTACCTGGGGGGAATTCTGACGAGACATGCGCGGCCGCCCCACGAACCCTGCCTGACTTGCGGCCGATCCGCCCTGTTGACAACCTGCCTGCTACGAGACTCCACGGGGTCTTTGGGACCCTCGAGATAACGCGAGAGCATCCCGCAACAGCTTCCCTTGGCGTCACCTTCGGATTGTCGAGGTGCGTGGGTGGAGGTTCGTGCGGGAGATCGCGTGAAGTGCCGCAGAATCACGGATGATTTCCCCGCCCGGCGACCTGGGGGGGGAGGGGTTTTGACGAGATGAGTCGTTTGACCCGGGTGCACCAGCCATGCCGTCTGTTCATTCATCGGGCAATTCCACGGTTTCGCCGGAACGCATGACGCGTGCGGCGGCCCTTTGCTCCAACCGCGCCGATCTGATCCAGATCGCGGCCGAGTTGGGCTTCGCCACGCCGGCCGAAGAAGACGCCTTGCGCGCCCTCGGCGAGGCGATGGGAATGGAGGTGGTCGATCTCGGCTCGGCCAAGCTGGACCTTTCGTTACTGAAGGGCTTCCCGACCAAGCTCATCCATCGTTTCACGGTCTTTCCGATCCGGGTGGAGGACGGATCGCTCTTGCTGGCGATCAGCAATCCCTTCGATCTCCACGCGGTCGACGCCGTGAGCGCCGCGCTGCGCATGAGCGTCTCCCCGGTGCTGGCGGTGCCGGGCGAACTGGCGAAGCTGATCAAGACGCACCTCGGCGTGGCTTCGGAGACGATCGACGGGCTGGTCGCGCAGTACGAGGAACGGCAGGGCGGCGTGGAGATGCTCGACGAAGTCGAGTACGACCACTCCGAAGACTCGGAGATGGCGCAGCAGGCCTCCGTGGTGAAGCTCGTCAACGAGATTCTCAAGGAGGCGATCGACTCCCGCGCCAGCGACATCCACCTCGAAGCGCAGGCCGGGGGCATGAAGATCCGCTACCGCATCGACGGCGTGTTGCAGACACAGCCGGCCCCGCCCGAGATCAACCGCTTCCAGGCCGCCATCCTCAGCCGTCTGAAGATCATGGCCCGGCTCAACATCGCGGAGAAGCGAGTGCCCCAGGACGGGCGCATCAAGCTCCGCGCCTCCGGGCGCGAGGTCGACATCCGCGTCTCCATCATTCCGATGCTCTACGGCGAAGGCGTCGTGATGCGGATCCTCGACAAGGACCGCATGCAGTTCTCGCTTCGCGGCGTGGGGATGGAAGACGACGTCTACAAGCGATTCAACCGCCTCATCAAGCTCCCGCACGGGATCATCCTCGTCACCGGGCCGACCGGCTCCGGGAAGACCACCACGCTCTACAGCGCGCTCAGCGAGATCCGCGACGACGAAACGAAGATCATCACCACCGAGGACCCGATCGAATACCAGTTGGACGGGATCAACCAGATCCAGGTGCACACCAAGGTCGGGCTCACCTTCGCCGCGAGCCTCCGGAGCATCCTGCGGCACGATCCCGACGTCGTCCTCGTCGGCGAGGTCCGCGACCTGGAGACGGCCGAGAGCGCGATCCAGGCCTCGCTCACCGGCCACCTGGTGTTCAGCACGCTGCACACGAACGATTCCGCCGGCGCGTTCATGCGTCTGTGCGACATGGGGGTGGAGCCGTTCCTCGTGTCGAGTACCGTGGAAGGGGTCTTGGCGCAGCGGCTCGTGCGGCTCTTGTGCCGCGAATGCTGCGAGCCGTGCCATCCGCGGCAGCTCGACGCCCCCGACGACTTCCCCCTGGACGACTGCGTCCGTCGCGGCGAGCGAGTCTACCGCGCGGTGGGCTGCCGCCACTGCCGCGGCACGGGCTACAGCGGCCGATCGGGGATCTACGAGCTGCTGGAGGCCAACGATGAGGTCCGTCGCCTGGCCACGGAGCGGGCCCCCACCCACATCCTCAAACAGGCCGCCGTGACCGCCGGAATGCGGACGCTCCGCGAGGACGGTTGGCGCAAGGTCCGCCGCGGATTGACGACGATCGACGAAGTGCTCCGCGTGACCAAGGCCGACTGACATTTCATGCCGCAGTTCACCTACGTCGCACGCACCGCCTCCGGCCAGGACGTGACCGGGTCGATCACCGCCGGCAGCAAGCGGGAGACCCTGCTGGCCCTGGCCGAGCGGTCGTTGTATCCGCTCCATGTCGAGGCCGCTCGCGGCAGCCTGTCGCTCGGGCGGTGGCGACCCCGGCGACGGATCAAGCCACAGGCGGTCGCCACCAATCTGGCCCAGTTGGCCGACCTTCTCCAGAACGGCGTGCCGCTCTTGAAGGCCCTCGATATCCTTGCCGAGCAGGCCACGCAGCCCGAGTTGGCGGAAGTGCTCGCCGGTATCCGCGATCAGGTGGCGGAAGGGACGTCGCTCGACGCGGCCATGGCCCGCCGCCCCGACGTCTTCGGCGAATTGGCCGTCAGCATGGTTCGCGCCGGCTCGGAAGGGGCGTTCCTCGAAGACGCCCTGAAGCGGACCGCCGACTTCCTGGAGCTTCAGGAGGAGTTGAAGTGGAAGGTCGTGGGGGCGATGGCGTACCCCGCGTTTCTCGCGGTGGCCGGCGTCTGCGTGACCTTGATCCTCGTGGTCTTCTTCGTGCCGAAGTTCGCCTCGCTCTTCGCGCGCCTGGAGCAACAAGGGGGAGGGCTGCCGGGCGCCACCGTGGCCTTGTTGTGGATCAGCGACACCTTGGGTCGCTACGGGCTCTTTCTCGGCGGGGCCCTCGCGCTGGCGGTCCTCTGGCTCCGGCAGGTCGTCCGGACCGACCGGGGCCGACTGGTGGCCGACGGCCTGAGGTTGAAGATCCCCGTGGCCGGCCCGATCTTCCTGAACTCAGCCATCTCGCGCTTCTGCCGCGTGCTGGGGACGCTTCTGAAGAACGGCGTGCCGCTGCTACGGGCCCTTCAAATCAGCAGCGATTCGGCCGGCAACAAGGTTCTCGCCCGGGCAATCCAGGCCTCGGCGGAGAACATTTCGTCGGGCGAGTCGCTCTCGCGCCCGCTGGCCCAGTGCGGGCTGATCCCCAAGGCGATCATGGCCATGATCAGCGTCGCCGAGGAATCGAACAATCTCGATACCGTGTTGGTGAGCGTCGCCGACACGCTCGACCGGAAGATCAGCCGGCAGTTGGACATCATGGTCCGGCTCGTCGAGCCGGTCATGCTGCTGGCGATGGGGACCGTCATTCTATTTGTACTCGTCGCGCTTCTGCTCCCCGTGTTCGATATGAGCGCGACGATCAGTTAGTCAACGAAGGAAGGAGACCTATGAAACCCATTCGCACCCGACGCCCACCGGCAGGCTTCACCTTGGTGGAGATGCTGGTGGTCCTGGCCATTCTGGTCCTCCTGGTGTCGATGGTGGTCCCGCGGATCATCGGCTCGCAGAAGAAGGCCGACATCAACGCCACGAAGACCCAAATCGGCATGTTCAAGGCCACCTTGGAGCGGTACGCGCTGGACTGCAAGAAGTTCCCCACGACGGAACAGGGCCTCGAAGCCCTGGTCTCGAAGCCCGCCGACATGGACGAGAACGTCGCCTGGGACGGCCCCTACGTGACCGGCGAGATCCCCAAGGACCCCTGGGGCAACGACTACCAGTACGCCTATCCGCCCGAACGCGGCACCGGCGACAATCCGGACATCTGGTCCTACGGCCCTGACGGCGAAGACAACACCGAAGACGATATTTGCAGTTGGAGCGGCGGCTCCGGTGCGCGCGGCGGCGATCGGGACGCCATGGGCGAGAAGCCGGCGGAGACCCGGAGGGAGCCTCGCACCGATTCCGGCGTGGAGAGCCCCGCCCCCAAGCGGTCGTCGACCCGCAGCACCACGCCGCGCTCCGAGAGAACGCCGAGCAGCAAGCTGTAGCGGCGCAGCCTTGTGTCATCCCGGGAGGGCGGGGCTCCTGCCGAGCCCGGCCTTTCTCTAGCCCAGGCGTTTACGCCTGGGTCGGTTGGCCACACGGATGGCCTTCAGCCCCTTCAGGGGCTTGGTGCGATTGTCTGCGTGTGCGGTTGATCGGGCTTTAGCCGCAGAAGAAAAGCCCCTGGAAGGGGCTGTTGTTCGACGTTGTCGCCTCCTCGGTCCCAGGCGTAAACGCCTGGGCTAGAGAAAAGGAGCGTGTTTTGGCGACCTACGTGGGAGGTTTGCCTCATGGGGATCCGCGGCCGTCTTGCCCGAAACCGCACCGCCTACACGCTGATCGAAATGCTCATCGTGCTGGCCGTGTTCGCTTCGCTGGCGGCCATGACCTGGCCGGCGGCCCGAAGGATGCTGGGACAAAGCGAACTGCGCGAGGCCGCCAAGCAAGTCCGCACCGTGTTGGTGAGGGCCCGGCTCGACGCGATCGAAACGGGGGTGCCGCACCGGTTCCGCTATCGGGCCGGGACCGGGCGCTACGAAGTCGCCCCGCTGCCGGTCGTCCTCGATGAGGAGGAGACGCCTCCGGCCCCGACGGGCACGGGCCGGCAGCGCGACGACGAGGCCACGGAACAGACGATTCCCGCCGGCGTCTGGTTCGCCGAACCCGGCGCCGTGCGCGAGGGACCGGACGTGTCCGCCCCAAGCCCGCTGCCCGGCGACGCCGGCTGGTCCGCCTCGACCATCTTCTATCCCAACGGGCGCAGCGGCGACGCCCGGGTCTGCATCGCCAGCTCGAGCGGCGCCTATGTCGAAGTCCGCCTTCGCGGGCTGAACGGTTCCACGCGGATCGGCCCCGTCCAGCGGCCCGAGGAGCGGTTATGAAAACGTCGCCCCGAGGCTTCTCCCTCCTGGAGGTCATGCTGGCGACCAGCGTTTTGCTGGGCTGCCTGGTGGTGCTGTCGGAATTGGCTGCCATCGGACGCATCCATGCCTCCGTCGCCCAGGACGGAAGCACGGCCCTGACGATCTGCCGGAGCAAGGTCAACGAAATCCTGGCGGGCGTCGCGCCGGCCACCTCGGTCCAGAAGGAGTCGATCGACGATCCGCCGGGCTGGTGGTACTCGGTCGAGGTCGAACCGGCCCGGCAGTCGGGCGTGTTGGTGCTCCGGGTGACTGTCGGGCAGGAAGAGAATCCCGAGGGACGCCCGGTCGAGTATTCGCTGGTGCGATGGATCCGGGATCCGAAGTCCTCGACGCCCGAGCAAGGCGCGTCGGGAGATACCCTTGGCCCGCCCCCGGAGCCTGCCGGAGGGCCCACGTGATGACCGTCCCGCGAAGCCTCCTTTGGAGTGCGGCATCTCGTCGCGGCTTCACCATCCTGGAACTGTTGTTGGCGTCGATGCTCGCCGCCGTGCTGATGGCCGGCCTGTGGAGTCTCCTGAGCACCTACGAGCGGCTCTTCGCGTCGGGCGAGACCAGGACCGAACGGTCGCAGCTCGTGCGATCGGTGCTCGATCAACTTGCCGACGATCTCAGCAGTGCGATCGCCGACAACGCCGCGTCGCCCTCGGGCGGTCAGGCCGCGGTGCGGCGGTTCGGGCTCTTCGGCACCTCGCAGGCGTTCCAGGTCGACGTGCTCCAGACCCCGCCCATCGAGTCGATCGCCGGTTCCCTCGATGAGGAAGACAGCGGCGTCGGCCCGGGACGCGACTCCAAACAGGTCCCGGAGTTGCGCACCGTGCAGTGGCAATTCGAGGCCGCGGAAGGCGAGGCCCGGCTGGGGCAGCCCTCCTCGCCGGGGCTCACCCGCCGGGAACTCGACTGGGAGACCCCGGGCGCCAAGGGCGGCGGCCTCCTGGCGTCGGCGCGGAGGGGCCGGGAGTCCTCTTCCGTGGCGGCGACTTGGGAAGACGAATCGAGTCCGTCGCAGGCGGCCGGCATGGAGGACGACCCTGCATCCCGGGAACCGGCCGACGAGCCGGTCCTCCGGGTGCCGGAGGTCGTGGGGGTCGAGTTCCGCTACTTCGACGGCAGCACGTGGAGCAGCGAGTGGAACAGCCTGACGCGCAAGTCGCTTCCCATCGCCGTCGAGATCGTTCTGCGCATCAAGCGGGAAGAGACGCCGCACGACAGGGGCAAGCTCCCGCCGCAAGCCGAGGGGATGCCATCGTCCGGCGCTCTGGCGGATCTGCTCGAAAGCCCGCAGAAATCTGCCGGCGAGAGCCATCGGCTGCTGGTCTACGTTCCGTCGACGACCCTGGCGCGTCGCACGGAATCGGCGAAGCCATCGCTTGCGGGTCCTCGGCCGCTTCCGGCCTATCGTCCTATGCCGATGCCGTCGCCCCGGCCGATGCCGAGCAGCCCGCCCAGCCCCGCCCCAACGGCCCTCCCCGACCAGTGGATGAGGACCGACCGGTGAACGCGAACGAATGCGGAATACGGAGTACGGAATATGGAATGGGT
>CAYSGY010000284.1:0-7442 GCA_964430315.1 uncultured Planctomycetaceae bacterium
AATCGGGGCTTTTCTCTAGCCCAGGCGTTTACGCCTGGGACGCGGAGCCAACCAATCCCGACATCAGCCCCTTCAGGGGCTTCCTGGAGCGAAGCCCCTGAAGGGGCTGGGAATTCAGGTCGCGACGCCAAAGTCCCAGGCGTAAACGCCTGGGCTAGAGAAATATGCGACTCGTGAACATCGGAGCTTCGTGCCATGACACACTGCGTACTGCCCATTCTTCGCCCCATGGTTACTTCTCCATCAATTCGCGGAGTTTCTCCTTGTGACGCCGCTTCGTGTCGTCCCGGAGGTCTTGTTCCGCCCTGAGGATCGACTTCAGGAGTTCGACCGCCTCGTTGAAATCCTCCATCTCGATCATGCGTCCGAGCACCTGGCGCATAGAGAGGAGGATGGCGTCGACCTGTTGGACGGCCTGCTTCAGCCCTTCGTCGCCGGCCGCCGGGTCGGACATGGCGAGTTGGAGCCGGTCCAGTCGCCGGTCCAATTCAGGGAACATCTCGGCCGTGATCTGCCGGAGCGGCTTGGCGATGCCGTCTTCCAAGCGGAGCTTCAATTCTTCGGTGTCGATGCGGTTGTTGACCAGTTCCTCGCGGATGCCGCCAAAAGCGTCGGCCAGCCCGCCGGTCTCGCCGGCGCTCTTGCGGCTGTTCTGCTGGGCCCATTGCACCTGGAGCAGACGCTGGTTGGCCAGGCGCTCGGGCGAGCGGTCGTCCGGGGTGTCGGCGGCGTCGCCGGGCTCCGTGCCTTTGGCCCCGGGGTCGGGCGGCTTCGGGGAGGATGCGGCGGCCGGCGGGGCGAAATCGATCCGGGCCAACGAGTCGCGAACGTCGGTCACGTCCTTCATCACGCTCTCGAACCGCTGACGCAGGACCAACTCGCGGGATTGGAGCATGGTGCGGAGTTGCTCCGGCGTGACGACGTCCAACAGCCACCGGTCGCTCTCGCCCACATTCGGCCGGCCCGCCAGGTCAAAACGGTCTTCCGCCTTGACGCTCAGGGCCAGTTTCTGGCCGGGCTTCAAGGCCAGGAGGCGGACGTCGAGGGCCTGGTTGACGGGGTACTGCGTGGCGTTGCCGGCCGGCGAGGCGATCGGCCGGATCTTCGGCTCCTGCTTGTCGATGGCATAGTCAAACCAGACGCGCGCAATGCCGTAGTCGTCCTCGACGCGGCCGGCGGCCGGGATCGACGCCTGCGGCGTCACCGCCGATCCGATTCCCCGCAATTGCACCGAAAGTTCCGGCCTCCGGTCCTCGAGGGCGGCCAGGGTCAGACGCACCGGCTCGCGGCTCTTGATCCCGTCGGCGTCGTGAAGCGTGAACAGCAGGGTCTTGTCCTTGACCAGGTTGTCGATCGTGACCGTGAAGCTTCGCAGGTCGCCGGCCGAGGGAGCGACCGGCCGCGGCGGCTTGGGCGGGTCCTCAAGCGGCGAATCGACCGTCACCTTGACCAGGTCCTTGTTGCTCCGCGCCCGGACCGTGACGCGAGTGCCCACGGGCACCTGCATCAGTCCGGTGACAGGCAGCGAGCGCGGCTCGCGATCCATGTACCGGGGGAAATGGCAGTCGAGCGCCATTTCGACGATCGTGGGGTTTTCGACCACGTCGATCTTCAAGCCGCGCACGGCCGCGTCGCCGCCCACCAGGTCGAACGCGACCGGCGCGAGCAGTCCGCGGAACGTGTAGGAATACTCCTGATAGTCGTCGCGTCCGGGCCGGGCGTTGCCCACGCGGTTCATCAACTTGCGGGGGCCGCCCAGGCCGCGGTAGCGGACCTCGACCACGTCGGGCACGACGGGCATGTTCATGTCGGCCTTGGCGACGACTTCGAGATCGGCCCCGCGGGCCACCTTGGCCACGCCGCCCTCGAACCCCTCGACCACGAGGCGGCAGTTGCGGGGCCACAGCTCCTCGGAGAGCAGAATCGCTCTCCGTGCCCAGACGGCTGCCAGGTCGGGACTCGCTTGAATGAACCCCGCGATCGAGACCACAAAGACCGCCGCGGCCAGCAGCCCGCGCCGCAGGGGCGCGGGATGGAAGACCTGCGACAACCGGACCTGACCGATCGGACGCTCCGCCTCGGAGCACGTCTCGGCCAGCAGGTGCGGATTGCAGTCGTCGTCGGCGCCGCCGGCCAGGTCCACGGCCGTCAGGAGGCTGTCGCGGAACTCCGGGAAGCGTCGCTCCAGGAGCATTGCCAGGTTGCTGTAGGAGAGGGGCACCGTCGCCCGGCGCACGACCAGCAGCCAGAAGAGAGTGACCAGCCCGGCCAACGTCGCAACAAGTACGGCAGCGCGCACCCCTGCCGACGGCTCGAAGAACCAGTCGAGCGCGAGACTCAGCCAAAACGCCGCGCCCAGCCACGCCACCGCCACGCCGAGGCCCTGGAGCCACACGTAGCGGCGGATCCGCCGTCGCAACCCGTCAAGCGTCGCGCGGATCGCAGGGCGAATCTCGGTTTTCGTCGCGTTTGGGGTCATTGGGTCAAGGCTGCCGTCAGGGGAGAGGGCTCACGCAAAGGCGCCAAGGCGCAAAGAGGAGAGGTCCCTGCGTGCCTTCCTTTGCGCCTTAGCGCCTTTGCGTGAGATCCGTTTCTCATCGTCCGCTCATGCGAGTTTCAACAGTCTCCGAATCAGCCATTCGACACAGAGCAGGCCGCAGAGCGCCAGCATCATCGTGCGAAGCCAGGGGCGTTCGCTCTCCGGGCTTGGGCCGCTGGACACGATGCTCACCCGGGTGCGGTCTTTGAGGTGATCGACCAGCGGATCGGGCGTTTCGGGCCCCCACGCGGCGTCAATCGAGTGGTAGTACTTCCCGCCCGACCCCTCGGCGATCCGGCTCAAGAGGGCGTCGTTCCGTTGCGGGTTCTCCCGTTCGAGGTCGGGCAGGCGGACCTGGATGCGTCGCACGATCCGCTCGCGGTCGCTTTCCGGCACGGGAAGCTCCAGGCGGTAGGTGCCCTCTTGAAGGACCGTGACCTGGCCCGCGTACATCCCTTCGCGGCTCGGATCGGACCGGAGCACGAGGCTCTGCACGCCGTGGTCCGGAAGGACGACCTCCAGAGGCACGGTGGCCGTCTTCAGGGGCTTGAGCTGCGCGTCGGTCAGTTGGGCGCGGATCTCGACGGTGTTGCCGAGCAGGTAGCGGTCCTTATCGAGAAGCAGCGAGCCGCGCTGCGACTGGCGAAGCATCCGTCCCTGGGCGACGTGCCGCACGAGCCGCGTGTAGAACTGGTCGAAGTAGTTCTCCTCGACGCGGCGGAGCCGCCACATCTCGCCGCTGGCCATGTAGAAGACGCGGCCGGAACCATAGAACTGGCCGACGAAGTAGGCCGGCTGGCGGTCGCCCTGGCCGAGTTGCGGGTCGGCAAAGCGGGCGAAGACGGTGGCGCCGGGCTTGGGTCCGCGGATCGGCTGGCAGCTATACACGCCCGGAAACGCGGCCCACGCCTGCTGGTTGGCCGACTCGCCGTCGGCCAGCCAAAGGAACTCGGCTTCCCGGCCTTCGCGCGTGAAGTCCAGCGGCCAGGGCTCCTTCGACACGTAGGTCTCGCTCTCCATGGCCGTGGCCTGTCGCTGGAATTCCACCGGATAGAGGCCGCGGATTTTGGCGCAGCCGGGGTTCTGTACCCAGCCGGTGATCGTCTGACCGGTATAGATCGGCCCCGCGATCACGATCAATCCGCCCCCTTGCTCGCCGACCCAACTCTCCAGCAAGTCGATCTGCGCCGGGGCGAGGGCCTGCCACTGCGGATCGAAGGCCACGAGGCAGTCGTAGGCGACCATGCTCGCGCGGGTATCGGGGAAGGCGTCGAGGATGCTGGCCCCTTCCTGGGAAATGCCCGGTCTGGCCGTCTGTAAGAGGACGTCGACCGTGACCGACTTGTCGCGGTAGAGGAGCGCCTTGACGAACTGGTACTCCCGGCTCGGGCCGCCGGCGAACAGGAGGACCCGCGTCTTGCGGTCGACGATCTCCACATCGACCTGGCGCTGGGTGTCGCCCGGGTTGCGGGCCGCCGCCGGAGGCACGACCCGCATGACCACGTGGCGCCGGCCGGTCCCGGTGGGCGTCACCTGGAACTTGACCGGCACGGAGGTCCCGTCGGTGCCGAGGATGGCCTGCTGGGTTTCGACGAGTTGCTCGGTCCCCTTCTCGGGATCGCGTACGAAGAGGTGGACGGCCGCCGTCCGGCCCGCCAGGCCCTGGGAGCGGATCAGCCCGGTGACGCTATACGGGTCGCCGGGGTGGGCACGCTCCGGGGCCTCGATGTCGTAGATTTGCACGCTGGTGGGCGGGCGGGCCGAGCCGACGCCGACGGCGAAGATCGGGACCTTCGCTTCCCTCGCCAGTTCGACGGCGGTTTCCGGGGGCGGACCGGCGTTCTGGCAGCCGTCGCTCACCACGACGATGCCCGCGATCGGCTCGCCTCGCTCTTCGCCGACGGCCTGCTGGAGGGATTCCCCCAGGCGCGTCTCCTTGCCCGAAGGCCGGAGTCCCTTCTCCCAGTCGATGCTCGCTTCCCGAAGATCGGCCTCCGGTTCACCGGCGGCCGCCTGCGTGGGGATCTTTCCAAGCGAGGCCACACGCGAGACCGTTTCGTCGAACCGGAGCACGGCCACATCGTGCGTGGCCCGGAGACGCCGCAGCACGTCGGTTTCCACCAGCGAGGCTGCCACCTGGCGCGAGCGGCTCGCCCCCGGCGCCCCCTGCCCGGCCTCCGCGTCGGCAAGGCCCATGCTCAGGCTCGTATCGACCATCAAGACGACGCGCGACGGGTGGACCACTTCGTGCTCGGTGCGCCACTGCGGCTGGAGGTAGAGAATCAGCAGGCCGAACATGACGGCCGTGCGGACCGCGGTGAGCAGCCATCGCCAGGGACGCCCCAGCTCCACAGCGTCGCGGCGATACATCAGCCGCACGAAGCTCGCGATCGCCAGGAAGGCGACGATGGGCAGGATCCAATCGGTGTTCGACTGGATCCGTCCCCACTCGAAACGCATGCGCCCGGCCTGCTCGGCCAACGGAAGCCACGCCAGACAACTCATCGGCCGCCTCCCCCGGCATCGCCGCGTGGGAGGGAGGGGGGATGGTAGCTGGCCGAGTAGGCGAGGATCTGCTCGCCGATCAACAGCAGCACGAGGAAGCCAAGCAGGGCCGTGGCCAGGTTGTAGCCCGCCTGCTGCTCCGAAGAATACTGATAGCCCGACGCGAGTTGGAACTCGTGCTTCACGCCTTCCAGCCGGGCGGCCAACTCGGGGTAGGTCAGGGTGCGGAGGTCGCCCTCGTCGGCGTCGACGTTGACAGCCCAACTCCGCGTCTCCTCCTTGCCGCTCTTGAGCGTGAGCCGGGCCTGGTAGATGCCGCTCGTGTCGGTGTTGGCCAGCAGGGCTTCCAGTTGACCGCCGGCGGTGGGGCCGGCCTCGACCGTGGCCGTGGGCGAGGTGTCTTCCTTGGGCGTGGTGAAGCGGACCTGCGGCTCATACTGGCCCGGATCGAGCTTCACCTCCAGCGGGGCGCCCACCAGGCGTGGCACCTCGGCTGCCGGCCGGGCGCAGAGGTAGGACTGCATCTCCAGCATCGAGACCACGAAGCTCGGATTCTCCCGGGCCCAGTTGTTCCACTCGGGCGCCGCCGTGGTGAGAAAGGCCACCACGCGACCGCGTCCAAAGCGCCGCTCGGCCGCCAGCGGGGCCCCGTTGCGGAGCCGGGCGATGACCGTCACCCCGGGATCGGCCTCCGGACGCCAGTCCTTCGGAACCGAGAAGTACCGCCGCACGATCACCAGCGGCAAGAAACTGTTCCGCTCGCCGGCCAGCACGTGGAAGATCGGATGGTCGGTCACGGCCATGTCCGGGGCTTTTTGTAAGTAGTCGACGAACAACTCGGCCGGGCGGACCACCGGCAGCGGGAACAAGCCCTTGCCGCCGCGATAGAGTTCGTCGTTGATGAACGGCCCCTGCCAGCGTTCGCCGAGGAAGAACCCCACGCCGCCGCCCGCCGCCGCGTACTGCTCCAACGCCGCAACGGCCGATTTCTCCAGCCGGTCGACGTTCAGCAAATAGATGGCCCGGAACGAGTCGAGCCCCCTCCCCCCCTGCCCCTCTCCCGCTGCGGGAGAGGAGAGTGAAGTCAGGTAACGGGGCGTCTCGATCCGCGGACTGATCCCGGTGTTCGTCGGCCCGCCGGGGGCGAATACGGCGCTCAGGTAACGCGCGTCCTTGGCCTCGGGGTCGCCGTCGATGAGGAGCACGGGCACGCTCGCGGCGAAATCGACCACGGCGTAACGGAAGTTGTCGGCCAGGACGGCGTCGGCATCGAGCCTGGCGGTGATGCGGTGCTGGCCGGCCGTGGCGAACCGGACGGGGAACCGCTCCTTGACGGCCCGATGCGGCGGAATCTGGGCAATGTTCACGGCGGGCTGGGCCAGGCCGTCGGCTTCGATGAGGACGGGCACGTCCTTGACCGGCGCGGGGCTGAAGTTCTCGACGGTCACTTCCATGAACAGGGGCACGCCCGCCGCCCGGGTGCCGGGCCCGGGCGACAACTGCCGGATCACCAGGTTCGGCCGCGCCGACTCGACGCAGCCGATCAGCCGGACCTTCACGCCCGCGGCGTTCCAATCGAGGAGGAGCTTCCCGATCGGCCCGGGATCGTCCCACTGCCGGGCGCGGAAGTCGGAGACGACGTAGACGATCCGCCGCTCGCCTTCCGCCTGGCCCAGCAGGTGCACTGCGGCCTCCATGGCCGCCAACGGTCCGGCGGCCGACTGCGAGGGCTTCAACTCCGCGAGCCGGGCCTGGAGCCGCTGGGGGAAATCGCGATCGACGGTCTCCTGGAGGAAGTCGGGCTGGGTGCCGCGGATCGGGCGGCCCGCCTGCGAGAACCGAAGCAGCGTGAAGGTCTGCGCCCCTTCCCTCGCCACTTCCTCGACGAGGCTCCGGACAACCCGCTTCGCCTGCTCCATCGCGCTGGTCTCGCTCCAGCGGTCCGACATGGAGAAGCTGTCGTCCAGGAGTACGACGTGGTGCGTACGCCCGCCGCCGACCCAAGAGCCCCACTCGCTCTGGATCAACGGCTGGGCCAGCATGAGTACGACCGCGGCCACGGCCAGCATGCGCAGCAGAAGCAGAAGGAGCTGCTTGAAGAGGACCCAGGTCCGGTGCTTCTTCTGGCTGACCAGCAGGAACTCCATGGCGGCCCACGGCACCCGCCGCTGGCGGAACATGTTGATCAGGTGGATCAACACGGGCACGCCGACCAGCAGCAGTCCCCAGAGCAGCGGATAATGGACGAAAGATGCCATGGAATGCGAAATCAAACGATGTCGTCGCGATCCCGTTTAGCGGCCGGGCGCGCCCGGCGGTTTTTAGCCACCCCCCGCCGGGCGAGCCCGGCCGCGAAACCGTCGAAGCGAAACGGTTGAAGTAAACCACAAATCCAATT
>CAYSGY010000285.1:0-7431 GCA_964430315.1 uncultured Planctomycetaceae bacterium
TGACGCCCATGAGTAACCCTAAACTTGTGTGCAACAACGAGGGCAACGCCCTGGGACAGCGAATCGGGATTCACGTGGAAGCCCTGAAAGGGCGAAATTGACGCGACGATCCTCGTCTATCCCGCCCTTTCAGGGCTGCCGATCCTGGGATGGGCACTGTCCCCAGGGCGTTGCCCTGGGCTTTCTTATTTCGCCCCTTCAGGGCTGAGGAGGACCGGCAAAGCCCACACGCCTGGAACAGAACCGGAATTCAGGTGGCATCTTTCAAGGGGCAACTTCTCACCTGCCCAGGACAGAAGCTATGCAAACACTGTTGCGCTGCGGCTCGTGCGTTGTTCTCTTCCTGGGGCTTGTGCTTCCCGTGGCCGCGTCAGGCGGTGAGGCGGGATTCAAGCCCGAACTCGTGGGCGTGGAACTGACCTCCCGCGAAGTCCGGCCCGGCGATCCGTTTGCCTTGACGCTCAAGTTCCGCAACGCGGGCAAAAAGCCCGCGCCGGCCGACTACTGGCTCTTCGTGCATTTCGAGACGGCCAAGGACTGCCGCCACATCGTCATTCACGCCGATCACCCGCCCGCCGAGCCGACGACGATCTGGCAGCCGGGACAGACGGTCGTCGACGGCCCGCGGTTGCTGACCGTCCCGGCCGACTTGCCGGAGCAGGAGTATTTTTTGCACGTGGGCGTCTTCGACCATGAAGGCAAGGGCGGACGCCTGCTCGACAGCTACGCCGGCGGCACGCTCCGCGTGACCCGCGAGGCGAGGGCCTGGGAAGAGCTCGGTCCGCCGCGGCTGGACCCGCAAGAGGTCACCCGGCGGCGGGCCGCGCTGGCGGCCCGCATCCCCGCCGAGTCCCGAGCCACTCTCCAGACGGCCGGTTGGCGTCTGGACCTGGATCGAGCGAGCGGGGCCTGGGCGCTGACGGATCGCGCGACCGGCGTGCTCTGGACCTCGGATCCGGCACGGCCGCGTTTCGGCGAGGTGGTGCTCCGCAACGGCGAGCGGTCGGCCGTCTGGCGCATCGACCGCTTCGACGAGGTGCGCAGTGCGTCCCACGAGCTTCGCCTGGTCAGCCGGCCGTCGATCGGCGGCAAGCCTTGCGGCACGAGCCTTATGTTCACGATCCGGCCCGTCGCCGAACCGGACGGGTTTCGCCTCGCCTACTCAACCGAGAGCCACGGCCCCTGGCAGGTTGCCCGGGTGCGGCTTCTGGACAACGCATTCGACATGACGGAAGAGGAGGGAGGCCGTATCTACGTCCCGCACCGGTTGGGGATCGAACGGCTGGCCGAAAAGGCCCTGCCGGGCAGCGAGCAGTGGAGAACCTATGACAGTCTCTCCATGGCCATGTGCGGCGTGGTCAAGAGCGGCTCCGCATTGCTGGTGAATTGGGAAGACGTCGACACCCGGCTTTCCGTGCACAACTCCTGGCCCGACCTTCCGTTGGTCCCCGGGCGCCGCATGACCGGCGTCAGCCTGGAGATCGACGCGCCGCAAGGCGTCTGCACGATTCACCCGCTGGGGCGAGGCGATTACGTCACGATCGCTCAGGCCTACCGTCTGTTGGCGAAGGCGAAAGGCTGGCTGAAGACCTGGTCGGACAAGCGGAAGAGCTTCCCCACGGTGGACGCCATCTTCGGGGCCTCGGACTTCAAGCCCTTCGTCCTTTCCCGCGTGCTCCCCAGTTCCGTGTTCAGCCGCGACAAGAAGGAGCGCGTCCACCTGGGCTTCACGTTCGACGAGGTGGCCCAATGCGCGGAGCACTGGCGCCGTGACTTGGGGATTGACCGGGCCTTCGTAGTGCTGGCCGGATGGATCCATCGTGGCTACGACGTGGGCCATCCCGACGTCCTGCCCGCCGCCCCCGAGTGCGGCGGCAACGAGGGCCTGGCCCAGGCCGCCCGGCGCATCAAGGCGTGCGGCTACCTGTTCGGCCTGCACGACAACTACCAGGACATGTATGAGGACGCGCCGTCCTGGGGCCAAGCGTGGCTCAACAAGAACGCCGCGGGCGTGGCCAAGAAGGGCGGCAATTGGAACGGCGGGCAGGCCTGGCAGGTCTGCGCCGTCAAGCAGGTGGAACTGGCCGCGCGTCCGAAGACCAACCTGCCCGAAATCGTCCGGCTCTTCTCGCCCACCATCTACTTCATCGACACGGTCTTCGCCTGGGGCCTGGTGACCTGCGAAGACCCGGCCCACCCCATGACCCGCCTCGACGACCTCAAATGGAAAAGCCGCCTCTGCCTGCTCGCCAAGCAGCATTTCGGGCTGTTCGGCAGCGAAGAGGGCCGGGAGTGGGCAGTGCCCTGCGCCGACTACCTGGAGGGGATCTTCGGCCATCAGACCGACTCGCCGCCGGGCAGCGTGATCCCGCTGTTCCCCCTGGTCTACAGCGACTGCGTGCAGATCATGACGCACCAGGGCAACCGCATCGGGCCGGGCGACGAGAAGAAGATGGCCGACCACATCCTCTTCGCCGAGATGTCTCTGCCGCGATTCGGCGGGCATCTCTACTGGAAGCAGGCCCGTGAGGAGGGCGTCAAGCTGACGCCGCTAGTGCCGGTGGTGAAGTTTCTCGGCGACCGCAAGTTCGCCATCACCTACCGCTGGAAGCTCGGGCAACCGATCGCCTGGGAGGGCTCGTTCTTCGTCCATTTCACCCAACCCAAGGCGAAACGCGCCGAGGGGATCGTGTTCCAGCACGATCACACGCCCAAGGTCCCGCTTTCGCAGTGGCGCCCGGGGATCGTGGAGGACGGCCCCTACACGGTCGAAATGCCTGAAGCAATTCAGGGGCAAGTGGAGATCGGCGTGGGCCTCCTGCGCGACCATGAGCGCGTGGCCCTCGGCCACGCGCCGCATCAGGGACTGCGTTATCCCGTGGGCACGTTCACCGTCCGCGGAGGCGACCTCGAATTCCAGCCGGCGCCGCTCGGGCAAGCCACGGAACTCTGGTCGCGCGGCGACGGCGGCTGGGGCGAAAAGCTGTGTCCGGAGGACCGCGTGATCAAGAATAGCTGGGAAGTGCTCAGCCCGCTGAACGTCCTCACGGCCGAGCGGCCGCTTGCGGGCCACGAGTTCCTTACGCCCGATCGCTTGCTCCAGCGCACTCGCTTCGGCGACCTGACGATCACGGTGGCCTACGAAAAGCCGGCCCGCGTCGGCGAGAACGAACTTCCCGCCTACGGCTTTCTTGTGGAGAGTCCGGGTTACGTAGCGCTCTGCGCGACTCGCTTCAACGGGTTGCAGTACGCCGAGCCCGCGTTGTTCACGGTCCGCAGCCTCGACGGCAAGCCCATCGCCGAGTCGTCCAAGGCGCGGATCTACCACGGCTTCGGCGACCCGCGGATCAGGCTGTCGGGCAAGGAATTCCGCGTGGCAAGAGAGGAAATCGTGCGTATGGCGGACTGAATGCGGCCAGGCGCGGCAATCGTGGCAGAGGCACGGGGAACGAGCCGGGGAGGTATCCCAACGTGGAAAGCAACCAGGGAATTCCGCAGCAGACCGTCGTCGTCATCCTGGCCGCCGGGAAAGGGACCCGGATGGGGAGAGGCGATCTGGCGAAGGTCTGCTTTGAGATTGACGGGGTCCCCGCCATCAACCGTCTGGTCACCGTCTTCAAGCGGCAGCGGTTCGGCCGTTTCCTGCTGGTCGTCGGCTCCCGCGCAGACCAGGTGATGGAGACGGTCACCAGGGACCACCCGGGGCTCTTCTACGTTCACCAGGAGCCTCCGTTGGGCACCGGACACGCCGCAAAGATCGCGGCCGAGGCACTCCAGGCCATCGGCTACGAGGGCTACGTCCTGGTCACCATGGGCGACAAGCTCCTCGACGAAGCGGCCCTGGAGGCCCTCGTGGGCGGTTACGTGCGGCAGAGGGCCGACATGGCCCTGTTGACGATCCCGAAAACCAAGGCGGCCGAAGGCTGGGCCGGCAGGGTCTTTGTCGACGAAGACGGCCAGGCGCTGGATATCATCGAGCGCGTTGATCTCGCCCGGCAGATGATCGCCGATGACCTCCGCGTAGCGCTGATCGCAGGGACAGCGGTCACCGGAGAGCAACTCCGTGGGTTGATCGAAGGCCACATCCCCGAGGCCAAACGGCAAGCCTCGGCGGTGGGCGACCTGCTCGCGTTGGCCGGATCCAGCGGCACGATCGCCCCGCGGAAGCTCGAAGGACTCCTTCAGGCCGACAAGTACAATCTCGCGATCAACGGCAAGCACTACACGGGCCGCGAACTGGATCGGCTCTGCGCCGGGGTGAATCCCAGCCTCTATCTCATGCGGGCGGAGCTTTTCTATCAGGGCGTCGGCATGATCCGCAACGACAACGCCCAGGGGGAGTACTATGTCACCGACCTGGTGCGCCTCCTGGCCGGCCTCCGCGACCCGCAGGGGAACCAGCGTTATCGCATCCGCGCCGTGCCGGTGGACCACCCGGAGTGGGTTCAGGGATTCAACTCGCCCGATCAACTCCTCGCCATCCAGGACTACGTGCGGCGGCGCAAGCACCAGGAGGAGCCGACGCTCCAGGCGGGGCCTCGCACATCGCTCAAGCCCGCGCAACACGCCACCGTCCGCCAGTGGCTTGCGAAGATCGAAGCCGGCCGGTCTTCGCTCAAGCGCTGGCTCAAGGGGGTCTACGGACCGCACGACGACCTCCACCTCCAGAAGTGCCGGGATCTGGTGGGCGTGCTGGAGTGTTATGGAAAGCGATTCGGCCTGGACGAAAAAGTCTGCATCGTTCGGGCCCCGGGCCGGATCAACCTCATGGGCCGGCACGTCGATCACCGCGGGGGAATGACGAATTTTCTGGCCATGGACCGGGAGACCCTCGCGGTCGTCGGGCTCCGCGACGATGGGGACGTCGTGGCCGTGAACACCCAGCCGAGCAGGTTCAAGCCGGTCGAGTTCAATATCTCGGAACTGATCGGCCGGTTTGCCTGGAGCGACTGGCTGAACTTCGTGAACAGCGACTGGGTCCGGAACCTGGTCTACGTCGTCGCGGGCGACTGGGGGAACTACATCAAGGCCGCGATGGTCCGCCTCCAGCATCGTTACCAGGATGTGCGTGTCCGTGGCATCAGCATGGCGCTTTCGGGCGACGTGCCGATTGCCGCCGGACTGAGCAGCAGCTCGACGATCGTGGTGGCCACCCTTCAGGCGGCCATCGCCCTGAACGGGTTCGATCTGACCAGCCGGCAGTTCATCGACTTGTGCGGGGAGGGAGAGTGGTTTGTCGGCTCGCGGGGCGGCGCCGGCGATCACGCGGCGATCACCCTGGGGCAGCGGGGCAAGATCGCTCACGTCGGCTACCTGCCGTTCCGCGTGGAGAAGATCCTCGACGCCCCCAAGGACTACCAGGTCGTCATTGCCAACAGCCACATCAAGGCCGCCAAGAGTTCCTCGGCCCGGGACCAGTTCAACTCGCGGATCGCCGCTTACAATCTCGGCCTCGCACTGCTGAAACAGCGGTGCCCGGAAATTGCGGGCACGGTCGAGTACCTCCGGGACGTCGATCCTATGAAGCTGGGCTGTGCCCCGAGCGACATCTACCGCTGGCTGCTCAAGGTCCCCGAGAGGATGACCCGCAAGGACTTCCGAAGCATCCTGTCCAAGGAGCACCGGGAACTCCTAGAGAGCAACTTCGCGACGCACGCCGAGCCCGAGACTTACTATCCCCGAGGCGTCCTGCTGTTTGGGATCTCGGAGATCCTTCGCAGTCGGATGTGCGTGGAGCTTCTGGAAACGGGACAGGTGGAGACTTTCGGCCGGCTCATGCAGGTCAGCCATGACGGGGACCGCGTGAGTCGGCCAGGCCCCGACGGGGCGTACCAGCCGGTCGAGAACGACTGTAGCGACGAATACCTTCATCGACGCATCGCCGATTTGGGAAGCGAAGATCCCCAACGGGTCCTGGGGGCGCAGCTCTACATGCAGCCGGGGCTCTACGCGTGCAGCACGCCGGAGATCGACCAGATGGTCGACATCGCCTCTTCGGTGCCGGGCGTGGCCGGCGCCCAGATCGCAGGCGCAGGGTTGGGAGGGTGCATTATGGTCCTGGCCCGCAGGGAAAGCGTCGCGGCCGTGCGCAAGGCCCTCGCTCGCCACTACTACCGGCCCCGCAACCTGGAATCCGCCAGCATCCCTTGCATCACGGTCGAAGGCGCCGGGCTGGCCGAGTTCTAGAGTCCTAGCCGGGAGTTCCCCACTTCAGCACCGCGCCGGTGTCGGCGCTGGTGGCCATGGTGGCGTACTTGGCCAGGAAGCCGGTCTTGAAGCGGGGCTCGATCGGTTTCCATTGCTTGGTCCGCTCGGCCAGTTCCGTCTCGCTGAGGCGGACGTTAAGCGTGTGGCCGGGGATGTCGATCTCGACGATGTCGCCGTCCTTGAGCAGCCCGATCGGGCCGGCGGCCGCAGCCTCGGGGCTGACATGCCCGATGCAGGCCCCGGCCGTGCCGCCGGAGAAGCGGCCGTCGGTCACCAGGGCGACCTTGTCGTCGAGGCCCACGCCCTTGATCGCGGACGTTGGGGCGAGCATCTCCTGCATGCCCGGCCCGCCGCGCGGACCCTCATAGCGAATCACCACGACGTCGCCGGCCTTCACCTTGCCGTTGACGATGCCTGCGTAGGCGTCGGGCTCCGACTCGAAGATCACGGCAGGGCCGGTGTGCTTGAGCATCTCCGGACGCACGCCGGCGGCCTTCACCACGGCGCCCTGGGGCGCGAGGTTGCCCTGGAGAATAACCAACCCGCCCTCCTGGCTGTAGGCCTTGTCGGCCTCCCGGATGCAATCGTAAGGGTCGAAGCCCAACTGCTCCTTGGTGAGTTCGCGGACCGACTTGGCCTGCCGGGCGACGACCATGCCCTGGTTGGTGCGCTGGTGTCCGGCGGTGACGGCGGCCAATTCCAGGGCCTCTTGACTGGGACCCTTGGCGCGGACGTCGTACTCGGCGATGTTCTCGCCGAGGGTCTTGCCGGTCACGGTCGGGCAGTCGAGGTGCAGGAGCCCGGGCCGGCCGCGGCCGACGGCCCCCAGGATCGTATGGATCCCACCCGAGTTGTGGACGTCCTCCACGTGATAATGGCTGCTCGGGGCCACCTTGCAGAGGTTCGGGGTGCGGCGGCTCAGTTCGTTGATCCGCTGGAGGTCGAACGGAATGCCGGCCTCGTGGGCGATGGCCAGGGTGTGCAGCACCGTGTTGGTGCTCCCGCCCATGGCCATGTCGAGGATCATCGCGGTGTCGATCGACTCGGCGGTGACGATCTCGCGGGGCAACAGCCCGTGCCCCTCGCCCTGCTTCTCGAACTGGAGGACCATCTCCACGATCCGCGCGGCGGCGTGGCGGAAGAGCCGCTTGCGCTCGGCGCTGGTGGCCAGGAGGGTGCCGTTGGTGGGCAGGGCCATGCCCAACGCCTCGCAGAGGCAGTTCA
>CAYSGY010000286.1:0-7417 GCA_964430315.1 uncultured Planctomycetaceae bacterium
GGATTGGCGGGATCCTCCAGCCCGACCAACAGGGCGGAGACCAGGTCGTACTGGCGAAACCAAACCGCCGCGCGGCATCCGTTGATGCAGGTCTGCCGGTCGGCGGAGATCACGGCCTCCCGAAGGGCCGGCGTCATGCGGCCATGGTTCTCCGCGACCTTCTGCCGCCACGGCTCGTCGAACGTGTGGAGCCGCGCGACGATCTCGCGGTGGCCCGCCAGGCTGCGACGCCTCAGAAGGGCGTCCAGGGCGCCGTCGCGGACCGTGGGAAAACGGCTGTCCAGCGCGGGGATGAGGACCCGGGTGGCCGCTTCGTTTTCCGTGTCGCAGAGCACGCGGAATGTCGTGGGGAGCCCTTCGGTCACGGTATCCGTCAACCTTTCTTACGAACTATAGCCTTGATTTCCGGGGCGGGGTTCACGAAACTCAGGAGTAGACGGTTTGTTCCCTTCACCCCTGACAATGGGGTGTGTGTCACCAAGACGGCGCACCGGCCCAAGGAGCCCGATCATGACGATAAAAACGAATGCGTTGGAGGTCCTGGATCGGGAGTTTCTCTCGCTCCGCTGCAAGATCGTGGAGGTGGCTGCGGCCCTCGACCGGATCGCCCGCGCCGGGGGGGAATGCGATGACCCGCGGATCGACCAGGTCCGGCGGAGCCTGGAACTGGTCGCCCGGCCCCGCGAGGCTGCCGACCGGGCGGAACAGGTCCAGTTGATCTTCTCGCTCCCCTACGATCCCCAGTGGCGCCAGCCACGCGTCTGAACCAGGAGGGACGCCCCATGGACTTCTTCGATCCGCACATTCACATTGCTTCCCGCACCACCGACGAGTTGGAACTGATGGCCAAAATGGGCTGCGTCGTGGTCGGCGAACCGGCCTTCTGGATGGGCTACGACCGCACGAGCCCCGCGAGCTTCTACGACTACTACCGGCAGCTCACCGAATGGGAGCCGAAGCGGACCGCACAGTACGGGATCCGCCATTACGCCTGGCTCGGCCTGAACGCCAAGGAGGCGGAGAACGTCGCCTTTGCGAAGGAGGTCATCCCGCTGCTGCCGGAGTTCCTCGACCGCCCCAACGCCCTGGGCATCGGCGAGATCGGACTGAACAAGAACACCCGCAACGAAGTTGCCACGCTCGAAATGCTCATCGAGCTGGCCATGAAGACCAACGAGCAGATGCTCTTCCACACGCCCCACCTGGCCGACAAGTACCCGGGCACACGGATGATCCTCGACATGCTCCGCGCCGACTCGCGCGTGGATCGGAGCCGGGTGTGCATCGACCACTTGGAGGAGCACACGATCCGGCTGGCGCTGGACGAGGGCTACTGGGCCGGCATCACGCTCTACCCGACGACCAAGGCCACGCCCGAGCGCGCGGCCGACATGGTCGAGATCTACGGCCCGGAGCGGATCCTGGTGAACTCCTCGGCCGACTGGGGCCCATCCAATCCGACGGCCGTCCCCAACTTCATCCTCGTCATGCGCCGTCGCGGCCACCCCGAGTCCGTGATCCGCAAGGTCGTCTACGACAACCCCCTGGAATTCTTCAACCAGAGCCGCCATTTCGAGTTCGTCCCGGCGGAATAGGAGTAGGAGTAGGAATAGGAGTAGGAGTAGGAGTAGGAGTAGGAAGCGTCCACGCCGCTTGTGGAGGTTCCACGATCCCGCGGGGTGGCCACTGGCGTCTCGCCGGGTGCCACTGGCGTCTCGCCAGTGCGGCAACGGAGATCGGACGTCCATCACGGGGTCCGCCTCGGTCGCCCTGACCGAACAGCTAGTTCATTTCTCGCGGCGAAAACGTCCCGACGCTTCCCACGGGCGAGACGCCCGTGGCACCCAACGCGCCTGTGGCACGTTATGCGCTGACTCGGGGTCTCCGCAGGTTCCGAGACCTTCGGTCACGCCCGGTGCGGGGTCGGGAGACCCGCGCACAGCACGCCGACTGTGCGCCATCCAGGTTAACAGCGGGTCTGTTCCCGCCACATCGCCAGGCGCGGCAGGAGTTGGTCGGGCCGGGCCACTCCGGTGGTGGCCCATTGCTGGACGGTGATCGAGGCGACGAGATTTCCGACCACGGCAGCCTCGGGCAACGTGGCGCCGGCGGCTAGGGCGAGGACGGTGCCGGCCGTGGCGCTGTCGCCTGCGCCGGTTGAGTCGATCGGCCCGGGGACCCGCACGCCGGGCACCAGCGTCGGCTCCGGATCGCTCACCAGCATCCCCTCCGGACCTCGCGTGGCGACGACGGGCGCCCCGTTCTGCTCGCGAAGCCGGGTCACGGCCCGGACCAGTTCGTCGATGCCGACGCTGGCATCCGGCGGAGCGTTTTCCCAGCCCACGGCCTCGAATTGATTCGGCTTGACGATCACGCTGCGAAACTGCCCGATCCGCCGCCGGCTGTCGGCCCAGAAGAGGACGCTGGGGAGTTGGGAGTTGGGGGTTAGGAGCTGGGGGCGAGAAGAAGAGGGGAGAGGGGAGAGGGGAGAAGGGAGAGGCTCGGCGGACGTATCCCTGCCCCCGGCCCCCTGCCCCGCAACGCCTAGCCCCCGCCCCACTCGTCGCGCCCGCTCGGCGATCGCCTCCGCGACCCGGGTGGTGATGACGCCGCAGTCCTTCTCTTCCACCTGATCGGCGACGATCACGGCGTCGAGCTGCGGCAAGAGGGCGTCGAGCGAGGCGATGAGCCGGTCCTGGGCCTCGTCGGTGGTGAGCAGGCGGTTCTTGGTGTCGTAGCGGCTGTGTTCGCCGGCCAGGCTCGGGTCGGCCTGGTCGCGGGGCTTCAGGTAGGTCGGAGTCATCCTCGCCGCATCGCAGAAGAGATGCTCCGTATGGCACCGCATGGCGGCAAGGCCCTTACGCAGATCGTACGACTCCCCGTCGTCGCCGGTGAACCCGATTGCGTGGAGCGTGCCCGTGCCCAGGGCCGCGAGGTTCGACACCACCGTGCCTGCCGCGCCGGGGCTGTGGCGGATGCGGGTCACCTGGTGGCAGGTCTTCCCCGTCTCCAGGCTCACCTCCGCCAGCCGCGGGTCGATATCAAGATACTTGTCGAGGAAGAAATCCCCGATGACCGCGATCCTCGCTTGCGAGAACCCGGCGATGATCGCTTGCAGCCGTTGAGGCGTCAGGTCGAGAAAGGTCTTCATGGGGGACAGGGGGCAGAGGTTGGAGGTCGGGGGCTTGCGTCGCCGCTTCCTATTCCCGCGTAGCGGGCGGGCTTGCTCGCCGCGGGGCTACCCCCGCTGACACCCGGCACAGAATAACCGATGCAGAATGAAAAATGGAAAATGCAGAATGGAAAATGCAAAACGCCGCGATCGAAACCATCCTTCATCCTTCATCCTTCATCCTTCATCCTTCATCCTTCCCACGATCGCGTCGTACAGCGACGGGACGGTCAGGCGGTGGTCGCCTTGGACGTAGAAGCTCGTGCCGCCGTCGGCCACGGTCCGCACCAGGACGGTCTTGTAAGGACGGAAGTAGTAGCGCGGGTCGGTCTTCTTCGCCTCGGCGTGTGTGTCCATGCCAAGGTCGGGCAGGTCGAACACGGCGGAGGTGAAATGTTGAATTACCTCGCCGTGCTGATGCGCGACGTTGCGGGCCATGGTGAGGGCCTTGAGGTAGACCTCCGGGCCCATCACCGCGGTGCCGATGTTCAAGAACACCCCGCCTTCGAGCCGCGTGATGCTCTGGGCGAAGACGAGGAAATCGGCGTACGTGGCCTGGCCCATCGCGGCCGGGTCGAAATTCGGGTGCTCGTGGATGATGTCCTGCCCGAACGCCACGTGGACCGTCACCGGCACGCCGAGCCGCGCGCCGGCCGCCAGCACGCTCGTCTGCCGGTAGGGGAACTGCTCCTCCTCGATCAAGCGTCCGAGGGCCTCGCCCAGCCCGATGCCCGACCGGGCCGCGGTCACGGCCGCATCGTTGATCCGGCCGGTCTCGTTCCAGAGGCCGAACTCGCCGCTCCGGACGTAGCGGGCCACACTCTCGCACGTCTGGCCGATCATCGCCAGCTCGAAGTCGTGGATCGATCCGGCGCCGTTCAGTGCGAGGTGCGTCAGGAGTCCCCGCTCCATGAGGTCGATCAAGAGCGGGCCGTTGCCGGTCCGGAGCACGTGGGCCCCGCAGCAGAACATCACCGTGCGCCCGGCCCGCGCCCCGGCCACGATCCGCTCGGCGATTTGCGGGATCGCCTCGTGGGTAAAGGGCTGTCTCGGCCCGTCCGGAGAGACCATCACCGAGCGGTCGATATCGTGCGTCCGCTCCCGCAGCGGCCGCAACTTCAGCCGGCTTCGATCGAATTGTCCAAAGGGCATCGCTTTCGTCACCACTCGTAGGGCGGACCGAGCGCTAGCGAGGCCCGCCGTACTGTCTGTCAGAATGGCGGGCGTCGCTTCGCTCGGTCCGCCCTACGCTCACTGGCTCCAAAGGTAAGCGACCAGCGGTTGGTACTCGCGGTAATCGGGGATCACCAGGTCGGCGCCGGCGCCGATCAGGCGGTCGCGTTTCCAGGGGTCGGGTTTGCCGCTGCGGCTTGTCTCGTCGGTAGCCACCGCCACGGCCAGCCCGCCGACCGCCTTGACGTTCTGGATCTCCACGTAACCGTCGCCGAACCCGAGGAGCAACTCCCCGGCCACGTGGTTTTCCTTGAGGATTCGCTCGATGACCATGGCCTTGGAAAACGCCTTGTAGTCGTCCAGGGCCCCGTAGACGTGCTTGCCGAAGTAGACGTCGAGCCCGAGCAGTCGGACCTCTTCGATCACGTACTTCTCATCGGTCCCGCTGGCCAGATACAGGGCCGCGCCGCGGCGCTGCAACTCGTCGAGCAGTTCGAGGGAGGAGGGCACGAGCATGTCGCGAGGCGACGCCTGGCCGCAGCGCAGGGCCTCGCGCCGGCCGGCGATCCGCTCCATAAGCCGGTCGTGATAGACATTCTTGTAGACCGACGGCTCCTCGGGCGTCCCGCCCCGCTTACGGACCTCTTCCGCGAGGCGGATCATCTGGTAGATGGTCTGCTTGCCGGTCAATTCGGTGATGAATTCCCGCGCGACGGCGGCCAGTCGCTCGCGCGGCTCGCCGGTTCCGGTGGCGGCGAGCACGTCGACCATGATCGGCACCATGACGTCCATCCATCCTTCGCGGATGAGACTCAGGGTGCCGTCGAAATCGAACAGCACGTGCCGCGGCGTCCGGCGTCCGACCGGCGCCCGGACAATCTCGATGCCCGTGCCCGGCAGAAGAGGATATTGCTCGGCAGCGGATGCGACCCGCTGGTAGTCGGCTTCATAGTATCCGGTCGTCATGCGAAGAGCATAGCACAGCGCCGCAGGACCTCCAAGGGGGGGCGTCGCCACGGTGCTTCGCAACCCCTGGCCGGCGTTCAAGAACAACTTCGGCCCATGTGGGACAGCCGCCCTCGGCTGTCCGCGATTCCACACAGCCGAGGGCGGCTGTGCCACAAGTTATTGTCGGACGCGCTGTGGTGCGGTCTCCCGACCGCACCGCGGCTCCGACCGAAGGTCTCCAGCGAATCGTAGGAGACCTTCGGTCTCGCCTCCGGCGGGGTCGGGAGACGCGCGCCGAGCGCGGAGTGCGAGTGAGCGAGAAAGCGGCGACAAGCCGCCGCACTCCAAAGGCACGCGGTTGTGTGGCATGCCGTCACGCGGCGCCGGCCGCGGGTCGGCATGAGACGCTGCCACGTGGTTCCCGCGCACGATTGGCATCGGAGTTGCACTCTCCAAGAAGGCGTCGCCGGGCCTCAAGGCCAGGGGCCCTGCGATCCGGAGCGTGCTGATGGGTTTGAGGTGCCAGAGTCAGTCTGCTCCGGCGGTTTCCGCAACGCGGCCTGGAAAGGCCGTCCGCAGGGCCCGAGGCTTGCAGGAAGTTGCCAAGAGGGCAGGAAACCGGTGGGCAAGTTTTGCACGGCGCCTCGCCACAAGTCGATTGAGGTTCAAGACCATGAGACACGTTCCCACTTATTTGCTGGCTCTGGTGTTCTCCGCCATGGCTTCCACCGGCTGGGCCCAAGCGGCCGCGGCCGAGACGAAGCAGGCCGATGCCAAGCCCGCCGCACAGACGGCGGCCAAGACCCCGGCGCAACTGCGTGCCGAGATGCACCGCACCTTGGCGGCGTTGTTCGAGGCCCAGGCAGCCGAGAAGGTCGATCCGGAAAAGGTGAAGGCGCTCACCGGGCAGTTGCAGACGATCCGCGGCGAGATGGCTGCACAATTCCCGACGGCCCCGGCCAACGCGGCCGGAAGAGGTTGCCCGTGGGGCGGACCCGGCTACGGCCGGGGGCCCGGCTGGGGCGGCCCGGGCTACGGTCGCGGCGCCGGCGGCGGCTATGGATGGGGCCGAGGCTACGGACGCGGAGGCTGGGGGGGCGGACCGGGCTACGGTCGCGGCATGGGCTGGGGCGCCGGGCCGGCCTTCGTCGATGCCGATCAGGACGGCGTCTGCGACAACTTCGAGTTGCGCACCGGCCGGCAGTGAGCCGATCCGCCTCCCTCGTCACTTGAGTCCGCGAGTGACCTGTGAGAGGATCTCTTCTCGACCGTCCGTTTTGCCTGCGGTACAATCCGGACGATATGGCGATCCAGGCCCACGGGTTGCAACCCGTGGGCTTCCTTATGTGTTCACCACCTCTTCATTACGTTTTCACCGCCCTTTTTCTCTTTCCGCTCTTGCCGTCGAACCGCGGGATAGACTTGTACTGACGAGCGTGTTTTCGGGAGGGCTTCGCCGACCATGCACTTGCCTCGGTCCACCGCGTATGTCGCAATCGTGCTGGTAGCCTGGGCGGGCCTGGCTGCGTGGCAGTACGATGAGTACGGCCACGAGTGCGAACTCGCCCAGCAGGTGCTCCAGCGCCAGGCCGAGGCGTTGATGAACGCCCTGGTCGGCGGGGTTCGCTCGCACCGCCGCATGGGACGGTTCTTCCCAGAGCAGCTCCAAGGCGTGTTGGACGAGTTGGCCGCCGCGGAAGACATCCTCGCAGCCGCCGTGGTCTCGCACGACGGGAAGCTCGTTCTCACGTCGGGCCAGACCGGGTTGATCAACACGGCGGCCCCGATCGCGATCGGCACATTCTGGGACGACGGCGGCCTGCGCTACGCGGTCGATTTCCATCTCGCGCCCGAGGCGGCCGGCGGTCCGGGCTTCGGACAGGGATTTGGGCCTGGCGGCGGACGCGGACGGGGACGCGGGGCCGGCTGGCGGGCCGAAGACCCCGCCGCGCCAAGCCCGCTGGCAGCCGGCGGCGATTTCTGCGCCGTCCTTGTCCTCGACCGGCAGCCGGCCGACCGGTTGCAGCAGCGGGCCTGGTGGCTGAGGATCTCGGTGACGGCGGCCGGCGGCCTGGTCCTGGCGCTTCTGGCCGTGGCATGGCGGACCACGGTCCGCTGGGTGGA
>CAYSGY010000287.1:0-7417 GCA_964430315.1 uncultured Planctomycetaceae bacterium
AAGATCAATTCCGAAACCCCAGACAGCCTACGGCTGTCTTCTCAGAAAGTGCAGAAGAAGTCGAGAACGCGGGCCGGTGCAAGGACGTGAGGGTGCCGCACGGCCGGTGAAGTGCAGGCAGCGAAACGTGGCCAAGCGGCATGCCCTGAGGAACGAAGGGTGTGGCAGGACCGGAGTGCGATCTTCCACGCCCATCGCTCCGCTCTGGGCGTACCACCCGACGGTTGTCTTCCTGGGCCGCGTCAGCGGAGGGTCACCAGGGTCTGGACGAGTTGGTCGCCGGGGATGGCGGGAGGAAGGACGGTGACCGCGTACTCGGCGATGGCCTGATTGTAGGCGGTGAGCATGCGCAGGAAGGCGAGTGTTTCCACGGTCTGAGAGCGGACGGCGGCCAGAAGCGGGTCGAGGTCCTTACCGGCGAGGCGGTAGGCCGTGGTGGTCGCGGCCCGGACGCTGTCGGCCTCGACCACCATAGCGGCCTGCTCGCGCAGGGCTTCGTTCAAGGCAGGGACGGCGGCCGCCAACCGCTGCACGGCGGGCTGCTTGACGACCTCGGGCGGCTGGGCTTCGAGTTTCAGAAGGTAGTGCCCGGCGTGCGGAGCGGTCGCGGGCAGCAGCCACGGCCCGTCTAGGGCCCGGCCCGCGCGGCGAGTGAGCTCGAACGCTGCTTCCAGGAGATGAACGTGCGCTTCGGCCAGGTTTGCATCGCAGGCGAGGCGCGCGGTCCGAATCCGGAGCATGTCGAGCGGACCGGTGGGCTGGCGGCGATGCTCCAGGGCGACCGGAACCATCTGCTCGATCAACTCTGCCTGCTCACGCAGCCACTGGTACTCCGCCGCACGTTGGCTAGCCATCCAGTAGGCGTCGATGACGCTGCGACGGTCGGTACCGGCCAGCCCTCGCAGACACTCTTCCAGCGTTACCGGACGGCCGGCGTCTTGCGGCAGGTTGCGGTTCCAGTGCAAGGCCGCGCTCAGGTGCTTGACCCTCGCCCCGGTCGGGGCCGAGATCAAGGCCGTATACAGGGCCGGCGAGGACGCCGTGGCCGAGTCCCGTTTGTCGAACTCGGTCACGCGTTGGACGATTCTTGGAGTGGGGAAAGGGTCCTTCCGATCATCTTTCCGATCCATCGGCGGCTGCTTCGCACCGCGCTCAGCCGGCCGCGACGACGCAGGGGCGGCCTTCTCAGTCTCGGCCACGGGTTTAGGAGGCACCGGTGCGGGCTCCGCGGGTTCGACGGGACGTTTCAACGGTGCAAGGGTCGGTCGGGGGGGGGCCAAAGTCGGCTGATCCGCCCCGGCGGACCACGACGAACTTTCGGGGCGTCCTTCGGGCACCGGGTTGAGCCACGTCGCCGGCTCCACGCCCGACGGCGGCGTCACCGCGCTCTGCTTCGCGGGCATCGCGTGGGGCGAGGCCGGGGTCTCGGTTCCGCCGGACGTCCGTTGCGCGTCCGCGCCGGACAGAACGAGCATCGCCACCAGGGACCGAGGGGTGGCATGGACCGCGGCCACCGAAAGAGCGAAGTCGGCGATCTCGTGGTTGTACTGGCAGACGTCGCCGACCAGTGCGGCCCGCTGTTCCACCATCCGGGCCAGACACGACGCGACCGCCGGCAGACCCTCTCTGCCGTCGCGGCAGGCATCGGTCGCTGCGTCGAGGGCGTCTTCGGCAGCCTGCACCGCGGCGGCCCGGTCCTCGATTCCCTTCCGACGCAGCGGCAGCGTGCGGTGGATCCGCCGGGCCTGGGCGGGTACATTCTGCGTCGCGTAGACTTCGTCGAAATACGTGCGGTACGCACCCGCATGCGGCAAATCGCTCGGCAGCGGCGGCGGCGCCCCGGGGCTCCCTCGAACCAGCTCCGCAAGCATGCGTTGGACCCGCTGGGCCTCCAGCTCCGCATGGCGCAACGCCTCGGCGGCCTCGAACCGCTCGGCCCGCCAAGCCGCGACCTCGTCGGTCCGCGGCTCCAGGCGCCGGCATCGCTGCACCGCGTCGAAGCGGAGGCGATACTCGCCGACCGCGGCGACCAGCCGCCAGTAGGCGTGGATGATTTCGAGTTGGCGCGGGCGGTCGGTGGAACTGCCGATCGCTTCGAGCAGGCCGAGAGGACGGCCGACGAGCGTCCCGCCAGGCGGCACGCTGAACGAACCGGCAATCCTCTCCGGAGTCACCGCCCGACGCGGGACGGAGGTTGTCGCGGCCGTCCCTTCTTTCTTGTCATCCGGCCGGGTCGAGCCGCGGCTACCTGCCGCGGGCCGGGCCCCCAAGGGCGACAATCCGTCGCGGGAGATCTCCGCCGGCACGGCCGCATTGGAGTTCGCGGTCCATCGCCGCTCGGCCGGATCGCTGGGGGAGTTCGGCTGTGCGACGAAGAAGGCCCCCAACACCAGGGTGAACAGTTCCATGGCATAACCTCCGGGAAGAGCAGTCTCCCGCGTGGTTCCGTCACTCGATGAGCGCACACTCCGCGACACCGAGTCACGCGCCCACGTCCTTGGGCAATTTCAGCCAGTAGCCTGACATTTCCGCGGATCGGCGTCAATGTCGTCCGGGCGGCTTGCCGACGCTCGGGGCCTCGGCGTCGTCGCGATCCGACGGATGCCAGAGCGGCAAACCGGTTCGCACCCGTTCCGCAAGCGTCTCCACCTTCTCCCACGTGCCAGGCATGGCATCGGTGCCGTCGAACTTGCCGACGGCGACATCCGGTGGCTCGAAGTCCCAGAGTCCCATCTTGATGGCGTCCAGAACGGACCTCGGCACGGTGTCGCTCCTTCCCTCGACGAGAGGCTCGAAAAGGCGAAACCGCACACACACGACGCCAGGAAGCCGGAATTCTCCACCCGCAAGCCCTGAGGCAGGAAGCCCCACGACGACCGGACCCTACGGCTGAGAAGCCTGACCTGTGTGCTTGGGCAGTTCCACTTACCGTCCGCAGTCGCTGACCCGACTTCCGGGCCATGCGCCGACGACTAAGAAGACTAGTATGAAGGCAATGCTAGCAACTGTCAAGCAAATGCGGAATCGAACGGGGAATCGGTGCTGCCGCCGAAAGCAAATTTCCTATTTCCTCTGTTTTTCGCATGCCTCCCAGGATAACACCAAGCTCACCTGCCATGCAGCTCTCACCATCGTGGGGCAGGTCGCCGACCTGCCCCATGTGCAAAGGCAGGTCAGCGACCTGCCCCACTCGCCCGACTGGCCAAGGCAGAGTCGAATCCCTATCATGGGCAAAACGATTCAACCTCGCGATTGCTCCCTCCTGTGTCGTACGCCGACATTTCCAACGCCGAGCAACTGGCTTCGTACTGCGAACGTTTGGCCCAGGCCAGGCAAATCGCCTTTGACACCGAGTTCGTGGCCGAGCGAACCTATCGCCCGGTTCTCTGCCTGGTCCAGGTGGTTGCCGACGGCGAGTTGGCGTTGATCGACCCCTTGGCGATCAAGGAGCTTACTCCGTTCTGGGAGGCGGTCGTGGCGCCGGGGCACGAGACGATCGTCCATGCCGGGCGGGGGGAACTGGAATTCTGCTTGCACGCGGTGTCGAAGGTCCCGGCGGGGCTGTTCGACGTGCAGATCGGGGCCGGTCTGGCGGGGATCGAGTATCCGGTGGGCTACGGCACGCTGATCTCGAAACTCCTCGGCGAGAAGCCGAATAAGGCCGAGACCCGGACCGATTGGCGCCGCCGGCCGCTGTCGCGACGCCAGATCCAGTACGCGCTGGACGACATCCGTCATCTCCCGGCGATCCGCGACCGGCTGCACGGCCGGCTCGTGGAGCTCGGCCGGCTCGCCTGGATGGAAGAGGAGATGGCGACCTGGTTGGACGAGGTCCAGAGGGCCTTGTCGCAGGAGCGATGGCGCAGGGTGTCGGGCAATTCGGGGCTCAGCGGCCGCGGATTGGCGATTGTGCGCGAGTTGTGGCGTTGGCGCGAGGTGGAGGCCCAGCGACGCAACTGTCCTGCCCGCCGAGTCCTGCGCGATGATCTGATCGTCGAGCTCGCCAGGCGCCAGACGGCCGACGTGGCGAGGATCGAGGCGGTGCGCGGCCTGGATCGCGGCGACCTGAAGCGGCAGTTGGGGAAGATTGCGGAGGCCGTCCAGCGGGGGCTCGACTTGGCCGAGGACGATTGCCCCAGCACCGTGCGCCACGAGAGTTCGCCGCAGCTTTCGGTGCTCGGCCAGTTCCTGTTCTCCGCGTTGGGGAGCGTATGCCGGCAGATGGACCTCGCCCCGACCCTGGTCGGCACGCCCAACGATATCCGCGAGTGGATCGGTTTCCGCATGAGCCCGCCCGGCTCGCGGCGTCCGCCCCGCCTGGCACGCGGCTGGCGTGCGGGAGTCGTCGGCCAGTTGTTCGACGGGTTGTTGTCGGGCAGCACCCAGATCCGCGTCGGCGACCCGACTTCCGATTCGCCCCTGGTGTTCGAGTCGCGAACGACAGGACGGAATTGAACGGGCGGCGGAACCGGCACTCCCCAGCTCACCGCCGACGGTCGAGCCACGTGTCGCCGAAGAGCACATCGCCCGAAGGTTGCGTTGTCGAAGCCGGGGGAACGGCTGATTCTGCGCCGGCAGGCGCTGACTCGGGCGGAGACGACCACGGGCCGGAGAGACCGAAGTTGCCGCTGGGCGTCTCGGGGGGCAGATTCGAGAAGACGTCGGGGATCCGCTGGATCTGGGAGTCCGGACGATCGCTCCCCGCTTGGGGCTGGGTGAAGCCTGCCTTCCCAACTGCGGAATCGGCCTGGCCCGCGGCCGGCTTGGCATCCGCCGCATGCGCCGCGTTGGGCGCCGCGGCCGCAGTCGATTGGCCGCCCGGCGACGCATCTGCCGGCGCGGCGGCTGCCTGGGCTTTGCCCGGGACCGCGGGCTTCGTCTCCTTGGCGACTTCCTTGGGTTCCACGAAGAACGCTTCGTCGGCCACCGAGACCGATTTCTGGGTTCCATCGCCGGCCAACATCGGATCGATCAAAGGAATGCGGAGGCGATCCCCCGCGAAGGTCGTCCCGTCGTGGATCGATCCTCGCCGGAACGGACCGGCTCCGAGAACCCAAAGCGCTTTCGTCTTGCTTTCGACGGGCGCTGCCCCCGACTGCCACACCGGACGGCCCGTCTCCCGGTTGTATGCAAACAGGGAGATCTTCGCCACCGCCCGCTGATCGGTCTTCTTGGCAAACGCAATCTCCGGGATACTGCTGGGGTAGGTCGCTCCGGTCACGGTAGGCAGGTTTGTGGCCGGGATCCCGAAGAGGAGGTCGTTGCGGTCCGTGCCCACCGCTCCGCGGATCTCCAGGACGTACTCGGCCTCGTCCTTCTTCTCCTTCAAGGTCGCGCCGCTGGCGAGAACGTGCTGCCGTATCGCACTGGTCAAGTAGGCGTTATCGGTAACCTGCTTGAGCGGGCCGTCGTCGACGTAGACTTTTTTGGCGGCCAGCGCCCGAAAGTCAAGCCGGCTCACCGCGCGATCGATGGAATCGGTGATCAGCAACTGTTCCGTGGCCGTGCGCGAGGTATCGCTCCACTTCGTGGTCCCGCAGCCGGACCACGAAGTCATCAGAAGCAGAATGCCAAGCGTTCCCGCCATGCGCATGAGACGCGCCTCAACGCCCCAGGAATCGGATCGCACTCCCCAGCCCGGGAACCCGGGCCCAGCTCGAACAGAGCGGGCGGGGATTATAGCCCAAGGATACCCATCGGAGAACCCTTGTTTTCGGCCAAGCATCCACGTGGAATAGAATACGTGTAAGAGAGGGAAAATGGGAAAGGGGGAAAGCGGGAGGGGCATGGCGACCACCCGCTTCCAAATGGGCTCCTGGAGCCCACCGAGTCTTCCCACTTTTCCCGTTTCCCCTTTTCCCCTTCTTATACCTTTCGCAACGTCCGATGGATGGTTAATCGTAGGGGGGGTGCCCGAAGACCCCGCCGTTGCAGCCGAGGTAGGGGATTCCTATAGTAGCCGGTGTGCATTCCGTCTCCGCGAACCGCGAAGGACCACGCATGAACCTCGAACCAAGCGACGCCGGGAGCGGGCGTCCCGACGAACTTCTCGAAGCCGTCACGTCGATGCGGCGGCAACTCGTCCGATTGACCGTGGTGGTGTCGTTGATGACCCTCGCCTTGTTTGTCACGGTAGCAGCCGTCTTCGGCAACCTGGTCAACTACTTCAACGCCGACGTGATGCTCTGGGGCGGAGCCACGGCCGGGGCCGCGGTGGCAGGCTTCCTGTTCGGCTGGTTCGCCCGGCGCAAGGTGTAGTCCGAACTACCGTTGTGTCCCGTCGGAGCTACGGGACTCGCCCTGCGGGGCGACGGCGTCCCGCCGGTCGGCCGTACGCACCTCGTCGGCCGATCGAGCGGCATCTCTATGGGCGGGCTGGGCCAGGGCCGGCGGATCGACGGGAGCGTCGGCCGCATAGAACCGCGTCGTCCCTTCGCGCACGAGGCGAGCGCCCGTCGCCGCGGAATGGACCTCGACGCGGAAGACGTGGTTCCCGGCCGCACCGGCCTTGGCTTTCACCTGGAACGTGGCGTCCTGGCCGGGAGCCAACACCGCCAGCGGATCGAAGAGCACCTGGCCTGCGCCGAGCTTGTAGTGGCCGCCTGCCGCGGAAATCGGCTCCAGGTTGTTCGCGAAGTAGACCACGACCTCGACGTCCTTGGCGCTTGCCGTGCCGCGGTTCTGGAGGCGGATCTGGTAGACGGCCTCGCCTTCCAGCCCGACCGGCCCCGAGGGTTCCTCCACCGAGAGGGCGAGTTTGGGCGCGGTTTCCACTTGGGTGACGGCCGACGCCATGGTCGGCTCGTCCCCTTCCGCGTCGCATCGCACTTCCAGGCGGCTCGCGCCGCCGGCCGACACGGCACAGGTCAAGGCAAACGTCGCCTCGGACCCGGGGCCGATCCGTTCCACGCTCCAAAGCACCTTGGGTTCGTTCGGCACGAGGGTGGCGTCTTGGAGACTCGAGACATACTTCGCTCCCGGCGGGAGGATCGCTTGCACGTTGACATGATGGGCCGGCGCGTTCCCCTGGTTGCGCACGCGGATCCGATACGTCACCTCGTTGCCTGAGAAGACCACCTTCGGAGCGGCCACCTCGGCGGTCAGCTTGGCCCGGCGGACCACGACCTCCTGGGCCGCCTCGGCCTTGATGCCGCCGTCGGCGCGGGCCGCGATGGCAATGGAGAGGTTTCCGTCTTGCCGCGCGGTGAGTTCCATCGCAACCGTCTTTTTCTGGCCCGCGGGGAGCGTGCCGAAGCGGTGCGTGGCTGCGGCGAGTCTCTCGCCGGGGGCACTCGGGGCCAACGTGACCATCACGTTCTCCGCGTCCGCCGTGCCGGTGTTGGAGACTTCCAGCTTGTAGACTTCGGCCTTCCCAAACAGGACTTCGCGCGGACCATGCAACGTAATCCCCAGCTTC
>CAYSGY010000288.1:0-7411 GCA_964430315.1 uncultured Planctomycetaceae bacterium
ACGGGGACCATCGTCAAGGACGGCAAGCCCTTGGACGTGCCGAATCGCGAGGCTGGGCTGGGAAATCTCGTGGTCTCGCTCGTGCCACTCGGGCCGTCGCCCAAGGCCGCGGAGCACGCCTTGGCCGGCAAGGATGGCGCTTTCAAGATCCTCGGCCCGGGCCGAGGAATTCCCCCCGGCAAGTCTCGCCTCGCCGTGCAGCAGCAGGACCGCGGCCCGGGCAGCGACATGCTCAAAGGAAGGTTCTCGGAGAAGTCGTCGCCGGTCGAAGTCGAGATCCCCGCCGACAGGCTTGGGCGCACGCACGACCTTGGCCCCATCGACCTTGGCAAGTTCGGAAAGTGAGCACGGAGGGCTCGACCATGGGTTGGCAGCGGGCGCCGGGGCGGCAACCGGTCGCCGGGAAGACGATCGGCGACTATCTTATCGAACGACTCCTCCAGCGCGGCGTGCGCGACGTCTTCGGCGTGCCGGGCGACTATGTCCTCTCCTTCTACAGCAAGCTGGACCTGGGCCCGATCCGCGTCGTCGGCTGTACCCGGGAAGACTGCGCCGGCTTTGCCGCCGACGCCTACGCGCGGATGAACGGGATCGGTGCCGTGTGCGTGACGTACTGCGTGGGCGGGCTGAGCCTCTGCAACTCGATCGCCGGGGCCTACGCCGAGAAGTCGCCCGTGGTGGTCATCAGTGGGGCGCCGGGCCTGAAGGAGCGGATCAACAACCCGCTGTTGCACCACAAGGTCAAGGACTTTCGCACGCAGTTTGAGGTCTTTCGGCGGCTCTGTGTCGCGGCCACCGACCTGACGGACCGTTCCGCGGCATTCCGGGAGATCGACCGGGTCCTCGAGGCCGTGGTCCGCTACCGGCGGCCGGGCTACATCGAGCTGCCGCGGGACATGGTCAACGTGGTCCCCGAGGGATCGTGGGCCCCGGCGCCGCCTCCCCCGGCAAGCGACCCCGACGCCTTGGCCGAGGCCGTGGCGGAAGCGGCCCGGCGGATTCGCGCCGCCCGCTCGCCGGTGATCCTCGCCGACGTGGAGATCCACCGGTTCGGCCTCCAGGGGCAGCTCCTCGCGCTGGCGGAAGGAGCGGGCATTCCCATCGCCACCACGATCCTCGGCAAGAGCGTGATCAGCGAACGGCATCCGCTCTTCGCCGGCCTCTATGAAGGCGCGACGGGACGGGAGGAAGTCACCAGGTTCGTCGAAGAGAGCGACCTGGTTCTCCTCCTCGGGGCCTTCATGACCGACCTGAACCTGGGCATCTTCACGGCGAACCTCGACCCGGCCAGGTGCATCTACGCCACGAGCGAGACGCTGCGGATCAGCCACCACCACTTCCACGACGTGCTGCTGAGCGATTTCCTTCAAGGGCTGGTGGAAGCCGGCCTGAAGACGCCTCCCCGGAGCCTCCCGCCGCGGCCCGAGAGCGCCGACGCCCCGTTTGTGCTCCAGCCCGACGCTCCGATCACGATCGAGCGGGTCATCGCCCGGCTGAACCACGGCCTCAATGAATCGATGGTCGTGATCGCGGAGGCGGGCGACTCGCTGTTTGCCTCCAGCGACCTTGTGATTCACCGGCAGACCGAATACGTCGCCCCGGCCTACTACACGTCGATGGGCTTCGGAGTCCCGGCGGCGCTTGGGTGTATGGTGGCCCGGCCCGACCTTCGCGCGGTCGTGCTGCTGGGCGACGGGGCCTTCCAGATGACCGGGATGGAACTGTCGACCATCGTCCGGCGCGGCCTGGCCCCGATCATCATCGTGTTCGACAACAAAGGCTACGGTACCGAGCGGCTCCTGCATCCGGGCGAGTGGTCGTTCAACGACATCCAGCCGTGGGCCTACCATCGACTCCCCGAAGTGCTCGGCGGCGGCACGGGCTACGACGTCCATACCGAGGGCGAGTTCGACCACGCCCTGCGCACGGCATGGGCCGATGGCCGGGCCATGAGCCTCCTCCACGTCCGCCTCGGCCCCTCGGACTTCTCCAACGCCCTGAAACGCCTGGCAGAACGGCTCAGCGCCCGGGTGTGACGCGAGTCGCCTTCTCGATCCCTGGCAGCCGCGCTATAATATCAGGTTCGCGGCTTGGCGGCGAAGGGAACGGAGTGCCGCTTCAAGCCCACGGGTTGCCACCCGTGGGCTTTGGCACTTGCGAAATGCCTGAGTGGGCCGCCCTCGCCACCAGCAGATACGATCGCCGAGGAATCACGGCTGCCTGAGATGAACGCACGCGACGAACGATTCCCGATCCGGGTGGGGGCGGTCACCTACCTGAACACCCGGCCGCTGGTGGTTTCTCTGCCGTCGCTGGTGCCGGAGGCCCGGATCGAGGTCGATTATCCGAGCCGCCTTGCCGAACGTCTGCAACGCGGCGATCTCGACGTGGCGACGATTCCCTCGATCGAGTATTTTCGCTTGCCCGGGGCCACGATCGTCTCCGATGCCTGTATCGCGTGCGACGGGCCGGTGAAGAGCGTGAAACTCTACGGGCGGAGGCGTGTGGAGCAAATCCGTTCGCTCGCCCTCGACGAAGGCTCCCGCACCAGCGCAGCGATGGGCCGCATCCTGCTGAAGGAGCGGTTCGGTCTCCAACCCGATCTGCGAACGCTGCCGATCGGCACGCCCGCAGAAGAGGTCGATGCCGATGCCGTGCTGCTGATCGGCGATCGCGCCATGCTCGCGCCGCCGGGCGAGTTCGAGTTCGTTTGGGACCTGGGCGAAGAGTGGTCCCGCTGGACCGGGCTGCCGTTCGTCTTCTCGATGTGGGTCGCGAGGCCCGGCGTGGACCTGCTCGGACTCGACAAGACCCTCGCTGCCGCACGCGACGACGGCGAGAAGCGGCTCGAAGAGATCGCCCGGTCCGACGCGCCCGCCCTCGGCGTTTCCGAGAGTGAGTGCCTCGCCTACCTGCGCGACCATCTCTCGTTCCGTCTTGGTCCGCGTCAGCGGCGCGGCCTGGAGACTTTCGGCCGGCTCGCGGCCGAGCATGGGCTTGCGCCCGCAGGAGTCCCCCTTGCGTTCTACAACGGAAAACCTGCTTGAAAAGGCCGCTGCGGGAGACCGGCTCTCGCAGGAAGACGGCCTCCGCCTGCTGGAGTCCGCTCCGCTTGCCGCACTCGGCCAGGCCGCCGACGCGGTCGCGCGGCGCCTTCACCCCGAGCCGTACCGTACCTACAACATCGACCGCAACATCAACTACACGAACCTCTGCACCAGCGGCTGCCGCTTCTGCGCGTTCGCGCGACGGCCGGGCGACCCCGAAGGCTACGTCATCGACCGCGAAACGCTCTACGCCAAGATCGAGGAGACGATCGCGCTGGGCGGCGACCAGATCCTCTTGCAGGGCGGAATGAACCCGGAACTGGACCTCCCCTGGTACGAAAGCCTGCTCGGCGATCTCAGGGAGCGATTCCCTTCGGTGAACGTCCACGGGTTCAGTCCTCCCGAGATTCATCACCTGGCCGACCGCTCCGGGCTCCCCGTCGCCGAGGTGCTCAAGCGACTGAAGGCCGCCGGGCTGGGCAGCCTGCCGGGTGGAGGGGCGGAAATCCTCGTGGACCGGGTCCGCCAGAACGTCAGCCCGTGCAAAGTCTCCGCCGACGGCTGGCTGGAAGTCTGCCGCCAATGGCACCGGCTCGGGGGCCGGGGATCCGCCACCATGATGTTCGGACACGTGGAGACCCTGGCCGATCGCATCGAGCACCTCCAGCGCCTCCGCCAACTCCAAGACGAAACCGGCGGATTCACCGCCTTCATCCCCTGGCCGTTCCAGCCAGGCCACACGGCTTTGTCCACCCTCCGTAAGGTCGGTGCGGTCGAGTACCTCAGGACGCTGGCCGTCAGCCGGCTGTATCTCGACAACTTCGCGAACCTTCAGTCCGGCTGGGTCACCGAAGGACTCAAGATCGCTCAACTCGGTCTCCGCTTCGGTGCCAACGATATGGGCAGCCTGATGATCGAAGAAAACGTGGTGGCCGCGGCTGGAACCTGCTTCCGAACCACCCATGAGGAGATGCGTAGAGTAATTCACGAGATGGGGTATACCCCACAAAGAAGGGATGTCTTCTATCGGGTGATCGAGGCGCTGTGAGCCGGGTCCGCGACACTTAGGATGAGGTATGCTCTAGGAGGGACTCCGGCGGCGCGAGACTCCAGCTCCAGGGAGGTGTACGTTCACCCCACCTAAGCCCAGGGGTTGCAACCCCTGGGCTTGATACGCAATACGCTCACCATCCTCCACCTCATGCACCGCTCTGACCAGGGGGATTGACTGACCCAGCGATGATTCAGGTTCACGGACTGACCAAGCACTATCCGGATCTGCGGCGAGGCAAGCTCGTCGCGCTGGACGGCGTGAGCTTCCGGGCGTCGCCGGGCCAAGTGTACGGGCTGTTGGGGCCGAACGGGGCGGGCAAGACCACGGCCCTGCGGATCCTCAGCACGGTGCTGCGCCCCACCACGGGCACCGTCACCATCAACGGCTTCGACGTGGTGGCCCAGCCTTCCGAGGTCCGCCGGCAGATCGGCTTCATGTCGGCAAACACCGCCGTCTACGACCGGATGACCGCCTGGGAGATGGTCGAGCACTTCGGCCGCCTGCACGGGATCGGCAAGGCGGAACTTGCCGAACACATGGAAGCCCTGTTCACACGACTGAAGATGAACGACTTCCGCGACCTGCTCGGCGCGAAGATGTCCACCGGTATGAAGCAGAAGGTCTCGGTCGCCAGGGCGATCGTCCACGACCCGCCCGTGCTGATCTTTGACGAGGCCACCGCCGGCCTCGATGTGCTCGTGGCCCGGGCCCTGTTGCGTACGGTTGCCGAACTCCGCGACCAGGGCAAGTGCATCCTGTTCTCGACGCACATCATGCGTGAGGCGGAGAAGCTCTGCGACCGCATCGGCATCCTGCACCGCGGACGCATCTTGGCGGAAGGGACGCTGGAAGGACTCCGCGATCAGCACCACCAGCGCGATCTGGAGGAGCTGTTCTTCCAGTTGATCTCGCAGCAAGAGGAGGGACAGGGGACTAGGGACTAGGGACTAGGGATTAGGGACTAGGGATTAGGGATTAGGGATTAGGGATTAGGGATTAGGGATTGGGGATTAGGGATTGGGGATTGGAGATTGGAGATTCGGAGTCCGTGCAGTCGCATCTCCGCGTAGCGGGCGGGCTTGCCCGCCGTTTGCCCGGAATGAACGCCAGCCGCCTGAAGGACGGGAAGAGAGACGCACCTTGGTGAGCCGTCGGCAATGAACTGGTCGAACGTCAGACTGATCCTCGTGCGGGAGATCCGCGACCAGTTGCGCGATCGGCGCACGATGTTCATGATCTTCATCGTGCCGATCCTGACCTATCCCTTCCTGGGGATGATCGGGCTGCAAATGTCGCAGTTCGTGCAGCAAAAGACCACGAAGGTCTTAGTCCTCGGGGGCGACCGGCTCCCCAAGGAGCCGCTACTGCTGGAGGACAATCACTTCGCCGAGCCGCTCTTCCGCCAGTCCGGCAAGACGCGGCTCCTGGAACTCTCGTTGTCGGACGAAGCCGCACCGCCCCGACGCTCCCTGGAGAAGGAGGCGAGGGAAGCGATCGACGCGGGCACCTACGACGCCGTCCTCTTCATCCCGCCCGACTTCGGCAAGCGGGTGGAGTCGTACCGCGACGCGGTGCGGCAAGGCAGCAAGCCGCCCCAGGTTCCCAAGCCGGAGATCGTCTACACCAGCGCGGTGGAGAAGTCACAACTCGCCGGCGACCGGCTCCGCCTGGTGTTGGAGCGTTGGGCCGACGAAGTGGCCAAGTCGTTCCTCACGGCCGCCGGCGTTCCCGAGTGGTCGATGCAGGCGGTGGACCTGGAGACCGTCGATCTGGCCAGGGAGACCGGCTACCGTGGCGCGGCCGTTTGGTCGAAGGTCCTGCCCGTCCTCCTGATCCTCTGGGCCCTGGTGGGGGCCTTCTATCCGGCGGTGGACCTCTGCGCCGGAGAAAAGGAACGCGGGACGCTGGAGACCTTGCTTTCCAGTCCCGCCGCGCGGAGCGAGATCGTACTCGGCAAACTGGTCACGATCATGCTCTTCAGCAGCGTGACGGCCGTGCTGAACCTGCTGAGTGTGGCAGCCACCGGGCCGATGATGTTCAGCCACCTGCCGGGGTTCGGTCCGCCGCCGGCCCTCAGCCCGCTCTGGCTCGGCCTGGCGTTGATTCCGGCCTCGGCGCTGTTCAGCGCCCTGTGTCTCTCCATGGCCGCCTTTGCGCGGAGTACCAAGGAAGGGCAATACTACCTGATGCCGCTCATGGCCCTGACCATCCCCTTGGCCATCCTGCCCGCGGCCGCCGGACTGGAAATGAACCTGGGCACAAGCCTCATCCCCGTGGCAGGGCTGGTGCTCTGGCTCCGCTCCGCGCTGGAAGGGAACTACCTGCAGGCCCTCCAGTTCGCCGGGCCGGTCCTGGCGACCACACTGGCCGGATGCCTGCTGGCGATCCGCTGGGCGGTCGAACAGTTCAACTCCGAGTCGGTCCTCTTCCGCGAGAGCGAACGGCTCGACCTGCGTCTGTGGCTGCACCACCTGGTCGAAGACCGCGGCCCGACCCCCACGGCGGCTGAAGCGGTCTTCTGCGGGGTCGTGATCCTCGTGGTCCACTTCTTCCTGAGCCTGAAGGCGTCGCCGCAGACGGATTTCGCCGGGTTCGCCGTGCAGGCGGCGGTCACGCAACTGACGGTCGTGCTGACGCCGGCGCTGCTGATGACGGTCGTCCTCACGGCCAGCCCGCGGCAGACGCTCCTGCTCCGCTGGCCGCGGTGGTTTGTCCTGCCCGCTGCCGCGCTCCTGGCCGTGGCGGTCCACCCGGCCGTGAACCTGCTCCAGGTGGCTGTGATGAGACTCTACCCGCTGAGCGAGGAGATGCAGCAGGCCCTGGCGGGCCTCGAAGGGGTCTTCAAGGAGCCGCCCTGGTGGCAGGTCGTTCTCGTCGTCGCGCTGCTGCCGGCCGTCTGCGAGGAGTTGGCGTTCCGCGGGTTCATTTTCAGCGGATTGCGGAAGTCGGGCTCGCCGTGGCGGGCGATTGTCGTCAGCGCGGTCTTCTTCGGGCTCAGCCACGGCATCCTCCAGCAGTCGATGATCGCCGGCCTCATCGGCGTCCTCCTCGGCTGGCTCGCCTTCCAGACCGGCAGCATCCTGCCCGGGATGGTCTTCCACCTGGTCCACAACGCGATGGGCGTGCTCACGGCCCGCGTGCCACGCTCGTTGCCCGCCGACTGGCCCATCGTCGCCTGCTTCTTCGACCCGTCGAACGAGAACGGCCCGGCATTCCCCTGGCCCGCGGTCCTGGCCAGCAGCCTGATCGCCGTCCTCCTCCTGGTCTGGCTCTCCCGTCAGTCGCGCGAGGGGTGGCCCCGATAGCTCCT
>CAYSGY010000289.1:0-5459 GCA_964430315.1 uncultured Planctomycetaceae bacterium
CCGTTCGCCCCAACGAGCAACACCCAAAACACCCTTTTCGCAACAGAAACTAATTTGCAGACCATCGACCGGCTCTTGTGCATCGCGACGCTCCCGGCTCCGATGGTTATGTTCTCGCATAACCGACCCGGCGCGAAGAAGGGGACAGGCACCGTGGCGGTTACGTTGTAGGAGGGGCCCTTCCAGGCCGGGTACGACGGGTGCGCTAGCTAGCGGTGCTAGCACCTGCGGGCGAAGACGAGGCGGAACGCCTGGCGTGCCCGCTTGCGTCAGACAACCTCGATGCCGTTGGTGAGCTCTTCGTCGCCCGAGATCCCCATGGCGGCGTGCTGCGCTTTCTGCTTGGTGTAGTACGAGGTGCAGCGTCCCGTGAGGCGGACGCCTTGATCGTTCACCTCGACGCGCAGATTGCGCACGCCTCCGCAGGTTTCGCGAGAGACCGCCCGCTCGATCGAAGCGGCCAGCCGTTCGGCCTCCTCGACCGTCTCCGCCAAGGGGCAGCGGTCGACAACGACCCAGCCGGCGGCGGGCGAGCCGCCGGAAAAGCGATGGCTCATGGCTCCCTCCTCGTGGTTGGCTCCTACGTCCGTATCCCTACGTCGCCATCCACGGCACGGTTCGGGAACATCCATGTCCCCCACGCTTCCGAATCCCTGCAAATCGCTCAAACCACATCGCACAAGCCGAACCGGTCTTCCGGAAACGAACGCCTTCCATGCGACGGCGTTCGACTAGCGCACCTCGAGCGTATTGACCAGCTCGACTTCGGAATCCTTGCATATTGCCCGTACGACTTCCTGGGCCAATTGCTTGTGGTAAAAACTCGACACGGCGCCGGAAATCACCAGGGCCCCCTCGCGACGGTCCACCCGCAACGCACGGAGTTCGGAGACCGGGCTGTTGCGGAGAGCCGACTGGGCCCGCGGCTGAAGCGTATCGAGGGATACGTTGGCCATCAACATCGGATCCCATTCCTTGGTTCCATCACGGCACGCTGCCATCCGTCCGTCCCCGTCGGCTTCGCTCCATCCTGTGGAGATCGCCCGTCGCCGAGAGGGCGCAACGCCTCGGCGCGATACCCCGCCACGTGCAGCAAGACCGCTGCGAAAGACCGGCTCTTGGGCGGAAACCGCGCGAACGGCAGCAACGAACCGGCAATTCAAAGAGCAATCGACGGTGTAGTCTAAGCTTCTCCCGCCCGATCCGTCAATACCCTCCGACGTACTCCTAACCGGAAGGCGACGGGTACGCTCCGCCAGGTACCCGTCCTGGACCACCTCAATTGCCGATCTTGCCAGCGGCCTTCAGCCGGGCAATGACCTGGTCGGCGAGCACCTCTGGGGAATGGTCGCCGGCGGCAAGATGAATCTCCGGTTTGAGCGGCGGCTCGTAGGGATCGTCGATGCCGGTGAATCCCTTCAACTCCCCCGCCCGTGCCTTCTTGTACAGACCTTTGGGGTCTCGAAGTTCGCATACCTCCAGCGGCGCATCAACGAATACCTCGACGAAGTCATCTTGGCCGAGCGTTGCGCGGACTCGGTCCCGATCGACTCGGTATGGGCTGATGAAGGCGGTGATCGCGAGAATGCCCGCGTCACAGAAGAGCTTGGCCACCGCCCCGATGCGGCGGATGTTCTCCTCCCGGTCCTGGGCGGAGAAGCCAAGGCCGAATCGTTTGGCGAACTCGTCACCGTGCGTCGGCCGGAGCATGGCGGGGGCGGCGTTGAGTCCGTGGCGGACGTTGTCGCCGTCGAGCACGAAACTGTGGACTCCCAACGAGTGCAGCTTGTGGTCGACCAGATTGGCGACGGTGCTTTTTCCGCATGCGCTCAGGCCGGTAAACCAAACGACGCACCCCTTATGCCCGTGGCGCTGCTCTCGCTCCTCCCGGGAAACGGCGTGCTGGTGCCAGTGGACTTGGACATGGGCGTCGTCGGTCATCGTGGGTCTCGCTCCTGTGGTCTCTGAGACGGTGTCGCGGGCTGGGGGGACTTCCCGGGTTTGGGCCTGCGGAAAGACGGCATGATACGTCGGCGGGGAGATGCCGGCAACAGGGATGTGGAAAAGGGGTCGCGTGATTCCCCGGATGCGGGTATAATTCCGCGCTTTACTGAACCCCTGTGCGATCGGCCGGCACGCTAGGTAGTTCCCATGAGTCAGACTGATACGCTCCCCACGTCCGGATCTCGCCCCCACTTCCCCCCGATCCTGACCGCCGAAAGCCTCTACGACAAGTGCATGACGTTGGCCAGCAATCTCTGGTGGAGCTGGCATGCCGACGTGATCACCCTGTTCCGCGACCTGGACCCCATTCGTTGGCGGCAGCTCGATCACAATCCGATCGCCCTGCTGAGAGAATTCAATCCCGAGCGGCTCGAAATGCGTGCCGCCGAACTGGTCCTTTACAGCCGTATTAACCATGCGTATCGTCGGCTTAAGGAGTATCTGACCGAGGTTCCGCCGTGGGGGCGGACCAACTCCGGCGTGCTCGGTTCCAAGCCGGTGGCCTACTTCTCCCTGGAGTTCGGTGTCCACGAGTCAGTTCCCATCTATTCGGGGGGGCTCGGGGTTCTCTCGGGCGACCATATCAAGAGTGCCAGCAGCCTGGGGGTTCCCTTGGTGGCCATTGGCCTGTTTTACGACCAAGGGTATTTCAAGCAACACCTCGACCTGAACGGGTGGCAGCAGGAGGAGTACCTCGACATCAAGGCGGAGAACCTCCCCTTGGAGCCCGCCCGGGGACCGGACGGGAAGCCGATCACCGTCGAGATCAACACGCGGACCGGGCGTCTGTTGGTCAAGGTCCGATTGATGCGGGTAGGGCGGGTGAACCTGCTGTTGATGGACTGCGATATGGACGGCAATAGTCCCGAGGATCGCCAGTTGACCTCCCGGCTCTACGGCGGCGACAACCGCACGCGGGTCCGGCAGGAACTGGTGGCGGGAGTGGGCGGGGTCCGGGCGCTGCGGGCGCTGGGGATCAGCCCGGGCGTTTATCATCTCAACGAAGGACACAGCGCGTTCGCCACGTTGGAGGCCATCCGGGAGCGGATGAAGGACAACGGAATGGGCTTCGACGAGGCGTTGCGCGACGTCGCCGAGCACACCGCATTCACCACGCACACGCCGGTCCCCGCGGGCCACGACCGCTTCAACAGCCAGTTGATCGAAGAACACCTCGGCCCGCTGCGCGACGAACTGGGAATCTCGCCTCAGCAGTTGATGGGCCTCGGACGCGTCGAGCCGCAGAACGAGCGGGAAGACTTCTGCATGACCGTGCTCGGCCTGAAGCTCTCGCGGCGGGCCAACGCCGTGAGCAACCTGCACGGCCGGGTCACGCGGCGGATGTGGGCCCACCTGTGGCCGTGGCGCGTGGAAGACGAGATCCCGATCGGCCATATCACCAACGGGGTTCATATCTCCAGTTGGCTCGCGTACCAGATGCAGCAGCTTTACGACCGCCACTTTCCCGCCGACTGGGAGCGGCGGATGGGTGAGCCGGAGGTCTGGCAGGACATCCACAACGTCGATCCCGGCGAGCTTTGGGAAACGCACCACGCCCTGAAGAACCAACTCCTGGCGTTCGTGCGGCGGCGCGTGAGCCGGCAGTGCCGGCGGCGCGGCGAGAGCGACGAGTGCGTCGAGGCCGCCCGCAACATGCTCGACCCCAACATCCTCACGCTCGGCTTCGCCCGGCGTTTCGCGACGTACAAGCGGGCCGACCTGATCCTCTCCAACCTCGACCGCTTCGCGGCGATGGTCAACGACCCGGAGCGTCCGATCCAGATCATCTTCGCCGGCAAGGCCCATCCGGCCGACGAGCCCGGCAAACGGCTGATCCAGAGAATCGCAAACCTCCGCCACGACCCGCGATTCGCCGGGCGCGTCGCCTTCGTGGAGGACTACGACATCAACGTCTGCCGCCACCTCGTGCAAGGGGTCGACGTCTGGCTCAACAATCCGCGGCGTCCCTTGGAGGCCTCCGGCACCAGCGGGCAGAAGGCCGTGCTCAACGGGGCGTTGAATCTCTCGATCCTCGACGGGTGGTGGGCGGAAGGCTACGACGGCTCGAACGGCTTCGCCATCGGCAAGGGGGCCAGCCACGTCCGCGACGACGTGACCGACGTCCGCGACGCCGAGGCCCTCGCCGACGTGCTTGCCAAGCAGGTCATCCCCCTCTACTACGACCGCGACATCGACGGCTTGCCGCGCCAGTGGATCAAACGCATGATGAATTCCATCAGCACCCTGGCGTGGCGGTTCAGCGCCGACCGCATGGTGGCCGATTACGTGCACCACGCCTACCTCCCGGCCGCCGGCGGCGTGAGCTGCGATATGAACATCCGCTGATCTGTCCCGACGCATGTCCGCGTAGCGGGCGGGCTCGCCCACCGAGGTGCCGCACCCGCAAGCCGCCCAAGCGTGTAGCGTGTAGGGCGGACCGAACGAAGTGAGGCCCGCCGACCGCAGCGGAAACGTGGCGATCCGTCGCGTCGCTCCGTCCGCCCTAAGTCTCCAGTTTCCGTAAGCGTTCAGCGGAATGAAGTGCGAACAGAGGAAGGGAAAAGGGAAATGCCTCGGGAAATGGAAGCGGCAGAGAGTCGCGCCCTGATCGCACAATTCTGAATGGGAGCCCACTCCTCTTCTTCTGCCCTTCTTCCACGCTTCTTCCTTTTCCCTTCTCCTCATTCCTGCAATTCTGTTCGGATGAAGTGTTACCGATCTCCGACCTCCGATCTTCGACCTCCGCCCCCCATCCAATCCATGCCCACGATCTACCAGCACGAACACACGGTACGGCCTGAGGAGATCGACGCCCTCGGGCATGCCAACAACGTGGCCTACGTCGACTGGATGCAGAACGCGGCCATGGCCCATTCCACGGCCCTGGGATGGCCGGCGGACCGCTACTTCCAACTGGGTTCGGGGTGGGTGGTTCGTGCCCATGCGATCGAGTATCTTCAGCCGGCCTTTGCGGGCGATTGCCTGCTGGTACGTACCTGGGTCGCCACGATGCGCAAGGCCACGTCGCTGCGACGCTACCGGATTTTCCGGAAATCGGACGGCGCGTTGCTGGCGACCGCCGAGACCCGCTGGGCCTTCATCGACTACGCCACCCGCCAACCGTCCCGAGTCCCCCGCGAGGTTGCCGATTGCTTCCCCGTCGTAGAGAAGGATGGAGGGGTGGAGGGATGGGGGATGGGGGATGAGGGATGAGGGGAGGAGGACGGCCAACCTATGGCGACGCGACTGAGCGGCGGGCAAGCCCGCCCGCTACGCGGATAGGACCCCGGAACAGAATTGGATACAATGCAGATACGTCCTTCAGGAGTTGCGACGATGGACGCTGATCCCTGACCCCTGGGCCCCCCCCCCACCCCCCCCCCCCCCCCCCACCCAGGGGACACCCCCCCCGGGGGGGTGGGGGGGGGGGTGGGGGGGGCGGGTGGGGGGTGGCC
>CAYSGY010000289.1:5469-7409 GCA_964430315.1 uncultured Planctomycetaceae bacterium
ACCCCTGACCCCCGGCCCCCGATGACCTTCGTCCATCTCACGGCGTGGCTTTGGGTCTTGTTGGCGGTGCCGCTGGTGCTGGTTCACCTGCGGCGACGGCAGCCGCGCCGCGTAAGCGTGGCGACGGGGTTCCTTTGGGAGCAGGTGCTCGCAGCCGGGCCGTCGCGGAGCCGTTGGCTTCGATGGCGCGAGGTGGTCTCGCTGGCGGTCGAACTCCTCGTGCTGACGCTTCTCGTGGCCGCGATGGCGGAGCCTGCCGGCGGGGAGGCGTGGTGGCGGTGTCTGGCGGGCGCGGCCGTGGCGGTGTTGACGTTCCAGTGGTACCTGTTCCAGCGGCGGTGGGTATGCTGAGGCGTCTCCGATGCAGACCGCGTGGCCCCAGATCGAGCTTTCGCAGCCCCTCTGGCTCGCGGTCTTGCTGGTGTTGCCGATCGTCTACCTGGCCTCGTGGCGAGGCCTGACCGGATTCTCGCGTCGGCGTTTGGGACTCGGCCTTCTTCTTCGGAGCCTCGCGATCGCGGCCGTGGTGATCGCCCTTGCCGGCCCGGAGGTTGTCGGCGTGGCGACGCCCGAGGAGACGACGCCTACCGTCGATGCGGCCCGGGACGCCGCCGCCCCCGTCGCCGCGATCCCGCCGGCTCCGCCCCGTCCGAAGGTCAAGCCGCAGCCCCGCGTCTTGCTCGTGGAGGACCGGCCGTCGTCGGGCGAACACCTGGCCAGGGCGCTTCGAGCGGGCCGGCTGGCCGTCGAGATCCGTAGTCCCCAGAAGGTCCCGGAGGAAATCGACTCGCTCAATCCGTTCGACGCCGTCGTGCTGGTCAACGTTCCCGCGGCGTCGCTCTCGCCGCGGCAGATGGAGGTCTTGAAAGATTACGTCGGCCAGGGCGGCGGCCTTGTGGCGACCGGCGGCGATCGGGCGTTCACGCCGGGGGGATATCGCGATACGGCGCTGGAGGCGGTCCTTCCGGTCCGGAGCGAGTCGCATCGCAAGCCGACGCGGCCCAGCCTGGCGATGGTCTTCGTGGTCGATCGGTCGCTCTCGATGCAGGAAGGCCAGGCCATCGAACTGGCCCGGGAGGCCATGCGCCGGGCCGTCGAACTGCTCCGACCGGAAGACCAACTCGGCGTGCTGGCGTTCGACGAGCATTCCCGCTGGGTGAGCCCGATCGACCGGGTGGGCGACCGGGCGAAGGTGCTGGAGCGGATTGCCACGATCACCGCCGAAGGCCGGACCGACATGGCCCCGGCGCTGGAAAAAGCGATGCTGGCCCTCCACGAGGCCTACGCGGGGCAAAAACACATCCTGGTGCTGACCGACGGGATCTCCCACCCGGCCGATTTCGAGGCCCTGGCCGAGCGGATCGCGAGGGCCGGGATGACGATCTCCACGGTCGCGTTGGGAGCCGAGGCCTCCCGGCCGCTTCTGGAAGACATGGCCCGCCTCGGAAAGGGACGATTCTACCTCTGTGCCAACGCGGAGGCCGTACCCCGTGTCTTCGCCATGGAGACCGCCAGCGCCAGCAAGCTGGGGATCCGCGAGGAACCGTTTTTTCCGCGTCGCGTCGGAGCGTCCAAGGGCAAGGAACCGCCTTCCTCCTCGCGGCCTCGTTCGTTTCCGCTCGACGGCATCGATCTGGGCCACGCGCCGTCGCTGCTTGGCTATACGGAGACCGTGCCGAAAGCCGAGGCCGAGGTCGTCCTGACCTCGGGCAGCGGGGATCCGTTGCTCGCCTGGGTCCGGCACGGCGAGGGCGTGTCGGTGGCGTTCACGTCCGATGCCGAGGGACGATGGAGCGCGGCCTGGCTGGCCTGGCCCGACTTCGGACGCTTCTGGACCCAGGTGGTCCGCGGCGCGTTGCGGCCGGAGCCCAAGGAGCCGGAACCGTCGCCACCTTCGGCTCCTGCCCGGGCCTTGCCGGAACCCGTTCGAGAGTCCCCCT
>CAYSGY010000290.1:0-7394 GCA_964430315.1 uncultured Planctomycetaceae bacterium
GGCCCTGCAAAAGGACCCGGCCAACCGCTTCAAGTCGGTTCCCGAGATGCTCCGCGAACTGCCCCGGCCGTTGCGCCCGGAGGTCTACGCCGGTCCGATTTCCTCGGCCGGCACGGACCGAGGGCCGGGGGCGGTTCCGCCGCACTTCTCTCCGATAGGGGGTGAGGTCCCGTTGGCTGACGTCGTCGACGAGGAACCGGTCTTCGGCGCGGTCCGGAGGTTCTGCCGGCGCGGCTACGACTCCTGGACACGCTCCTCGTTCAATACGCCGACGAAGGTCGCCCTGGTGGTCGTGGGAGCGGGCGTGCTCCTGATGACGTCGAGCGGCTGGGTGCCGGTGCTGGTCTTCCTGTTCCTTCTGTATGCCTGCTACTGGGTCGTGCGTGCGATCCTGACGGCGGTCGTCCCGAACCGGACGCCGCCGCCCCTGCAGTCCGGCCCGGCCACACCGCCTCCCTTGCACAGAGTGGCCGCAGGTCCGGGATCCGGCTTCGGGGCGACGTCCTCGCCACCACCACCTTCCTGGCCCGCGACGCCTTCCCACGGCGGCACCTGGCCGCACCCTCCACGGAGACGGCACGACCCGCAACGCGATCTACTCGTCCTGCCCCCGCCACGGCAGCGGATCGCCCAATGGGTCGGCTCCCTGGTGGGCAGCACGCTCGTCACGATGACGGTAGGCCTGGTGATGCTCGTGTTGAGCGGTTTCCGCGAGCGAGCCTCGCAGCCGGAGCTTTGGGGAATGACGTGGTGGGGCCAGTACGCGTGGCTGGTCAACGTGAGCCTGGCCGGGGCCTGGGCGGTTCTCACCGTGTCGAAACTCTGGGAGGGCCGCTCCGGCGACGCCATGACTCGGCGCTTCCTCCTCATGGTGATCGGCCTGGGGCTTGGCCTGGCGGCGTTCTGGAGCACGAGCTGGTTCGGCGTCGAGCTGACGCACGACCGGCATTTCATGCAGTTGGCCAGCTTCCGGGCGCACCAGACCCTCGGCCCTGCCGATGGCTGGCCGGAAGCGAAGTACTACCTGGCTTCGTTCGGCACGCTTCTGCTGCTGGTCCGCTGGTGGCGCCAGGCCGATCCTACGCGGGGCGCACGAATGAGCCTTTGGGCCGCCGTCGTCTCCGTGCTCGTGGCGGCCTTGGCTGCCGATCTCTGGGGCTTCCCCCAGCCGTGGCTCCCGATGGTCGCCTGCTCGATGTCGGTCGCCGTGCAACTGGCCAGCGCGTGGCTCCCTCCGGACCAGCGACGTTGGCAGAGTCCGTCGGCATAGAACACGAAGGATACGGCCATGTCGGTTGTTCACGTCTCGTGGTTGCTCCTGCTGGTCGTCGGCCTCGCGGCGATCGGCCTGGTCGGGCTCATCAAGGTACTGGCGAGCCCTCGAACCGGGTCGGTCGCCAAGGTGCTGGTCCTCGTGCCGCTGACCGTGCTGGGCCTGCTGTTCTTGGCCTTCCTGGTGCTGACGGTGAGTTTCCGCGCCACACGGGTCCAAGCCCCTGCCAACTTAGCCGCCATCGCCGCCGACGAGCCCGCGACGGGCGCCAAGGTGAGCGTGTCGCTGAGCGGAGGGAACGGTCCGGCGAAATGGGACCGCCGTATGCCCGTGACTGCGAAAGCCGAGGAAACCCCTTCGCGGGGCACCGGGGTGCTCGGCGCCCTGAACCGGGCCCTGGTTGCCGCGGCCCGATCCTGGGTCGCCAAGAGCGAATCGGCTCTTCCGCTGCCTGCGTCCGAGTGGGCGCCGGGGAGTCCTTCTCCGCAAGGCCGGCCGCCTGCGGAGACATCGAGCGTCTCCAAGACACCGGCGGTGAAACGTCCGGACTGGGTCGCCAATCCTCCCCAGCCCAGCGCCGAACTCTACGAACTGGTCGTGAAGGCCGGCCCTTGGGAAACCCCCCTCGAATGCGAACGGCAACTCGACGAGAAGATCACCTGGGCCGTCGATAGCTACGTGGCGTGGCGGATCGGCGAGGAGGCCAGTACCCAGCTTCAACTCCCGGCCGACTACGCCCGGGAGCACCTCGTCAAGGAGAGCCCCTGGGTCGAGAAAGTGAACACGAGTGTCGGCGAGATGTACAACGTCTACGCCCTGCTCCAGTTCGATCGCCAGGTCGAGGGCAAGCTCCAGGACCTGTGGAACCGGATCCTGCTCGGAACGCGGCTTCTGCTCTCGGCGGCGGTCCTGGCCGGGGCCCTCTTGATCCTGACCGTGATTTACGGATACTTGAAGGTCGATCTGGCCACCGGCGGGGCCTACCGGGGACGTCTGCGGTTCGTGGCCGTGGCGGCGATCCTGGCCCTGGCGGCCGTCGGCGCAGCGGTATGTCGTCGCTGGCCCTCCTAGAAGGGTGGCATGCCGTCACTCGGCGCAGCCGAGGGTCGGCATGGAAGCCTTCGTGGCGGCTTCCATGGTCAGTGCAGCGCTTCGCGTCGTGAGAGCATGCCACCCGGTCCGTGGAGCACGTGCGCGGGATGACCGCATCGAGTCAATCCGATAGTCTCCTTATCCAGCGAGTCCGCGCCGGCGAGGCCGAGGCGTGGCAGGAACTCATTGCGCGCTTCGAGGGCCGGTTGCTGGCGTTCGTCGAGCACCGCACGCGGAACCGCGCGGCCGCCGAAGACGTCGTCCAGGAGAGCTTCATCGGGTTCCTGACGAGCCTGCCCAACTACGATACTCGGCGCAGCCTGGAGAGCTACCTGTTTTCGATCGCGGCCCACAAGCTCACGGACCATCTGCGGCGCGAGGGACGCCGGCCGGCACTGCCGCTGGCCACCGCAACGGGCACGAACCCGAGCAGTTGGGAGCCGGCGGGCCCGGACCGGCCGGCCAGCAGCATTCTCCGCAGCGGCGAGCGACGGCACCTCGAAGAAGCCGCGCTGGTGACCGCGATGGGCGAGCAGATCGCCTTCTACCAGCGCCGCAACGACTGGCAGAAGCTCGCCTGCGTGGAGTTGCTCCTGGTCCGCGGCTGGGCCAACAAGGACGCCGCCGCCCGGCTCGGCCTCACCGAGCAGCAGGTGGCCAACTTCAAATTCGAGTTCCTGGCCAAGATCCGCGCCGCCGTGCGGCGCCAGGCGCTCCCGGAGGATGTGTTTCCGGAGTTGTATGAAGATTCGTGAGGCTGCGATCGGTTGCCGGAGCGAAGGAATAGGAAGGAAAAGTGGAGAATGCAAAATGCAAAAATGGAGGTGTAGTGCGTCCCGGACTGCCGGGCGACAATTTGCATTCTGCGTTTTGCATTCTGCGTTTTGCACTCTTCATTCTTCATTCCTCGGTTGGCCCTCATGGCGAAGACCTTTACTTCACTTGAACTGGAAGCCTACCTCGACGAGGGCCTGCCGCCGGAGCAGATGGCCCACATCGAGCAGGCGCTGCGGGGCGACGCGGATCTTGCGCGTCGGCTCGCCGCGATCAATGCCCGTCGCGACGCCGGGGTCCACTCGCTCGGCGAGATCTGGCGCCGGCAGCGTCTGAGTTGCCCGACCCGCGAGCAACTGGGCAGCTACCTCCTCGGCGCCTTGCCCAAGGAAGCGGCCGACTACTTCGCATTCCACCTCGAAGTGATCGGCTGCCGGCTCTGCCGAGCCAATCTGGCCGATCTCCAGAAACAGCAGTCCGAGCATGCCGACGTTTCCCAAACCCGCCGGCGCAAATACTTCCAATCCAGCGCCGGCTACCTGCGACGGGGAAAGAGATAGGACCGACCTCAGGCCGTAGGGTGAGACAAGCGAAGCGCAGTCGCACCACATTCCCCGCAGACCTTGGTGGGACCGCGCTTCGCTTGTCCCACCCTACATTGAGCTTCATTCGCGGAGCGAGAGCCCTTCGGTTTGGAGGAACGCCAAAAGTGCGGTGCGGAACGATTCGATTTCCTCGCTCGTGAGGGTATGGTCCCAGGCGCCGAGCCAGAAGCGGAAGGAGTAGGAGCCGGTGCCCGGGGGCAGGCCCTTGCCTTTGTAGACGTAGAGGAACTCCCGCCGCATGACCAGCGGATGGGAGAAGGCGTCGAGCCGCTTTTCAAGGGCCGCGAAGCCCTGGGAGAGATCCCATACCAAGGAAAAATCCTGCCAGGAGCCGGGATAGATGGGCGGGGCCTGGTATTTCAGGTCGGGATGGATCGGCCCGTCCAGGGCGTCCATGTCGAGCTCGAACCAGACCACCTGGCCGTCCTGGGCCACGGTTTCGAGCAGCCGGCCCTCCAGTGCGCCTAACGTGCCGACGCGTTGACCGTTGCGGGTGATCGCCACGAAATGTCCAGGGATTTGCCAGGGGGACTGGCTGTCGGCCGCGGCGTCGAAGCCCAGCGGGCCGCAGCCCAGCACCCGGCCCAGGTCCTCCATCACGCCGCGGACGGACCGGAAATGCTCTTCGAGCGTGGGCTGGTGCATCGCGTGGAAGCTGACGCCCGCCAGACGCGGCGCCTCGCGCGACGCGCCGTCTTCGGCCAGGCCGTAGACGTGCCCGATCTCGAACAGCCGGAAACTGTCGCGGTGGACCCGGTTGGGACGGACCAGGGCGAGCAGGTTCGGGACCAGCGTGGTGCGCAGCAGCCGGTTCTGCTGGGCGCTGGGGTTCTTGAGCACCAACGGGCCCTGCGGCGTGAAGCCGAGCTGGCCGATCCACGGCTCGTCGAACCAGCCGTAGTTCTGCACTTCGACGAACCCGTGCCCGAGGGCCAGCAGCCGCCTCGCCTTGTGCTCGCGGCGGAGCGGCTTTTCGACGTGCAGCGGCCGGATGGCGACGACCGGCATGCGCGGCTCGATCTTGCCGTAGCCGTAGACCCGCAGCACCTCTTCGACGATGTCCGCAGGGATCGAGAGGTCCTTTTCGCTTCGGTGCGGCGGAATGCCGACGTGGAGTTGGCCCGATCCGTCGAATCGGGCCTCGAACTCCAGCGCGCGGAGGATCCGGGTCACTTCCTCGTCGCCGATCTCCTTGCCCGCCATGGCTTGCAGGAGGCCCCGCGACATGACCAGCGGGCGGGGTCGGTCCTTCAGGTCGCCGGCGACCGAGAACCGCGACGTCACTTCCGGGTTGGCGCCCGCCTCTTGGATCAGACGCAGGATTCTGGCGATGCCCGTCTTCACGTTCGCCGGCGGCTGGCTCTTCTCGAACCGCTGGGCCGATTCGGTGCGGAGATCGAGCCGCACCGAGGTGCGGCGGATGCGCGAAGCCTTGAAGTTGGCGCTTTCCAACAGGAGCCGGCGCGTGCCGGGCCGCACCTCGCTGTGGAGCCCGCCCATGATGCCCGCCAACGCGACCGGCTCTTCCTGGTTCCAGATCAAGAGGTCGTCGGGCAGCATCTTCCGCTCCTGGCCGTCGAGCGTGGTGAAGGTGCCCTCGCGGTCCAGGGGCCCGCGTGGTCCGGTCTCTCCGAGACCGGATCGCGTCTCGGAGAGACGCGACCACGGGCCCACGCGGATCGCGCGGACCAGGTCGCCGTCGAAGGCGTGCGTCGGCTGGGCCAGTTCGAGCATGACGTAGTTCGTCACATCGACCAGGAGGTTGAACGTCCGCTGGCCCAGGGCGTGGAGCCTCCGCTGCATGACCAGCGGCGAAGGCAACCCCGGCGCGACGGAGAACTCCAGGCAACCGTAGCAGGGGCAGTTCTCGAAATCCTCGACCGTGACGGGGAAGGCCGGCAAGTGGTCGTACCGGGCCAGGTCGGCCGCCGGCAGCGGACGCAACTCCCTTCCAAAGACGGCCGCCAACTCGCGGGCCATGCCGTAATGGCCCCACAGGTCCGGACGGTGGGTGAGGCTCTTGTTGTCGATTTCGATAAGGACGTCGTCGGGCGGGATGAGGTCGGCAAGCGGCGTGCCGTTGGCGATCGACGCGGGGCATTCGAGCAGGACCTCGTGCCAGTGGCTCATGCCCAGCTCCTTGGCCGAGCACAGCACCCCTTCGCTCCGCCGGCCGCCGACCTCGGAGACTTCGATCCGGACCCCGCCAGCCAGCGTCGCGCCCGGCGGGGCCAGGGCGGCCTTCATCCCCGCGCGGACGTTCGGGGCCCCGCACACCGTCGCATAGCGCCGCGTGCCGCAGTCGACCGTGGCCGCGCGGAGGTTTCCCGAGAGCGGCTCCACCGAGAGCACCTCCCCGATCACCACGCCTTCCACCGCGCGGTGGAGCTTCTCAAAACCCTCCACTTCCGCCGTGCTGAGCGTCAGGCGATCGGCGATCACCTCCGGCCCGATGCCGGAGAGGTCCACGAAGTCGGAGATCCAGTCGAGCGAGATCTTCATTCTACATCCTTCACTGCCGCGACCGCTGGTCGCGGCTTTCCATGGGCGCCATCATCCTGCTTCACACCGCCGCGGGGAACTGCTCGTAGAAGCGGATGTCGCCGGAGTTCATGAGGCGGATGTCGGGGATGCCGAACTTCATCATGGCCATCCGGGTCAGTCCGAGTCCGAAGGCGAAGCCGCTGTACTTCGAGGTGTCGATCCGCCCGTACTCCAGCACGCGAGGATGCACCAGGCCGCACGGGATCAATTCGATCCACCCCCCCCCTTTGCACGTCGCGCAGCCCGAGCCGCCGCAGAAGACGCACTGCACGTCGAGCTCGAAGCCCGGCTCGACGAAGGGGAAGAATCCCGGCCGGAGCCGCACCACGACGTCGCGGTGGAAGACCTGGCTCAACAGGGCCTTCATCACGGCGATGAGGTTCGCCACGGAGATCCCCTCGTCGACCATGAGGCCCTCGAGCTGGTAGAACGTCGTCTCGTGGCTCGCGTCGATCGCCTCGTAGCGGAAGCAACGGCCGGGGAAGATCGCCCGCAAGGGCGCCCCGAACCGCTCCATGGCCCGCACCTGGTTCGCCGACGTGTGCGTGCGCAGGAGCATCCCGTTGGTGAGCCAGTAGGTATCCTGCATGTCGCGGGCGGGGTGGTCGGAGGGGATGTTGAGGGCGTCGAAGTTGTAGTGTTCGCGTTCCACCTCCGGGCCCGAAAGGACCGTGAACCCCATCCCCTGGAAGATGTCCTCGAGTTCCATCTGCACCAGGGCGATCGGATGGATGCAGCCGAGACTGTGGCCGGTGCCGGGCAGCGTCCGATCGAGCTTGCTGAGCACCGTGGCGGGCGAGGCGGTGCCCCGGGCCTTGGCCGCCTCGACGGCCCGGGCGACCTCCGCCTCCGCAAACGTCTTCAACTCGTTGAGTTGCCGGCCGAAGTCGCGCCGCTGCTCCGGCGTGAGCTGGCTGAAGTCGGTGTTCTTCATCAAGGTCGTGATCGTGCCCTTGCGCCCGAGGTAACGGACGCGGACATCTTCGACCTCCTTGACCGATGCGGCCTTGGCCAGATCGGCGAGAAACTGCTGACGGATTTCATCCACCGGGTTAGCTCCACCAACGTAAGTAGGGTGGGACAAGCGAAGCGCCGGCCCACCGCTA
>CAYSGY010000291.1:0-7392 GCA_964430315.1 uncultured Planctomycetaceae bacterium
CCCCACCTTTTCCTTTTTCCTTCTCCGCTTCTGGCAACTTCGCACGACTGACGTGTTACGTTACTCCCATGCCCCCCGCCTTTGCCTTTCAGTGCTGGTTTCTCACGGGCCCGACCGCCGGCGGCAAGACCGAAGTCGGGGTGGCGCTGGCGGCCCGGCTCGGGGCGGAGATCGTGTCCATGGATTCCATGGCCCTGTATCGGCACATGGACATCGGCACGGCCAAGCCCTCCGAGGCCCAGCGGCACGCGGTGCCGCACCATCTGATCGACGTCCTCGAACCCCACGAGGAGTACAGCCTCGCCCAATACCTCGACGCGGCCGAACGAGCGGTTTGGGACATTCGCGCGCGGGGACGGGAAGTGCTCTTCGTGGGCGGGACGCCGCTCTATTTGAAAGGACTCCTACGCGGGATCTTCCGCGGCCCGCCGGCCGACTGGGAGTTGCGACGCGAGTTGGAGGAAGAGGCCCGGCGCCATGGGGCGAGTTTCCTGCACGAGCGTCTCGCAAAGGTCGATCCCCACGCGGCTCGGCGTCTCCATCCCAACGATACCCGGCGGATCCTTCGCGCCCTGGAGGTCCACGCCAAGACCGGCCGGCCGATCAGTGCCCTTCAGCAACAGTTTGAGACCGGACTCCCGGCCGACGCGTGCCGTGTGTTCGTCCTCGACTGGCCCAAGGAGGAGCTTCACACACGGATCGACCGGCGGGTCGACGCGATGTTCGCCGCCGGCCTGGTCGATGAGGTCCGAGCCCTGCGGAGCCGGGGGGAACCGCTCAGCAAGACCGCTCGCCAGGCCCTCGGGTATCGCGAGGTGCTCGACCACCTGGAGGATCGTCTCGGGATGGAGGAGACCGTGACCCTCGTCAAGACCCACACGCGGCAGTTCGCCAAACGCCAAGGAACCTGGTTCCGCAGCCTCTGCGAGTGCCGGTTCCTGCCGGTTTCGGGAGGGTTCGAGCCCGGGCCGATCGCCGAGCAGATTCTCGCCTTGGGATAGGAGGCGGCAAGACAGCCAGACTGTTAGGTGGGAGATTGCCACCCACGATAGTCAGGTTGTCAAAGCGTCCCGGCGCGACCCGTTGGTTCCCCCCTGGAAGCCCACGGGTTGCAACCCGTGGGCTTTGGAAGCACCTTCCGCCGAGCCCTACACTGGGCTCCCGCAGTCCGCTCCTTCCACACGGAACACGCCGGCGTCTTCCAACCCAACCTTCGCGCCTCACGCGACTCCCTTTAGAATGTGGCTTGGCGTCTGGTGTGTCCAATGGATATTACTCCTTTCCGAGGGAACTCCTGCTTTGCTTCGTACCCACACTTGCGGCGAATTGAGGGCGGAACACGCCGGCCAACGCGTGACCTTGTCCGGCTGGGTCGACACCTATCGAGACCATAGCGGCGTGCTTTTCATCGACCTCCGGGATCGGTATGGGCGGACGCAGGTGGTTTTCGGTCAAGAAAGTGGTGGCGCCGCGAATGAGTCGGCGCGGGGGGCTGTGCTTGAAGCGGCCAGAACCCTCCGTCCGGAGTATGTTGTCCAAGTGACGGGCCAGATTGCCACTCGTCCGGAGGGAACAATCAACCCCAAGTTGCCTACCGGCGAGATCGAACTCCGCGCGGAGTCGCTTGTGGTGCTCAACAAGAGCCTGACGCCTCCGTTCTATCCGGGCACCCAGGGGAAGGATCTCCCGGGCGAGGATCTGCGTCTGAAGTACCGCTATTTGGATCTCCGTCGGCCGGAGATGCAACAAACCCTGCTGTTGCGGCACCGCATGATCCAGCTCATGCGGGAGCACCTCGACAAGGAGGGATTCATCGACGTCGAGACCCCGATGCTGGGACGCAGCACGCCCGAAGGCGCCCGCGACTACTTGGTTCCCAGCCGCGTTCAGCCGGGCACATTCTATGCCCTGCCGCAGTCACCGCAGTTGTACAAGCAGATCTTGATGGTGGCCGGTTACGACCGCTATGTCCAAGTCGCCCGGTGCTTCCGCGACGAGGACCTTCGGGCCGACCGCCAGCCGGAGTTCACCCAGGTGGACCTGGAGATGTCGTTTGTCGAGGCCGACGACGTCATGGGGGTGGTCGAGGGAATGGTTGCCCGGCTGGCCAAGGAGGTCTTGGGGATCGATCTCACGCTGCCGCTGCCGCGCATGACCTACGACGAGGCCATGGAGCGGTTCGGACACGACGCCCCGGACCTGCGGTTCGGCATGGAGCTGACCGATCTGACGGACCTGGCCCGGGAGTGCGAATTCCGCGTGTTCCGCGAGACGGCCGACGCCGGCGGCCGCGTCCGCGCGATCAACGCCAAGGGAGCGGCCGATCGCTATTCCCGCAAGACCATCGACGAGTTGACCGAGTGGATCAAGCAGGATTTCGGGGCCAAGGGGCTCGCGTGGTTCAAGGCCGACGCCGCCGGCACGCTCGGCTCCCCGATCGCCAAGAATTTCTCCGCCGACCTGCTGGGCAAGATCGCCGCACGCATGGGCGCGGAGCCGGGCGACTTCCTCCTGATCGTCGCGGACCGTTTCGAGGTGACGTGCAAGGCGCTCTACGGCCTGCGCAAGCGGCTGGCGGCGGAGCTGAAGCTCTACGATCCCGCGTCGAAGCACTTTTCTTGGGTCGTGGAGTTCCCGATGTTCGCGTACGACGAAGAGGAGAAGTGCTGGACCGCCATGCACCACCCTTTCACGTCGCCCCGCCCGCAGGACCGGGATCTGTTGGCGACCGATCCGGGCAAGTGCCGGGCGCAGGCGTATGACCTGGTGATCAACGGGTCGGAGGCCGGCGGGGGTACCGTCCGAATCCACGATCAGCAACTCCAACGCCAGGTGTTCGAGTTGCTGGGGATCAGCCCCGAGCAGGCGAAGGAGCGGTTCGGCTTCCTGCTCGATGCCCTGCAATACGGCGCCCCACCGCACGGCGGCATCGCCCTGGGCATCGACCGCCTCGTGATGATCTTCGGCGGATTGGACAGCATCCGCGACTGCATCGCCTTCCCGAAGACGCAGCGGGCCACCGACCTGATGACTTGTGCCCCCGGCGAAGTCGATGCAAAGCAGTTGCGGGAGTTGGGCATTCGGATCAACCGTTAGGTGAGAAGGCGGGATCAACGTACCCGGGACGAAAGAAGGACCGAAAACGATGCGGATAAGGACCAGGCAACTTGGGTTGGTGATCGGCTTCGTGGTACTCGTAACGTGCCTGGCGTGCCGGAAGGACTCCGTACCCGAGGGCTCGCACGGCGGCAAGGATGGGAAGAGCATGCGAGCGCAATACGAAGCAGGCATGGCGCAGAAGAAGCAGGAGGAGAGCGAGCGGCCGAAAAAGCCGCCCGAGCCGCCGCCCGCCCCGAAGTTCCCGGTGGTCAAGATGCCTGCGGCGCTTGAGGGAACCTGCCTGGTGAAAGTCGGCGGTTCCATTCCCGAGGTCGAGTTGGCCAACCTGGAGGGCAAGCAGGTCGCCTTGCGTTCGCTGTTCGGCGAAAAGCTCACGGTCCTGTTGTTCTGGCAGAGCGAGAACCTCTACGCCACCCAGGCCCTGGAACTCCTGGAACTCGACGTGGCGAAGCCGTTTGCGGAGAAGGGGGTTCGCGTGGTGGGCATCGGCGTCAAGGATTCCCCTGAGGCGGCCCGTAAGGCGGTCCAGGAGCCCGGCGTGAAGTACCCGAACCTGGTCGATCCCAAGGGGGAGTTCTTCGCCAAGGTGGCGACCGAAAAGATCCCGCGGGTATATCTGCTCGACCCCTCGGGCAAAGTCCTCTGGCTCGACATCGAGTATTCCAGCAGCACCCGGCGCGACCTCGAACAGGCGATCAAGCTTACCTTGGGCGAGAAGTGAGGACGAAGCCAGTCCTGTACTCGGAATCGGGGCTTTTCTCTAGCCCAGGCGTTTACGCCTGGGACGCGGAGCCGACCATGCCCGACATCAGCCCCTTCAGGGGCTTCCTGGAGCAAAGCCCCTAAAGGGGCTGGGAATTCAGGTCGCCCCAAAGTCCCAGGCGTAAACGCCTGGGCTAGAGAAACTTGCGACTCGTGAACATCGAAGCTTAGTGTCATTGTTTGCTCAACACTCAGCGACGCGTACTGGATACTCAGTACGGATTACTCGATACTCGGCATCGATCGCACAAGGTTTTCCCGGCACTCTCCTCCGGTAGCGAAGGCAAGGTTGGCATGTCAGGAACCTCCGAGCCGGAAGACAGGTCCCTGGGGAATGGACGTCGCGGCGGCGTGCTTCGCGTAGCCATGGCCCAGATCGCCCCGGTGCTGGCGCATCGGGAGCGGAACGTCGCGCTGCACCTGGTCCAGATCGATGCCGCACGCCGCCAGCAGGCCGACCTGGTGATCTTCCCGGAGCTGTCGCTCACCGGCTACTTCGTCCGCGACATGGTCGCCGACGTGGCGATTGGCCGCGACGCTCCCGAGATCCGGAGTCTTGTGGAGGCCGCCGGGCCGGCGGCCCTGGTCGCCGGGTTCGTCGAGGAATCGTCGCAGTACCGTTTCTACAATGCCGCCTTGTTCGCCGAGGAGGGGCGGGTCGTCCACGTCCACCGCAAGGTCTACCTGCCCACCTACGGGCTGTTCGACGAGCAACGCTACTTCGCCGCCGGAGAGCGGATCGAGGCCTTCCACACGGCCCGGTTCGGCCGCGTGGGCCTCTTGATCTGCGAAGATTTCTGGCATCTTTCCGCCGCGGCGATCATGCAGGCGGAGGAGGTCGACGTGTTGGTGTGCGTGGCCAACTCGCCGGCGCGGGGCGTCCAGGGCGACAAGATCCGCACCGCGGTCGCCTACGACTCCATGGCCCGGACCTTCGCCCAACTCCTCGGGGCCGTGGTAATCGTCGTCAACCGCGTCGGGTTCGAGGACGGGCTGTGTTTCTGGGGCGGGAGCCGGATCGCCGGTCCCGACGGCTCGATCCTCGCCGAGGCCCCGATGCTCGACGAGGGCCTCACGATCGGCACGATCGACCTGGCCGAGCTTCGCCGCCAACGGCTCATCACGCCCCTGGCCCGCGACGAACGCCTCCTCTTGACCATCGAAGAACTCAAACGCATCAAACGCCGCCGCTACGAAACCTGACGCTCTGCCCTCTGCCCTCTGCCCTCTGCCATGAAACCTGATCCTGCCGCAGCCGCGTTGGAGATCCATTCCGAGCTGGTGGGCTCGATTCTCTGCCGGTTCATTCGCACGGAGTTGCAGCGGGCGGGGTTCCGGCATGCCGTCGTCGGGCTTTCGGGCGGGATCGACTCGAGCGTCGTCACGTGCCTGGCCGCCCGGGCCCTCGGACCCGAAAACGTCTTGGCCGTGACCATGCCCTATAAGACCTCCAGCGAGGCCACGCGGCGCGATGCGCAGGCCGTCGTCGAGCGGCTCGGCGTGCGGACCCTCGACGTGCCCATCACGGAGTCGATCGACGCCTACTTCCGCCGCTTCCCCGACGCCTCGCGCATGCGTCTGGCCAACAAGTGTGCCCGGGAGCGGATGACCGTTCTGTACGATCAGAGCGCGTCGTTCGAGGCCCTCGTGCTCGGCACCAGCAACAAGAGCGAGCTTCTGCTGGGCTACGGCACCCAGTACGGCGACATGGCGTCGGCCGTGAATCCGGTGGGCGATCTCTACAAGACGCAGCTTTTCCGCCTGGCCGCCTGGCTGGGAGTGCCCGACGAAATCCTCAAGAAACCGCCGACCGGCGACCTTTGGAGCGGGCAGACCGACGAGGGCGAACTCGGCTTCAGCTACGCCGAGGTGGACCGCCTGCTGGTGCTCATGGTCGACTGCCGCTGGCGCCGCAGCGAGTTGGTGGCCCACGGCTTCGAGGCGACGTTCGTCGATCGGGTGGCGGAGATGATCCGCCGCAACCACTACAAGCGCCGCATGCCCGTAATCGCCAAACTCTCCCCCCGCACCCTCGACCGCGACTTCCGCTACGCCCGCGACTGGGGAACGTGAACACTCTCCGCGCGACCTCATTGCCCGTAGCCTGTCTTGTCGAGTGTTTCAGAGCTGCGGGGATACATGACTCGGACGACGGTACGTGCCCCGGAGGAGCACTTGACGATACCCCAGCGATTCATCGCTGGGTGGAGTTGCCCTTGCTGTGGAACCCGGTGCGACATGGATGAATTGAAGACATTCGTCGAGGAGATCCAGTCCAAGGTGGGCGCCATTGGCCCGGCCGACTTCGTCGCCGTCGAAGGCGGGCCCCGCCGATCCTCGGCGACCGCTGAGCGATGCCTTCCAAGAGCCGGACATTTGGAGATAGGTCAAGACCCCCTCTTAGTCGGTAGCTGGTCGCGGTTTCAAGGCCCCTATTGCGGTGCAGCCTGGGTCGCAATCGACACAGGCCGTGGAATGGGGGGGCACGTGGCGTTTGGAGGCGTGGTCGCAAAAGCCCATAGGGCAGGGGCTTATGCGTCGCCGCCGACCCCTTCGCGCCCCGTTTGACATCGAATCCGGGCTCATTAGAATGAAAGGGAGAGTCCCCGCCCGTAGGATTCGCCCGAGCGGACCGGTTAGCCCTCCGGCAAGCAGTCGTGACCGGCGGGTGGTTCGTGCATTCCCCACCCTTCAATCTTGCGAGGTCTGCCCATGGGTTCCATGAGCGTTTTCCACTGGCTTATCGTCATGGTGGTCGTGCTGCTGCTTTTCGGCAATCGGCTTCCCTCGGTCATGCGATCGCTCGGACGCGGAGTGACGGAGTTCAAGAAGGGCCTCGAAGGAGGCGAAGAGGACGAAAACGAAGAAGAAGTGCTCGAAAAGCCTAAGAAGAAAAAGAAGCCGGCCGGTGAGATCGAGGAGAAATCGAACGGGAGCGAGCGGTCCTCGAAGGAAAAACAGACCGAGGAGCAGGAAGCCTCGTCGGAAGCAGGGGAATGAGGATGGTGTTTCCGATCGGGTTGTTGGACATCAGCACGGGCACGCTGGTCATGCTGGGCGCCCTGGCGGTGCTTCTGTTCGGCGAGCGTCTGCCCGAGGTGGCCCGCACGTTCGGCAAGAAGTTCAACGAGTTCCGCAAGAGCGTGCAGAGCATCCAGGATGAGATCCGCTCGGTTGCCCATTCGGCCACCTCGGAACTGACGTCGGCCTTCGACACCAGCTCCGGTTCTTCCAGTCCCTCCTCGTCTTCGAACTCCTCCGGATCGAACGGCTCGGGCACGAAGCGGCGGTCGCGCGAGTCGGACGAGGATTACGAAGAGGCGACCGCCCCGAAGTTCGTCCCCCCGTCGGCGGCGACGACCGCCGACTCGCCGGAAACGACTCCGACCGACGCTTGACCCGACGCTCGTCCTCTTCGTCGCTCCAGAAGCCGCGCTAGTGCTCCGTCAGTCGTGCTTTGATGTGTGGCACAGCCGCCCTCGGCTGTGCGAAATGCCGTGCACAGCCGAG
>CAYSGY010000292.1:0-1353 GCA_964430315.1 uncultured Planctomycetaceae bacterium
CTCCGAGGCCTCCTTCCCTGCATTGTTCATTATTCATCATTCATTATTCATCATTCATCCTTCGTCTTCTCCCACCCCAGTTGCACGGCGGCGGCGAGCACGTCGCGGAGTTCGCCCGGCGGCGTGGCGGCCCATTCATCACGGAGGCTGGCCAGGGCTTGGCGCACGGCGCCGGCGGGCAGGCCGTCCAGGTCGAGCGACTCGACGTTCACGCAGGTTTGGATCTCGCCGCTCCGGTCCACCCGGGCCCCGAGGGCACGGAGCCCGGCATCCATGACCTCGAACTGCCCGGCCTCGTCCGGCGATAGCCGCAGCGACGGCGAAGGCTTCAGACGCACGTGGAACCGGCCGGGTTCTGCGTCGCTCTCCACCCGCTCCACGAAGGTCCGCAGTTGCTGCAAGTCGGCCGGGCCTTGAAGGGTGATCTGTCGCCACTCGCCTCGGCCCACGCGAATCCGACGCACGCGCGTCGGTCGGCCCGGCTCCAGGGTCGCCAGCAGGGCCCAGCCGGCGTCCGAGCCGAACTGGTCCGGTTCGTGGGTGCCGCAGTAGGAGACCGTGCGCTGGATCTCGTCGCCGCTGCCCCAAGGCGGATAGACGCCGTGGAAATGCCCTAAGGCCACGTAATCCACGCCGAGGGCCTCGGCATCGGCCGCGACGAACGGATAGGCGTCGCTCTCCCCTTCGGGCACCGGCCCGCCTTCGAGCGTGCCGTGGGCCAGCACGACCCGCACCGCGCCTTCCGCCCGCTTGGCCTCCAACCGCGGGACCCAGGGCGGCTCCGGACTGTAGCGGGTCGCACAAGGATAGGCCTCGATCTCCAGCCGCCCGGCGTCCATGCGCAGCAACTCCGGCGCCAGCACGGCCCGCACGCCCGAACCCTCGGAAAGCGCCTCGCGGAAGGTCCGCCACAGATCCGCGGCGTCGGCCGGATCGTGGTTTCCGGGGATGACGACCACCGGGAGCGGGTCGCCGTTGGGCCGGCGAGCCCGATTGAGCGTCCGGGCCGCGGCCTGAACGACGCCCGGCTCGACCTCCGGCCCGTCGAACACGTCGCCCGCCACGAGAATCACCTCCGGCCCATGCCCCGCCAGGGCCGCGATCGCGCTGCGAAGCGTCTGGAGCCGCTGCGCGCCGAGGTCATCGCCCGCCGCCCGGCGCCCCAGATGAAGGTCCGACAGATGAGCAATCAACATGATCCTTGCCCTGCACTCGCTTCGTTGCCGAACCAAATCGTAGCAGTGGACGGGCCGATTGAGAACCGGCCCAGGGGGCTCCCCGGGATGATTCATCGCCAAACACCAGCCCGAAGCGCAAGTTCTGATGTTGCGCTAGGTTTCGGTTGTCACACCA
>CAYSGY010000292.1:1363-7389 GCA_964430315.1 uncultured Planctomycetaceae bacterium
GTATTCCGGGGCGATGCTGTTGCGGACCGGACGCTGCCGTTTGACGATGCCGCCGGGCGTTTTTGGCCGTTCAGCGCAGCGCAGTTCCGCTTGCTCCGCCGCGGCCGCCAACCATGACATCCTCCCCGAGTGAAGTATGAAGGCAATGACGACGCGAAACACCAACCGAGTGCGAACATGCCCGAAAACCCTCTTGAGTCCGGGAACGAAATCGGCAACCATGACCACGCGAGGCTCCTTCCTCCGCTGGAGGGATTACCATGATCCGGTTGTTGTGGAACGAGTGATCCAGCCATGCCAGGCTGGAAGCCTGGGCTACGAGGCGACCTTCACCCATTGGTGTTGGCGTGCCGAGACGTACATGGCCTCCATCACCTTGACGCGGCTGGCTGCTTCCCGCGCCGTCACGAGCGGCATGTCCTTGCTCCCGGCCACCGCGCTGACGAACTGCAACAGGGGATGCTCGGGCCCGCGCGGGAGCTTGCCCCAGGGACGGGCGCCGTCGGCGCCCTGGACCTTCTTGGTGCGGAGATAGAGCCGGTCGTTGAACACGGTCGCGTGGCCTTCCGTGCCCGTGACCAGCAGGCTTACCGGGTTCTGCGGCTCCACCCATCCTGCGGCGATCGTGCCGGTCATGCCGTTGGCAAAGCGGATCATGGCCTGGCCGGTCTCGTCGCAGCCGGGATAGCGGTTCGTCAGGCTGCGGATCTCCGCCAGCACGGCCTCCACGTCGCCGGCCAGCCACATCAGCATGTCGAGGGCGTGGGTGCCGGTATCGGCGAAGGCCCCGAGGGCGCCCCACTTCGGATCGACCGTCCATTTCTCGTCGCCGTCGAAGGCCCCTTGGAGCACGCAGTCATTCGAGAAGCAGCAGTGCATGCGGACGATCTTGCCGAAGCTGCCCTTGGCCAGGTTCTCCTTGATGAAGAGATGCTTCGGGATCGTGCGGAGATGATAGCCGGTGGTGAACAGCACTCCCGCCTTCTCGACGGCCTCGGCGATTTGCAGGGCGTCCTTGGCGCCGACGCCGAGCGGCTTCTCGACAAAGAGGTGCTTCTTGGCCGCGGCCGCGGCGATCGCCAGTTCCGCGTGAAGACTCGTCTCCGACAGGACGACTACCCCCGACACGCCCCCGTCGCCGAGCACGTCGGCGACCGTCTTGGCGACCTTCGCCCCGCACTGGGCGGCATGGCGATGGGCACGGGCCGCGTCGTGGTCCCAGACGTAGCGGACCTTCACGTCGTCGCGCGAGCCGAGCACTTGCAGGAACATCGGCGTATGGATGTGCGCGGCGCCGAGGAGGGCCAGGGTCACGGGGGCGACGGGCTCGGCCGCCCGAGCCGCCCCGCCGCCCAACGCCGCCAGGCCCGCGGCGCCGACCGCGCCGACAAAATCCCTCCGCGTGACGGAAGTCCGATCGGTTGTATGGTCCATCCGAGTCTTCTCCTTGTTGAGCGAAGTTGCCTTGGTCCCCTCTCCCTTTGGGAGAGGGTTAGGGTGAGGGCGTCTTGGGGCGGGACAAGTTCTTCTCTGGCATAGCTCAGAGTCCCCTCACCCCCGGCCCCTCTCCCAAAGGGAGAGGGGAGAGTCGTAGGGAACGCCCTCCCCTGCATTCCGGCAGTCTGCTTACGGTTTCCCTTTGGCTTGTGTCTTGCGTGCCAGTTCAAGGACCTTGCCGACGATCTTGTCTTCGAGGGTCGGGGCGAACGGCGAGGGGAGCGACGAGTAAAGGACCGCGCCGGTCGCCTCGTAGCCTCCCTCCTGAAGCACGCGGGCCGAGGGGATGTAGGCGAAGACGTCGTTCGAGTAGCCGGCGACCCATACGGCCGGGCCCGCCAACTCGCGTTTCAGCCGGAGCGCGTAGTCGATCACCACCTCGCCGCCCAAGGCCACCAGCACCAGATCGTCGCCGAAGCGGATCACTTGCACCGGGTACGGGTAGCTCGTGGGCAGACGTCCGTTCTTCTTCAACTCGTCGAGCAATCGGGAGGCGTGGCCTTTCTCGTAAGGGTCCTTCTTCTGCTGTGCCTGGAGCAACTCCTCGCGGGTCGGGACGGCCGCGAAATCGAGCGGCACTTCGGCCAGGGCCATGCCGAGGAGACCGTCTAGCGGTCGCGGCTTCGGCAGCAGCGCCGCCTCGACCGCCGTGGCCAGCGTGCGTCCGTGCTGCTCGGCCAGTTCCAACGTGCTTCGCGGATAAGGGTTCTGGTCGCCGCCGCAGCCGATCATGAACAGGGCTGTCGTGCCGGGATGCGCCTGTTCGAGATACTGCTGGGCGAAGCCTGCGTAGTCGCCGCAGAACTGGTAGAGGCCCAGCGTGGTGTTGTGGCAGGCATAGCCGAAGACGACCGCGCGGAGCTTGCCGTCGGGCCGCTCGATGCGGAGCACGGGCACGTCGTGGTCCACGGGCCCGTCGGGGTTCGGGCTGTTCTGGTAGCCGTTCTTGGTGGGAAGCCGGCGGTTCATGGCGAAGCCCGCCCGGGCATGACAGTATCCCAGCCGAGCCGGCGCCATGTCGGCCACCGCCTTGCCGATGAGCGACACCAGCTTCTCCGGCAACTCGGCTGCGTACTTGTCGGCCCGCTGTTGCTGCTCCGGGACAAGCTCGTAGAACGACTTGCCCGCCCGGACCACCGGACCCGAGTGGGTATGGGAGCAGTTCATCAGTAGTCCTTCGGGGCGAAGGCCGTACTTCGGGCAGACCTGTTTCTCCACCGCGTCGCGCAGGGCCCTCGGGACGCTGATCAAATCGAGGGTGACGAGGACCAGACGCGAGCCGGCCGCGTCTTCCAGCGCAAGGGCCTTGGCGAAGAGGTCCTGGAACTTGCCCTCGGAGGGTTTTTTGCGCGCGGCGTAGCCGGCCATCCACATCGATTCCCCCGGCGTGATGACCATCGAGGCCGCGCCCGCCTTCCAAGTGGGCGGCGTCTCAGCAGCGTCGGCGCCCGTGATCCGGAGCATCCAGAGCACTGCGGCGCCCGCGAGCACAGCAACGGACCCAATCTGCGTCGATCGATTCATGGCAGGATCTCCGAAAGGACAAACGGCGTTCTCCGTCTACGGGGCGAGGATTCTGAGCGTCCGCTCCGGCTTGTGCTCGATCTTCAACCGTGGAGCAGCCGGGCTGTGATCGGTGATGTCGAGGGAGTCGGCGGTGACACGGACGTCGAGGACGTGGCCGTGCAGGTGGATGCGTGTGACGGACAACTCCTTCCACTCGGAAGGCAAGCGAGGTTCGAGGATGCAACCCGTCGCCGTGGGCTGCAACCCGAGGAACCCGTAAAGCATGACCTGGGGGACGAGGACCGACTCGAAGAATTCCTTGTCGAGCCCGAGGCCGCCGGGGACGTTGCCCCCTTGCATCGTACCGCGGGCGGGGTCCTTGTAATACTCCCGGTATCCCCCGGCGGCTTGCACTTCCTCGAACCAGGCGAGGATCTGGCGCAAGCGCTGCCAGGCATCGTCGGGTCCGGCGATGGCGAGGCGGGCCATGAGGTCGTGATACGCGAAGCCGAGCACGGCGCCGCCGTCCTGGACCTGGTAGCCCCAGGGGATCGACTCCGGGCTGCTCCAGGCCCAGAAGTAATAGTCGAGATTGCGCCGCGTGGTCGCACGGGGGCCGAAACGCCAGCGGTAGATGTCGTTGCCCGTGGCCGTGTCCCCCTCGACGATCCGCTGCCCGCTGATCCAGGCGTGGATCGACCGGGCCTGCTCCGGGGTGGCGAAGCCGTAGGTGACGGCCTCGTTGTTCAGGAACGTGAAGCCGTAGTCATGCAGGTTGCCGTCGAGATCCACCGTGCCGAACCGGCCGGTCTTTTCGTTCCAGAATCGCTTGGTGCCGTAATCCTTCACTTCCTGCGCGTGGCGGCGGAGATCGGCGGCATCGAAGGCGTCGGCCCCGCCCGCGACATTCCACTCCGGATGCGCGGCGATTGCTGCCTCCAATTCGGCGAGGTCCCCGAGCGCGTCGTAGTAGTAGATCGTACCCAGGGCGTCTTCGCCGCCGAACGGGAGCAGGTCCCAGTAGTTGCTGCCGATTCCCTCGCCGGGAACGATCACCTTCTTACCGTCGACGTAGCGCACGCCGCCGCGGCCCTCGTGGCCGGGCCAGGTGGTGTAGACGCACTTGCGACGGCGCGTATCGAACTCCCGCATGATGAATCGCATCGCCGTGCGGATCCGCGGCATCTGGCTGCGGAGAAACGCCGCATCGCCCGACCAGACGAAGTAGTCGTGGCACCCGCGAATGAAGTTCGAGTTGTTGATGTTGTGGCGGCTGTCGCACGCGGTGTGGAACGACTTGACGACGACGTGCCCGGGGCCGGCGTTGCCGAAACCGATGCGGAGGCCCGTGATCGTTCCCTTCCAGCCGGGCAGGCGGTAGACGGGAATCATGGTGCGGGTCTCGACCCGGGAGAGATCCATTTTCCCCTGATTGCCGCCCATGGGAAGCGAGGCGTGGTTCTCGCCGTCGCCGGTGGCCGGAGAGAAACCGACGCGGCGGTCGGGACTGAACTCGGGGTGGTCCTTGGTCGTCCACTCGACGTAGCACTTGGCCCCTTCCAGCCCGGTGGCCCACCAGTTCAATCGGAGCCAGGGGGCGATCCTCGCGTTGATGGCAAACGGCGGAGGCTCTGCGACCGCGCCGGCGGCCGTCAGCTCGAGGGGCCATCCCTTGCCGGTCACCGTGCCGCCGCGGGCCCCGGTGAGTTTCCAGACGTCCGGCTTGACGAGCGGGGACTCATAGCCCGGCACTCCGATCGGCGCAAAGTGCCAGCCGATGCCGCCGGCCTGCATCCAGAGCGGGAAGGGCCAGCCCTCGGCATGCGCCGAGCCGTCGTGCTGGCGGGTGTGGACGTAGCCTTCGGCGTTGAGAGTGCGCCCGGCTAGGGCGTCCGCCCATCGCCGCCGCATGGCTTGGAGTTGCTCCCCTTCTCCCCGGGCGGGCCAGAGGGTGCTCATGGGCATCCACTCGTCCCAAAGCGGGATCAACGGCCCGGCGGGCTGATAGTGCAGCCAGTAGAGATCGCGCAACAGCGACATCTCCCGCTCGTGGCCGGGCACGAGGAAACGCGGGAAATCGTCCGGAACCGGCTGAGTCTTTCGGCCCGGCTTCTCCCCGGCCAGCGATGCGCCCGTCGCAAGAACAACCAGGAGCCCGCAAAAACCGACCAAACGGCTTGGCCTTTTCATCAATCGTCCTCCCATGACTATGCAAGGCCATCCAGCGTAGCAAAGTGGGACGACCGAGGGAAGCTGCCGTCGCGACTGCGAATCCGTGCGTCGCCGGGCCGCCTCCCGGCTTCAGGCGTTCCCGCCGCTTGACTCCCCGTTCTTCCCGCAGTAGTCTGCGGCAAGCCTGGAGACGGGTAGCACAGGCTTCCAGCCTGTCGCGCGACAGGCTGGAAGCCCTCGCGACAGGCTGGAAGCCCTCGCGACAGGCTGGAAGCCTGTGCTACGGATCGGCTTCCAGGTTCGCAACGTCGACAAGGAGAATGCCATGGGCGCCAAAAGACATCGCGTGAGCCGGCGAAGCTTTCTGGGGAGCGCAGGTTTGGGCCTTGTGGTGCCGCCGTTTCTTGCGAACAGTGTGTTCGGGACAGACGGTCGCCGGCCTCCCAGTGAGCGCGTGGTGGCGGCCCTGATCGGCTGCGGCGGACGCGGCATGGGACTCCTGCCCATCCACGACGACCCGGGCTGCACCGTCGCCGCGCTCTGCGATGTGGACCTCCAGCGCGCGGCCGGCGCCCAGAAGCGGATCGGCGGGGGCGACGCTTGCCAGGACTTCCGCCGCATCCTCGACCGGCGGGACATCGACGCCGTCCTGATCGCCACGCCCGATCACTGGCATGCCCCCATCACCGTGATGGCGTGCCAGGCAGGCAAGGACGTCTATTGTGAGAAGCCGCTTTGCCGCACCATCGGCGAAGGGAGGAAGATGGTCGAAACCGCCCGCCGCTACAGCCGGGTCGTTCAGATGGGCACCCAGTATCGCTCGATCGGTCGGAGCCGCCAGGCGTGCGAGT
>CAYSGY010000293.1:0-7344 GCA_964430315.1 uncultured Planctomycetaceae bacterium
TGGAAGGGGCCGATCTGGAGTCCGTCGCCCTGGTAGAGTTGGAACTTCTCGTCGGTCGTCCGGGCCTTGACCCAAACCTGCGGCTTGCCGTTGACCTCGACGATCCCGGTCACGAAGGCGAACTTACTCGCATCGAACGGCTCGACTCTGGGGCCGGGCTCGATCCGTGGGGCCGGCGCGGCGACCACCGGGGGCTGATACGGGGCGAGGACGTTGCGCCCCGCGATCGCCTTGCGGTACTCTTCCAGGCTTCCCAACGCCAACCGCTTGCCGGGTTCCTTGGAAAGCTCGTCCTTCCGGTCCGCCTTCGGCAGCGATAGGGCCTCGATCGTAATGACCAGGTCGAGATCCTTGGACTTCTCCGACGGCCGGATCATGAGCCGGCGGATCTGGTGGAGATGCCCCGCGGAGTAGAACTCGTAGAGGAACTTGACAAGCTCGTCGAGCGTGGCCTGTCCGCGGACCGTGAACGGCAACTGCTGGTAGACGTCGCCGCGGCTTCGGACCTCGCCGGGTTCGACCTTCCTCTGCCGGAACCCCGCCTTGCCGGCGATCTCCAGGAGCCAGGTCTTATAGAGCGATCCGGCCCGCGCCGAATCGGAGGGCAACGCCTGGCGGTTCCACTGCGCCATGCGGTCCTGGGCCTTCTTGCCGCGGATCACCTGCTCCTGGAACTTCTCCAGGTTGCCCTTGTGGACGGCGATCTCGCTCTTGAGGATGTCGATGTCGCCGCAGATCAGCCCGTAGAGCAGCCAAAGCGCGAGCGGGACCCCGAATCCGCCGACGGCGATCGCCAGTCGTTTCTCCCGCTTCGACAGCGTCATCGTTGCGTCTCCGGGACAATGTACACCGAGGAATTGAACCGGAGGGAATAACCCCTGCGCGACGAGTTCTCCGCGGTCTCCTTTCCAAGGAGTCGATGCTTGGGATCGCGGAGCTTCTCTTCGGCGGCCTTCAGCGTGTCGATGGAGCGGGCGAGACCTTCCAGCCGCATCTCGCCTCGCTTGGCGGTGACGCTCGCCTGGAACTGCGTGAGCATGGCCTCCTCGGCGGGCGGGAGGCGTTCGGAGAGCCATCGGATCTCGTCGAGCCAGACCGGATCGCCCGCCTGCCAGGCGAGGATGTCGGCGGCCGCCTTCTGATCGCTGGTCGTTTCGCCGGCCTTGGCCTCCGCCTTCTTCACGTCGGCCGCCAGTTGCGCGGCCTCGGACGTGAGCTGCTCGATCCGGATCGTGCGGTAGACGAACAAGATCGCCACCAGGGCAACCACTCCCAGTGCCGCCAGGACGTACTGCTTGACCGGGCTGGGCGGCTTCGGCTTCTGACGCGGATGGAGGAAGTCGATCGCGTGATGGGCCTGGTGCAGCTCATCGACGAGCATGCCGAGAAGCGGGGTGAACCGGCCCGGATGTTCCGGAAGTCCCTGCTGCAACCCCTCCCCGAGTTCCAGGCCCTCGAACGGATCGAAGACCTCGGCCGGGGTGTCGAGCCGGTCGGCGAGCAATTGGCCGAGGGTGGAGTGCTGCGGACCGCTCCCGCAGAGCACGATCGACTCCACGCGCCTCCCGCCCAACTGGTTGTGGACCGCGGCCATCGTGCGGCGGATCTCGCCCAGCAGCGCCTGGGCCGAGGTGTCGTCGACCAGAGGGTCGCCCGGGAGCCTCGCCGTGCGGAGGAAGATCACCTTGCGGTCGATCATCACCGTGAGGTCGGCGTCGTCGGCCACGAGATCGACCAGGAGGCGGGCCCTCGAACCGCCGTCGGCCTGCCGACGGCAGAAGAGCGAGGCCGCCCCGCACGGACGCAACGTCAACCGGCGGAGCCGCACCCCGGCCGCCTGGCAGGTCCCCTGGATCTGCTCGACCAACTCCGGCGCAATCGCTGCGGCCAGGACGTTGCGGGGCTCGGCCGGATTCTCGTCCAGCGGGATGAAGTCCAGCGGCCAGTCCTCTTGCAGGGCGTTGAACTCCCGCAGGGCCTGGAAGCGGACCATCTCCGGCAACTCGTCGTCCGGGGCCGGGGGGAACGTGAGCTGCCGCAGCTCGATGTTCGCGCGGCCAATCGCCACGAGCGTGTCGATACGGCGGATGCCCCGGGCCGAAAGTGCGTCGGCAACCTGCTTACCGACCGCGGCCGGCGGCACCACGACGATGAACTCGCCCGACTGCGACGCCTCCACACCGGCCGGGGCGCCGGGCAGCGGTGGTGGAGGAGGCGGCCGGACACCGCCGGTCAACGCCACCGAGAACGCGTGCTCGACGATCACTTCCTCCCCGTGGAGTGAAGCCACCGCGAGCCGCGCTTCATTGTCGCTCCATTCCAGGGCAAGAAACCGGGGCATCGTCGTCGCTTCTTCTTAACCCGAATACGAAATAGCTTCCCGTAGGGTGGGACAAGCTCCAGCGCAGTCCCACCAACACATCAGCGCTCGGCGCGGGTCTCCCGACCCCGCCGCTTCCCGACCGCAGGTCTCCCCAGCATCACACAAACCATGAACAGTGAATATGGAATCCTGAATAGCGAACGCAGAATACGAAACCGTGCCGGCGTTCTTCAGTCCGCGCAGTCCGCGTAGGGTGGGACAAGCGAAGCGCAGGCCCACCTGACTTTCCGCGATTCGTTGGTGGGCCTGCGCTTCGCTTGTCCCACCCTACACCCACCTACGGTCCTTCCGCCTCGATCCCGAGGGTCTCCAGGGGATACCCGCGACCCAAATGGGTCATCTCTCTCCAGGATACTATGGAGGGCGGGCTACTGGTAGCATCAATCACGACCTCAATCCGCGCCGACGGCCCCCCCTTGTCGAAGTATCCGACCGCCTGGGTCCGATAAACCGCCCCTCCGGCACACACGTAGGGGATGAGCTTCTTCATCTGGTCGAGCGTCACGATTCCCCGGGTATAGATCCAGGTCTCGTACTTGAACTCCTCGTCGGCCTGGGTGGGGTCCTGTGGGCGTTCGGCCACGATGTCGTCGACCAATTGCTCGATCTGCGAAGTGTCCTGGGCCAGGTCCGGGTCGGCACAGAGGATGGCCGAAAGGACGACCCGCGGGGCCAGGTTGACATTGACCCGGCCCGTGGCCCCCGAGGAACCGACCGTGCAGTTCTCCAAGAGCTTCGGCAGGTACGTTGCCGATAGCACCGGGCCTTCCGGGAAAGGCGACTCCAGAGCATTATTCCCACCAACGGATAGCACCTGATCCGAACGTGCAATGAGATCCAGGAGCTTCGTTATCGGGGAGGGATCCTTGGGCTTCGTGTCCAGATCCACCGCGTACGTGGTGATCTCTTGCATGCGCATTCTCTGATTCTTGGCTGTGTAGGGGCCGTACTGCCGGTACGCCACGATGAAGTTCGCCCATTCGGTGCCCACGGCCGAGTCGAGGGCCTCGTGCAGTGCTTTCAAGTCCTCCTGGTTAAGGTCGATCTTCGCTTCGCCGTCGGGGCGGAGGTTCGATTCCTTGCTGGAGGCGGTCAGGTACGCCGACCAACCGCAATTCATCGCGCCGTCGGAGTTGTCGGCGTCGATCAGGATCGGGGCGTTGGACTCCGAGCGGTCGACGAGATAGTTGCGGTTCATGTCGTAGCCGAAGAAGAGGGCGGGCGTCACGTCGCGGACCAGCAGCAGTTCTTCGAGGGTCTTCAGCGGCTCCATCGGGGTCGCGTACGGAGGGGATAGGGAGGCGTACACATCGTCTTCCGCCCCGTACTCCCGACTGACGTCGTCGAGGTCCATCCAATCGAGGATCGCGTCGGCAATGTCCTCCCTCATGCCGGGCAGGGCCATGAGCATCTGCCGGCCCACATTCTTGCCCTGGTTCGCCGGATCGGCGTCGACCGAGAGCACTGTGTTGAGGTTCAGGCGGGCCGATTCGTCCTCCAGGCCGAAACGGATGCCCGACAGCCGGCCGTCGGTGCCCACGGACGGGGCGATCAGCGTGAAGCGGCCCGTGCCGCGCACACCCCCCTCGTTCGTCACGGCGACGCCGCGGAACTTCTGCGAGTTGTCGTACCAGCCGCCGGCCTGGGTCTGCGTGTCGGCATCCTGGGCGACGAAGAACCGGGCCATCTCCGCGCCGGACTCCGCCAGGGCCCGGGCCTGCGACTGGGCCACCGCCACCTCGGCCCCCTCACGCTCCGCCATCATCAGTTCCGAGAACGTCAACGCCCCCAAGGCCAACAACGAAATGACCACCACGACAACCACCAGGACCATCCCGCCCGGACGCAACTTCCGAAGCGGCGCGGATCGGGGAGTGAATACGGAACCGACGTAGGGTGGGACAAGCGAAGCGCAGTCCCACCGCGACTTCCGCCGCTTCTTCCGGTGGCGAGCGGGCCAATGAATGCCCGATTGGTTCTCACGACGTTGACCTATTGCTGAGCCGCGTAAGCGGCGGAAGACCATAGCCCACGGCGTGAGCCGTGGGGGCCGATTCGGCAGAACCCCAGGAAGCCCCGTTAGGGGCGACAGAGCGGGGCCCATCACTTCCGTTCGGCGGGGTGCGTTCTTCCGCCGCTTCCTGGTGGGACTGCGCTCCGCTTGTCCCACCCTACGCTTTCTTTCGTATGGTTCGTCCGGGATTTCCGGGAAACGCCAAATCGCACGAGATCGCACGGAAGTACCGGTGCCTCTCCTCTGTTCGCGCTCTGCACGGACGCGGAAAAGAGAAGAGGCACCGGTGCTTCCGTGTCGTACACCTGCAACTCTCCGGAATTCCCGGAAGAACCTCCCGTATTCGTTGGCGGGACCAATTTCGCGACGCATGGCTATTCCTCCGGGTTCTGATTGCCGGAACTGGAGGACGCGCCCGACGACGACGTTGCTTTCGCGGCGGGGATCGGCACCAACAGGGCATAGGCCAGCTTGGACTCTTGGTTCGAGGACTTGCTGTCCGTTCCGCTCAGGACCGACGAGTTCCGCTGCGTCTTCAGCGGCGTGATGGAGAGCACGATCTTCACGGCCGTGGGGAGGGAGCCGTTTTGGGCCGTGTCCCACGTCTCGACCCACTGGGCCTGGCCTTCGTCGTAGTAGCTGAATTCGATCCCGGCGACCTCCGGGGCCAGCAGGACGCCCTGGAGGGCCGAATTGTCGACGCCCCCGTATTCGGCCTGGTAGTTCGCCACGGCGCGATCCTGCTCCAAACGCATCAGCCCTTGCTGGTCCGACGAGTTCACGGCGTTCTGGACCCCCGTCGTGGAAGCGGCTCCCTCGGCGCCGGCCACGTAGTAGGTGACCATCTTCACACCGCTCAGGCCGGTGGCCTGGACGCTCTCGGTGGCCGTGGTAGCCTGCGACAGCAACTGGGCAGGCTGGGGCAAGCGGCTGAGTTCCATCTGGATCGAGGAAGCGTCGCCGTAGATGCCGGGCGTGGTTTGGGAAGTGGTCGACGTGTCCGAGGTCTCCGAAGTGCCCGACGTGCTTGTCGAACTCTGCGCGTTGTAGGGGATCGCGGCGCGGAGGTCGTCGGCGATGCGGCGGAGCAGGACGCGGGCGAGTTGGGCCTCCTCGATGTGCATGCGCCCGGCGTCCAGCACGCGGAGGTGGAAGTCGATCGTCATGCCCAGGGCCACCAGGATCAACGAGGTGAGCCCGAGGGCAAGCATCACTTCCAGCAGGGTGAAACCGCACGGGCGCGAGTGTCTCATCGCTATTCATCATTCATCATTCATCATTCCCCGCCCGGCGCTACTCCGTGCTCGAACTGCTTTGCGTTGCGTCGGGATCTTGGATCCAGCGGACCATGGAACAACGGATTGGGCGTTTTTCGTCGGGTTGGTCGGGCTCGACGGTGACGCGGACCGCCAAGAGCCCCTCGATCTCGGTCGCTTCGGTCTCGATCGAATAGACCCAGTTCAGTCGCGTGGTGTTGGAAACGGCCTCGGCGGCGGCCCGATCGACCGGGTCGGGCGTGGTCATTCCCGAGGTGATCTCCGCCATCTTGCTTTCGCAGAGCAACTCGGCGTAGGTGAGGTCGCGGGCGATCCGGGCGGTCTCCAGCCCGTGCCGGGCGACCTCCCCAAGCACGGCCACCGCCCCGGCCAGGATCGTCAAAGCGAGAATCACTTCCAGGAGCGAAAAGCCGGCCGGCGCCGGACAGACACAAGTGGGCCGGCGAGGGCCTGGCCCTTGAACGACATCACGCCTATCCCATTCTCGTTCCGCGCAATCGGATTGTTGCCCGGCCACCTGAGCCCCCAAGGGGCGCCCTAGGAGAGCCCAGGGCAACGCCCTGGGGATAGGGCCCATCCCGAAATTTGAGGTTCCTCCGAGAATTCCGGGGAGTTGTAGACATACGACACGGAAGTACCGGTGCCTCTTCTCTTTTCCGCGTCCGTGCAGAGAGCGAACAGAGGAGAGGCACCGGTACTCCCGTGCGAACTCTTGCGGCCCGGCGTTTCCCGGAAATTCCGGATGAACCAAATGTGATGCCCTGAAGGGGCGAGATCGGCGTCTGACAGAGACTGAATTTCGCCCTTTCAGGGCTTCAACGCCTGTTGCAGCGCGCGTCCCCAGGGCGTTGCCCTGGGCTCTCCTAGGGCGCCCCTTCGGGGCTGACGCGGCCTGCGCCGCATGCGAAAGCCTTGGCACGTGGATTTCCGTGGCTCGCCCAGTCATCATGGTCCGCTCGACTCCCCCGATCCGACCTGGCTCACGAGGACCACGCCGGTCAGTCCGCGGAGGCTCAAGTCGATCGTCTGGTTGTATTCGTTTTCGAGGCGGAGGTTCGCGTCGGAGCAGGTGCCGTCGGGATAGAAGACGATGGCCTGCGAGAGGTCGGCGTCGTCGACGGCCGACGCCTGGGCCGAGGTCGCGGCCGGCTGCGACGCGGATGGACTGGACGTCTGGTCGGATACGAACCGCACCCGTTCGACCAAGCGGCGTTGACGGGTCTCCCGGCCGCTTTCGAGGTCGCCACCGGTGTTTGCCGTAGCGGTGCTCTTCCCGTCGCCCGATGCGTTGGAGGCGGTATCGGAGCCGTCGTCTTCGGTGTTCTGCATCTCGACGGCGTACGCGTTGCCGTTCGCAGCGTAGCGGAACACGTGGGGCTGGCCCGTCGACATGGCGTGCACCCTCGCCCTGACCAACTCGACGCGGACCTGGTCGGCCGACTCCCGGAGTCGCTGAGCGGCCATGGGCCGTCCCAGACTGGGCCAGGTGAGCGACGCCAGAACGACCAGGAGGCTCAGGGTAAGGAGGACCTCAAGCAGGGTCATGGCGAGGCGACGGCGAGGACTCTGCGAGGAGATGGCGGACGCTGCGCCGCGGCCAAGCCCACGGGTTGCAACCCGTGGGCTTCTCACCCGTGGGCTTCTCACCCGTGGGCTTCTCACCCGTGGGC
>CAYSGY010000294.1:0-7327 GCA_964430315.1 uncultured Planctomycetaceae bacterium
CGCCCGGCCCGAATCGACGATCCTCTTCGCCGGCTTCCAGGTCCGCGGCACGCTCGGCCGTCAGATCCTCGACGGCAACCCCCAAGTGCGGATCCACGGGCGGCAATGGCCGGTTCGGGCGAGGATCGCGGAGTTGCAGGGGATGTCGGGGCACGCCGACCGCTCGGCCCTGCTCCGGTGGCTCGGGGCATTCCGCTCCCCCCCCAAACAGCTTTTTCTTACCCACGGCGAAGAGCAAGTGTCGCTCGGGTTTGCCGACTACCTCCGCAGCAAGCTGTCCTGGCAGGTGTCTGTGCCGGAGTATCAGGCGTCGGTCGAGTTGGCGTAGCCCCTTGAGGATGCCGGGCCGATGGGCTAGGATAACGGGCCGTAGTTCCAAGGAACTAGCTCATCGCAACGACGTATTGGACGACTAGTCGCGTTCCAGGAAACGGCCGGACGGCCTGAAGCCCGAATGATGGTGCCGGCGTCCGGCGGCAGCCCCAAGGAGACTCGCATGAGATACCCATTCCTATCGAGTTGGGTGGCGTTGTCGGCCGTCACGGTGGTCGCGCTCGCCGTGGGCCTTGCCTTGCCTGGTTGTTCCCCATCGCCGGAGAAGAAGAAGTCGCCTCCGCCGCCAACGAAACAGAATGTGGCGTCTCCAGAAGCGACCCCCAAGCCGGAAGCGAAGCCCGAGGAGAAGGAAGCCAAGCCGGAACAGAAGCCGGCGAAGCCTATTGAAAAAGCGGTAGGTGAGGAGAAAGAGGCCAAGCCGGCGGAGAAGACCGCGGCCGCTTCAGAGGATGTCCCGCTGGGGCTGCCGCCCGTCCCGGTTCCGGACGACAACCCGACCACCCCCGAGAAGGTCGAGCTGGGCAAGTTGCTCTACTTCGACAAGCGTGTGAGCAAGGACGGCACGGTGTCGTGTGCCACCTGCCACGACCCGAAGATGGCTTGGGCCGAACACACGCCGACCAGCGAGGGGATCGGCCACCAGAAGGGTGGACGCAACGCCCCGACCGTCATCAATGCCGCGTACGCCACGTCGCAGTTCTGGGACGGGCGAGCCAAGACGTTGGAGGAGCAGGCCACCGGGCCCGTCGAAAACCCGATCGAGATGGGCCACAAGATGGAAGCCGTGGTCGATGCCTTCTCCAAGGTCCCCGAGTACCAGCAGCGGTTCCAGAAGGTCTTCGGCACGGGAGTGACCAAGGAGGGCTTCGCCAAGGCGATTGCAGCCTTTGAGCGGACCGTGCTCAGCGGCGACTCGCCCTACGACCGTTTCGTGAAGGGCGACGAGAAGGCGCTGACCGACGCCCAGAAGCGAGGCTTGGAACTGTTCCGCGACAACTGCACGTCCTGCCACAAGCCGCCGCTTTTCAGCACCTACCGCTTCTTCAATGCGGGGGTGGGTGCGGGCACGCCGAATGCCGACGAGGGCCGCAAGAAGGTCACCGGCAAGGAAAGCGACTTGGGCGCCTTCCGCGTGCCGGCGCTACGCAATGTGGCCGACACCTTCCCCTACTTCCATGACGGCAGCGCCGCCAAGCTGGAAGACGCGGTCGCCCTGATGGCCGGCGGCGGCAAGGACAACCCGAACCTGTCCGAAATGCTCAAGTCGGTTCGGGACTCCAAGCTGGGCGAGAAGGAGCAGAAGGACCTCGTCGAGTTCCTCAAGGCCCTCTCCGGCAAGTTCCCAGTCATCGAGCCGCCCGCGGCGCCGAAGTGACCGGGGACGGAAAGGCGCCTCCTCCACGCCGCTGTCCGGATACACCGGATGAGCATGACGTTGCGCGAACGAATCCTGGCAGTGTACCACGGTCACGCGCCTGACGTCGTGCCGTACATGCTCGATCTGTCGCATTGGTTTTACCACAAGCACCGGATGCCGTGGGACCTGAGCATCGCGTACGTCGATCCGGAACGTGAGTTGATCGACTACCACCGCCAAATGGGCGTCGGTTTCTACATGCCCAATCTGGCGGCCTTCTTCTCCGTGGTCTACCCCGCGAAGGTCGCCGCCACCACGACGAGGCAGTATCGCCGCGGCGATTTGGAAATCGTCTGGCGTTTCGAGACGCCGGAGGGAGCGATTGAGCGTGCGCGGGTCTGGGAAGATCGCACGTACTCCTGGGCCATCAGCCGCTGGGGGATCCGCACCGAGGCCGACCTGCGCGTGTTCCGGTCGGCCATGTGCGGGCGCCGCTACGTTCCGCACTGGGACCGCTATCAACGTTGGGACGAATACGTCGGCGACGTTGGCGTCGTCTACCTGCCGCTGGGATACAGCGCCGTGGGGCACCTCATGCACTACTGGATGGGCGTCGAGGGACTGCTCTACGCCACGACCGACTGGCCCGATCTGCTCCACGAAACGGTGGACGCCGTGAACGAGAACCAGCTCAGCCTGGTGGACCTGGCGTGCGAATCCCCCGCGAATATCGTGATCCTGGGCGACAACTTCTCCGGTGACGTGCAGCCCCCTTCGTTCTTCGCCCGGTGGTCGCAACGGTTCTACGAGGAGGCCATCGCGCGTCTGCACCGCGCCGGCAAGTTTGTGGCCGTGCACATCGACGGCAGGCTCAAAGGCGCCTTGAGCATGATCCGGCAGTGCGGCGCGGACTGCGCCGACGCCGTGACGCCCAAGCCGATGGGCGACTTGACGCCCGAGCAGTGCCGCGCCGAGGCGGGCGGCCAATTCATCCTTTCCGGCGGGGTGTCGCCCGATCTCTGGCTGCCGAACGTCCCGCCTTCAACCTTCGAGGCCAATGTCCGCCAATGGCTCGATCAGAGCAGGACGACCTTTCGTCTGTTCGCTGGGGCCGGCGACCAGGTGCCCCCGGGCGCGGGAGAAGATCGCATCGTCCTCATGCGCGACCTTGTCGAGCAGTACGGAAGAGTCGCTGCCCGGGACCTGTCGCCTTGATTCCGTCCCGGAGGGACGTCTGGCAATAGTCCGGCGATATGTCGCTGGGGCGCCAACTCAGTTCCCACCATCCTACGCAGGAGGCCAACGTGTCGAACCGTATCCGAGAGTACCTGCCAACCCCAGGCAACTGGCTTGGCATTCTGCTTGGGATCCTGAGCCTGGCCGGCCTGTACGCGATCAGCCACTACGACTTCCTCCTCTTCCACTGCCTCGCGGAGGGAGTCTCCATCATCATTGCGATCGCCGTCTTTGCGATCTTCTGGAATACTCGCCAGTTCCTTGATAACGGCGTCTACTTGGTGATCGGTCTTGGATGTCTGTTTGCGGCGTTTTTCGACGTCATCTACGTCCTCTCCTATCCTGGAATGACGGTGCTCCCGCAGGCCGATGGGAACACCGCCCTGCAGGCGAAGACTGTCGCCCAATGGTACGTGAGCCTGTCGTGCGTCGGCGCTGCCTTCTTCCTTCGGCGTAGGATCCGCCAGGGGCTTGCCCTGTGGTTTTACGGCGCAGTCTTGGTACTTGCGTTTGCTTCCATCTTCTATTGGCGGATCTTCCCGGATTGCTTTGTCGAAGGCGTCGGGATAACCCCATTCGAGAGAATCGGGTTGGTCATTAGCTGCATCGCTTATTTCTGCACGCTCGTTCTCCTGTTCAGCAATCGTCGGGAGTTTGACAGCCGCGTGTTCAAGCTGCTGGCCGCGACGTTGATCGCATTTCTTGTCCAAGATGCTGCCTGCGCCGTGGCCAAGGAGATCAACGGACCCGCCAGGACGATCGCCCACTTGTGCCAGGTCACGGCGATCTACTTCGTCTACAAGGCGTTCGTCGAAGTGGGGCTGAGGAAGCCCTACGCGGTGCTCTTCAGAAGTCAGCAACAGAGCCGCGAGGCATTGGAACGGCAAGAGCAGTTTCTTCAGGCGGTCCTTGACAACGCGCAATGTGGCATCATCGCGTGTGATGCGGAGGGCGTTCTGACGGTTTTCAACCGCGCTTTGAGGGAGTTTCACGGCCTGCCCCAGGAGTGCATTCCCCCGGTCCGATGGGCCGAGCATTACGATCTCTATCATCCCGACGGCAAGACGCCCATGCGAATGGAGGAACTTCCCCTCTATCGCGCCCTTCGGGGGGAACCCGTCCATGACTTCGAAATGGTGAGTGCGCCCAAAGGGAAGCCGGCCCGGACGTTCGTGGCCAGCGGGGCGCCTCTGCGCGGGACGAACGGTGAGAGCCGTGGGGCGGTTGTCGCCGTTCACGACGTCACCGACCGCAGGCGGGCCGAGGATGCCCTGCGGGAAAGCGAGGAGCGCTACCGCCAACTCTTCCAGACGGAGTCTGATGCGATCTTCGTGGTGGATTGTCAAAGCGGCCGCGTCGTGGATGCCAACGCGGCCGCACTAGAATTGTACGGCTACACCCGGGAAGAGTGCTTCTCGCTGCCAGTCACCGACCTGTCCGCGGAACCGGAGAGGACCCTCCGGGCCATCGATCGCGGGGAAACGCACATTCCCATCCGCCGCCACCGGAAGAAGGACGGTACCGTGTTTCCCGTCGAAATCCGCGCCAGTTACTTCGAATGCCGCGGACGCAGGGTCCACGTCGCCGCAATTCGCGACATCACGGAACGGATTCGGGCGGAACAAGAGCTTCGCGCGAGCGAAGAGCGTTACCGGCTTCTCGTGGACACGATTCCTCAAATCGCCTGGCGGGCCGGCGACGATTGCGTGGAAATGGAGTACAATCGACGTTGGTATGAGTACACGGGCCAGACTCCCTCGGAGGTCGCGTCCCACGGGTGGTTGATGGCCGTGCACCCGGAGGACCGAGGCCGTCTGCTCCAGAAGGCCTCGCATGCCGTCAGCACCAAACAGCCTTGCCAAATCGAGTACCGATTGCGGCGTGCATCGGACGCGACGTACCGCTGGCATCTTGCGAGGGCGGTCCCGGCCCTCGGTGAGGACGGCCGGGTGACCTGCTGGTTCGGGTCGGCCACCGATATTGAAGACCTGAAACAGGCCCAGGAAATCCTCGAGCGGGCCCACGACGAGGCGTTGCAGCGACATCAGGCCGAATTGGCGCATGTGGCCCGCCTCAGCGTGATGGGCGAAATGACCGCCGGCCTCGCACACGAGTTGAATCAACCACTCCATGCAATGAAGAACTACGCCCAGGGATGCGTCAGGCGATTGTCCAAGACGCCCCAAAGGGACGAAGAACTCGTCGCCGCGCTGCAGCAGATCAGCCGGGAGGCCAACCGCGCGGCTGACATTGTCCGCCTGGTGAAAAGGTTCGTCGAGAAACGCGAACGCCGGGTATCCGAAGTGTCGTTGAACAATCTGCTCCACGAAGTGTTCCTTCTCAGCAAGCCGGAGCTCGAACCACGGCACGCCAGAGTGCTCCTGGAGCTTGCCCAGGATCTGCCCTCAATCCACTGCGACCCGGTTCAGATCGAACAGGTCGTCATGAATCTGCTTCGCAACGGCCTGGAAGCCATGGACCAAACGCCCGAGGAGGAGCGGGTGTTAGCGATCAAGACCATGCGATTAGACGACGAAATGGTCCAAGTGGAGGTCCGGGATTTCGGGAAGGGGATCGGCGCGGAGGAACTGAAGAGGGTCTTTGAGCCCTTCTTCACGACGAAACCAGAAGGAATGGGCATGGGACTGGCCATTAGCCGATCCATTGTCCATGCTTCCGGAGGGCGCCTTTGGGTGTCTCTAAACCCGGATCGGGGATGTACTTTCCATTTCACGCTACCTGTCGGCAAACGGAAATAGGCGATGGCTGACGAACCTACGGTGTTCGTGGTCGATGACGACCCTGGGGCCCTCCGTTCCTTGTGTTGGCTTATCCAACAGGCGGATCTGCCGGTGCGCGGCTTTCCTTCGGGCCGCGACTTCCTGGAGTCGTACGATCGACGCAAGACAGGGTGCCTGCTGCTCGACGTTCGGATGCCGGAGATGGACGGTTTGGAGGTTCAGAGGCGTCTCTCGGAATACGGCATCGAGTTGCCCATCCTCTTCATCACGGCACACGGCGACGTGCCCACCTGCACCCAGGCATTCAAGGCGGGCGCGTTCGATTTCCTGGAAAAACCTATCGACGACGGCATCCTCCTGGAACACGTCCGGAAGGCCCTTGCCCGCGCCGCGGAACAACGAAGACTGGGATCGGCGGGCGAGTTTGCTGCCCGCGCGAGTCAGCTCACCGCGGCGGAACGAGAGGTTCTGGACCTGCTGGTTTCCGGAAAAACCCTCAAAGAAATCGCAAACCTCAGAAACGTTACGGTCCAGACCGCTTGGCGACATCGCCTTGGCATTCTCCAGAAGATGGGGGTCGAAAACGACCTGGAACTCGTGCGCGTCGCGACGGTGTGGGCCCGCGGACGACGCCCATGAGTCTCCTGCTTCTTCCATCCGATCGTTAACTTTTCACGTGCCGTGTCCGCCGATCATAAGTGAGACTTCCACGAACCGGCCATTCGGCGGGGGAAGGGATGCTCTTTCCTCATCGCGTGCTTGGGAAGTCCCTTGGATTGTGGAACGCAACATGAACGTCATCGTGATTGAGATCCTCTATGGTCTTGTGACAGCGCTTGCAGGGGCGATCGCCGCGTGGTGGTTGTGCCGATCCCATTTCCAGCGAGGCCGCGTCGCGCAGAGCACCCCCGATGGCCGCCATGCAGCCGACGTCCTGGCGAGCTTGCACGATCTCGCGCTTCGCGTGGCCGTCGATGTGGACGAGCATAACAGCCAGGTCGAAGAGCTCAACGACAAGCTGACTTCGGCCAAGGGAAGCGAGCCGGCCGGGATCGTCGATGTGGTGGCGACGCTCATCCAGGCAAACCAGCAGATGCAGCAGAAGCTCGCCTCCACCGAGGACAAGCTTCGCGACCAGGCGCAGCAGATTCAGACGCATGCGGCGGAGGCCCGCACCGATGCCCTCACCCTGCTTGCGAATCGCCGGGCCTTCGACGACGAGCTCGCCCGGCGCATCGCCGAGTTCCGACGTCAGCGGCGGACCTTCTCGCTGATCATGGCCGACGTGGACCGCTTCAAGAGGTTCAACGACGCCCACGGGCACCAGACGGGCGACGAGGTGCTGCGGGGCGTGGCCCGGGTGCTCCGCCGCACCATGCGCGAGATGGACGTCGTGGCTCGTTACGGCGGCGAGGAGTTTGCGATCGTGCTTCCGGGAACGGACTTGGACAATGCCTCAAAGGCCGCGACGCGGGCGCGTGAAGCGATTGAGAAGTCCCTGTTCCGCCACGGCGTCGAAGAATTCCGGGTAAGCGTGAGTCTTGGGGTCGCGGAAGTGCTCCCGGGGGAGGAAGGCGCCGTGGTCGTCCAACGGGCAGACCAGGCCCTCTACGCGGCCAAAGACGGTGGTCGCAACTGCGCTTTCCAGCATGATGGG
>CAYSGY010000295.1:0-7320 GCA_964430315.1 uncultured Planctomycetaceae bacterium
AGGGAGTCGGCCAAGGGGACGCCGGGCGGTGGGGCCGGGGCGTCGGCCCCCACACGGTCGAAGCTCTCGCGCACCGCCTGCCCGTGGCAGCGAAGCTCCGGGGCGAACAGCCGGGGAAGCTCCTCCGGGGCGAGCAGCCGATGCCAGTAGGCGAACGACCGCCGATCGAACTCCTCGACCGATGCCGCGGAGAGCACGAGCCGGTAGCGCCACGGATAGCCCCCGAACAACTCGTCGCCCCCGGTTCCCGCCAGGCACACCTTGACGAACCGGCTGGCCAATCGGGCTGCGTACCAGTTCTGGTGGCACATGCCGACCCGCGGGTCGTCCATGTGCCAGGAGATCCGGTGCATGGCGGCGGGCATGTCGCCGGCGTGGAGCACCACGTCGTAGTGCTCGGTTTGCAGCAGGTAGGCGAGCCTCTCGGCCTGCTTGCGCTCGTCGAACCCCTGCTCGATCCCGCTCACGTTTGTCAGGTCGAAGCCGGCCGTAAACGTGACCAAACGCGGAATGCTGCGTCCCGCCACCGCGACGATCGACCCGCTGTCCATCCCGCCCGACAGGTACGAGCCGACCTCCACGTCGCTCACCAGTTGCCGCCGGATGGCCTGCGAAAAAGCGTCGGCGACCGTCTCCGCGGCCTGCTCGTCGTCGGCGAGCGAAGGGTCGGGCCCGGGGAAGCCGGCGTGGTACCGGCCGATCACCGGCTCCGCCGGAGAGCCCGGCGAGATCTCCAAACACCGCCCCGGCTCCAGGAGCAACACGTTGCGGAAGAGCGTCTGCGGCGAGAAGAGGTTTTGGAACGTGAAATACTCGGCCATGGCCGCCGGCTGGATGCTCGGGCGCAGCAGGCCGCTCGCCAGGATCCCCTTGATCTCGCTGGCGAAAACCAGGTAGCCGTCGGCCACGGCGTAGTAGAGAGGTTTCACGCCAAAACGGTCCCGGGCCAGGGTGAGCACGTTCTTCACGCGGTCGTAGAGGGCGAAGGCGAACATCCCGTCGAGCATCGCCAGGCAATCGCGGCCGTGTTCTTCCCAGAGATGCAGTAGGACCTCGGTGTCGCTCCGCGTGCGGAACACGTGGCCCTGCGCGCAAAGGCCCTCCCGAAGCTCCGGGAAGTTGTAGATCTCGCCGTTGTACGAGACCCAGTAGCGGCCGTCGGAACTCGACATCGGCTGGTGGCCGTAGGGCGTCAGGTCGATGATCGCCAGACGCCGATGCCCGAGGGCCACCGAGAACGAGTTCTTGGAGAATTCCTCGCGGCAGTAGGATCCGCCGAACACGGGCAGGTGCTCGTTGACGTGGCGGAACTGCTCGTCGGCGAAGCTGCACCAGTAGCCCCCTTCGCCCGTGCGGCCCTCCCCGAGGCGGAAGAAGGCATAGCCCGCGTCGTCGGGCCCGCGGTGCGCAAGGGTGTCGCACATCCGCTTGATCCACGCCGGATCAATCGGGCGACCGTCGAGCCCAGCGACTCCGGCAATCCCGCACATATCAGACGACCTCGCCCTCCCGGAACTGCCATAGACCATTCAACCAAGGGACCGTCAGCTCGTCGAGGATAAGGAACGGCTCACTCGCGATCAGCAGTCCGTGACGGCGAGATGCCGCGGCAAGGGCCTTCATGGAATGTCCCTCCTTGAACTCCTCGGCTACGCGGCCTGCACGCCGCCCAGGTTCCGACGCCGCGCCTCCAACGCCGCCGCGTCGCTGCGCCGCCAGGCGATGAGCGACTTCATCCCCTCTTCCAGGTCGATCTTCCAGCGATAGCCCAGGTCCTGCTCGGCCCGCTTCGCGCAGCCGATGCGGTTGGTCACGAAAGTGAGCCCCGCCGGCTCGTAGCGGATCGGCAGGTCGCTCTCCGTAAGACGCAGCAGCAATTCGGTCAACTCCTTGATCGTGGTGCCGATCCCGCGGCCCACGTTGTAGCAGAGGCCGGAGGCCCGGGCCTGCATGGCCAGGACGTTGGCCCGGGCCACGTCGGCCACGTGCACGAAGTCGTACTGCTGGCTCCCGTCGCCGTAGACGACCGGCGACTCGCCCCGCTCGATGCGGTCGAGGATCTTGTGCATCACGGCGATGTACGCCCCCTTGTAATCCTGCCGGGGGCCGTAGACGTTCATGTACCGCAGGCCGACCCAGTCCAGCCCGTACCGTCGCCCGAGACTCTTGAAAAAATGCTCGCCCGCGATCTTCGAGGCGCCGTAGAAGGTGAAGTTGTTGTAAGGATGGTCCTCGGTCATGGGGATCTCGACCGCGTCGCCGTAGACCGAGGCCGACGACGAAAAGACCACCCGCTTCACCTTGGCCCGGATCGCCGCCATCACCACGTTGAACGTGCCCCGGACGTTGACCTCAAAGGCCGTCTCCGGGTACTCGTGACACTGAAGGATCCAGAGGGCGGCGAGATGGAACACGCCGTCGATCCCCTCCATGGCCTTGTCGAGAATGTCGCGTTGGAGAACGTCGCCGCCGTGCGGGAAGACCGAGACCCGCGGGTCCTTGAAGGCCTCCTGGAGATTATCGAGGCGGCCGCGGGCGAAGTTGTCGTAGACGACGACCTCCTTGACCCGGGTCTTCAGCAGATCATCGACCACGTGGCTGCCGATCAACCCGGCGCCACCCACCACAAGAATACGCGCTCCGTCGAGATCCACGATTTTCCAGTGCCCTCCTGGCTCGAACCCTCCGGGCCGCGTGGTTTGGATGTTGCGGGATTGCGGCCCGTAGACCGACGATCCTATCCCACGCGATGCTTCTAAGTCAATATCTTCTCAGTGGTTGGGACTAGACGACCGCGAATAATCCCGTGGGGCACGTGGGGCAGGTCGCTGACCTGCCATTGCGCACGGACAGGTCAGCGACCTGCCCCACGATGGCGGGAAATGCAGGCCAGTGTGGCCGAGGGCGAAACCAAGACTTCCGAAGTCTTGGAGGCTTCGGAAGTCTGCGGAGTTTGCGGCGATTCCGCGGAATACAGAAGACACTCACTGGAGCGTTCGCTGGGGCGATCCCGGTGAAAGACTAACCCAAGGCGAAAGAAATGATACGTTCGTGGCATTGCCTCTCGATCTAGCGTCGAGAGACCCCGCCCATCTTCCAGGTGTCTGCGATTCCCCCGCCGCATGTCGTCCCTGTTGCGTGCGCGGAAGTCAACGGCTAGTCTGGCGGTCGAGTGGTCCCCCCGTAGCCCCGGAAGGAGGAGCCAACGATGAAGAGAGTTCCGACCGTTTCGCGCCGCGAGTTCCTCAAGAATTCGTCGAAGCTCGCCGTCGCGACGGCAGCGGCCGCGTCGCTCGACGTGGCCCGCACCGCCCATGCCGCCGGCGACGAGACCCTGAAGATCGCCTTGATCGGCTGCGGCGGGCGGGGCACGGCGGCGGCGGTCCAGTGCCTCAACGTGCCCGGTCCGATGAAGCTCGTGGCCGTGGCCGACGCCTTCGACGATGCAGCCCGGAAGGCCGCCGCGAGCCTCCAACGTCAGCATCCCGCCAAGGTCGATCTCCCGCCGGATCGCGTTTTCTCGGGCTTCGATTGCTTCGAGAAGGCCGTCGCCTGCGGCGTGGACGTGGTGCTCCTGTGCTCGCCGCCGGGCTTCCGCCCGATGCAGTATCGGGCCGCCATCGAGGCCGGCAAGCACGTGTTCATGGAGAAGCCGTGTTGTGTCGACGCCCCCGGGTACCGTTCGCTCCTGGAAACCAACAAGCTGGCCGACCGGAAGAACTGCAAGGTGGTCGTGGGGCTCAACATCCGCCATACGCCGTCGTACCTGGAAACCGTCAAGCGGATCCACGACGGGGCGGTCGGCCCGGTGCAGTATCTCCGTGCGTATGGCAACAACGCCGGGGTCTGGGTCCGTCCGCGCAAGCCCGGGCAGACCGAAATGGAATACCAGATGCGCAACTGGTACTACTTCGTCTGGCTCAGCGGCGACCTGAACGTCGAGCAGCACGTCCACATGCTCGACCTGGCCAACTGGGCGCACGGCGAGAAGCATCCGATTGAGGCCAACGGCATGGGCGGGCGCCAGGTCCGCAAGGGCAAGGAGTACGGCCACATCTACGATCACCACTGCGTCGAGTACACCTACGCCGACGGCACGAAACTGTTCAGCCAATGCCGCCACATCCCCGGCTGCTGGGGCTCGGGCTCCGTCTATGCCCACGGGCCGGGCGGGCAGGCGAATTGCAGCGGCACGATCGAAGGCACGGGCGCTTGGCGCTACGAGGGCCCGAAAATCGACGGGCACCAGCAGGAGCACCACGACCTGGTCCGCTTCATCCGCGAGGACATTCCGCACAACGAGGGCCCCTACGGAGCCACGAGTAGCTTCACGGCAATCCTCGGGCGCATGGCCACCTACAGCGGCCAGGTCGTCCGTTGGGACGACGCCGTGGCCAAGGGCCCCAGCGAAATGCCCCGGCAATACGCCTGGGACGCCAAGCCGCCCCTGCTGCCGGGCCCCGACGGCTCCTACGAACACGCCGTCGCCGTGCCGGGGGTGTATAAGCCTTACTAGCGCGTCGAGCAGGTCCCGCCTGCCGGGCGGGACCTGCGTGCCGGTCTTCCTCGATCCAGGTCCCGCCCGGCAGGCGGGACCTACGCCCGACGGTCTGCCCTCATTCACCCACCGATGAACTCGGTCCCTCGCGAAACCGTTCTCCAGTTCGGCACGGGGAAGTTCCTCCGCGCCTTTGCCGACCTTTTCATTCATGAGACGAACGAATCGGGCGAGGCGGCCCGTGGGGTGGCGGTGATCCAGTCGACCGGTTCGGAGCGGGCCAGGCAGTTCAACGCAAGCGGCGGGAGTTATCATCTCGCCGTTCGCGGGTTGGTGGAGGGCCGGCAGGTCGACCGGACGGTTGAGGTCCGGAGCGTGCGCCGGGCGATCGCGGCGCAGGACGATTGGCAGCAGGTCCTGGCCCTGGCCGGAACCGCTGGACCTGATCGTCTCCAACGTGACCGAAGCCGGCTATGCCCTCGATCCGGCCGACGGCCCGCGCGATGTGCCTCCGCGGTCCTTTCCCGCGAAACTGACGGCCGTTCTCACGGCCCGGTTCGAGGCGGGACTGCCCGGCCCGACGATCCTCCCATGCGAACTCCTGGAGAAGAACGGCGCGCGTCTGCGAGGGCTTGTGCTCGACCAGGCGGCACGTTGGGGGCTTTCCCGACCGCTCATCGAGTGGATCGGCGGCGCGTGCGGGTGGCGAAACACGCTGGTCGATCGGATCGTCTCCGCGCCGCGGCCCGACGACCCTATGGCCCAATGCGATCCGCTCTTCGCCGTGGCCGAGCCGTTTGCCCTCTGGCTCATCGAGGGCTCGGCGCCGCTCGCAGGATTGGAGTCGCACCCGGCCGTTGAGCGAGTCGATGCCTTGGAGCCGTACTATCTGCGCAAGGTCCGGATTCTCAACGGGGCCCACACTGCGCTGGTGGCCAAGGCGAGACCCTTGGGATTCGAGACCGTGCGGCAGGCCGTGCTCGACCCGGCAATTGGCCGCTGGCTGGAGCGGCTGCTGTTCGACGAGATCGTTCCGACGCTTGAAGGCCGGACGGACCGGCCCGAGCCATTCGCCCGGCAGTGCCTGGAGCGGTTCGCCAACCCCTTCCTCGATCACCGCCTGGCCGACATCGCCCTGGCCCACGACACGAAACTCCAAACGCGGCTCATGCCGACCCTCCGGGAGTTCCAGACGCGTTTTGGCCGTGTGCCCTTACTGCTCCGCGAGATCCTGCAAGCGAGCGACGATTCAGCCGCGTGAAGGTCATTTGGCCGTCACCGTGCCGAACGCCCTCCGGATCGCCTCGACGTAGCCCGTGCCGAATCGCTCCTCGGGAAGCAGGTAGCCGCCCTCGGTCCACTCGTTCCACGCATTGATGACCACGGCGAACGGCTTGCGGGGATCCTGTTCCGCGTGGCGGGCCGCGTCGCGGAGCAACTGCTCGAACAGCTCGGGTGTGTTGCCCAGCACGACCGGCACGTAGGGATACTCGTAAGACTTGTACTTCGACGTCGGCGTGAACGGGAAGGGCCACTTGACGTCGGCGCGGCAGCGCGGCGTGCTGTCCCAGCCCATGGTCGCCACCGGCAGATCGGTCAGCGGAGAGGCCAGCATCTTCTTCCAGTGGTCCCGGTGGGCGTCCATCACGTCCTCGTAGCGTTCCGTCAGGTCGGGCGTGGGCTTGCCCGATCGCGACACGTTGTAGCGGCTCGTGCTCCCGAATCCCGCCTCCTTGAGTGTCGTGCCCATGGCGGGCGTGCTGACCATTCCATTCCAGTGCATCGGCGGCAGGCCCGCGCGGGCGAGCCGGGCGTCAACCTTTTCCAGCAGTTTGCGGGTCGCGGCCGGGCCGCCGAGTTCCTGGACGAATCGGGTCGCCTCGAAAAGGCTAAAAAAAATCCTGCCGTCGGGACGCCAGTAGTTCGGCTGGCGGAAGTAATGCTCGATGCAATACTCCATCACCCGGTCGAGGTCGCGCGCCGAGTGACGCGAGGGGAGCCACACCGTGCGCGGCGTGCCGAACTCCGGGCAGAACTGGTCCCGGCGATTGTGGTTGGCCCACATCAGGGCGAACTTCATCCGCTGCCGGTTCGACGCCTTCAGGAAGCCGTTCTCCAACGCCTCTTCCATGTTCTTGACGCCGCTGTACCAGTACCAGTCGTAGAGGAAGACATCGATGCCGTGATCGGCGGCGAGGTCGATCTCCCGGGCCGTCCACTTGGGATCGCTTTCGTCGAAGCATCCCCAGGTGGGCTTCAGGGGCTGATGGTGGCCGGGAAACCGCGGCGTGGCCGCCTTCAGGCCCTCCCATTCCGTCCAGCCTTCGCCTTTCCACGCGCTGCCGTGATCGTAGCTGTGCCAGTGCGGGTAGTAAATGACCACGACCTCGGGCCGTCGCTTGCCGGCCTCCCCGGCCCGGGCCGCCGATGCGTCGCGGCTGAGGACCGCCGCGCCTGCCGCGAATCCCAAGACCCCCCGGGCCGAACGATCGAGAAACTCGCGACGCTGGATGCTCGTCATGGCTGGGCACTTCCTTTCGGCTTGTTGACGTTCACAGCAGTGATGCAATGCGACGGGTAATTTGCGGCGAAGCCCCGGCGGCCATTTGTTCACCCTCATGGAACCCGTGTCACAAATGCCGGCGTGGGAAGTTGACGCCAAACCCACCGTAGAGAGAGTAACACGGCGCGCAAGGGGACGCCAGTGCCGTTTGCAGTTCAGCGGTGGGAAGGTGAAAGGCCGGTTGAACGGGAAGGGTGAGTGGGTGTCCGGTCTTGTTCCCCTGACGTTGGCCTCTTCCGGAGCCGCGTCAGCGGCGGCA
>CAYSGY010000296.1:0-7319 GCA_964430315.1 uncultured Planctomycetaceae bacterium
CCGCGCCGGGCGAATTCGGCTTCGACGGCCCTGCCGATTGCCGACCGGTCTTGGCACCAGCGCGGGGCGATCAGGAATTCGGGCGGTACGTAGGCGCCCAGGCGGTCGATCACGCAGTGGGGCGGCGTCACCTCCAGGAAATCGACGACGCGAGCGGCATACTCCTCGAGTTCCAGGATGGGGACTTCGCCTCGTTCCACGAGCCCGGCCAACGGCGTGTCGCAAACGGCGTGCAAGTTGTGGAGCTTGATGGAATGGGCGCCGGAATCCGCCACGGCCCGGGCCGTGGCCAGCATGTCCTCGGGCGTCTCGCCGGGCAGCCCCAGAATCAGGTGGACGCCGAACGGGAGCCGCCTGGCCCGGGTCCGGGCGGCGGCGTCCACAAAGGCCCCGTAGCCGTGACCCCGGTTCAGCCAGGCGAGCGACCGCTCGTGGATACTCTGGAGTCCATACTCCACGATCAGCCAGGTTCGCTGGGCCAGAACGGCCAGGAGATCGAGCACCTCGTCAGGGACGCAGTCCGGCCGAGTGCCGATGGCCAGTCCGACCACGTCCGGATGGGCAGCCGCCTCCTCGTACACGGTCCGCAACCGCTCAACCGGGGCATAGGTATTGGTGGCGGGCTGAAAGTACGCGAGGAATCGCTCACGTCCCCCCGGCCGGCGGCGATGGGCAATGGCCTCGTCGATTTGGGCGGAAATCGACCGTCCGGGAAGCCTCCGGCTGGGGCTGAAACTGCGGAGGTTGCAGAAGACGCACCCGCCCGTGGCCACCTTCCCCTCCACATTCGGACAAGTGAACCCCGCGTCGACGCTCACCTTCCACACGCGGCAGCCGAACCGGTGGCGGAGGAACCAGTTGAGGGAGTGATATCGCAGGCCGGAGGAGAGCCAGTCTGGGGAGGGGGCATCCGGAAGCGGACCTTTGATTGACGCCAACGCGAACCCCGTCTAAACTACTGCGTGGAGCTAGCTTATCTTAGATTTCCGGCACGGCACTCGCAAGGGACGAGCAGACATGTTCGGCGAGCTAATTCCGCAGGGTGGGGGCGATCCGATCCCCTTGCTGAAAGAGAACCTCCTCATCGGCCGCCGGGAGAGCTGCGACATCGTCTTGCGGTTCTCCAACGTCTCAGCCCATCATTGCCAGATGGCGCTGGTGGGCGGGTATTGGTTTGTGAAGGACTTGAAGAGCCGCAATGGGACGAAGGTCAACGGGCTCCGCGTGACCGAGAAACGCGTCGACCCCGGCGACACGCTGTCGGTGGCCAAACATGTCTACGAGGTCCGCTACTCGCCGGTCGATCTGGGCGCGGTCGGCCCGCCTCTCGCCGAGTCGCTGGAGATGGAGGTCTTCGGGAAATCGCTCTTGGAGCGGGCGGGACTCCAGCGGCAGCAACCGGGGGAGAAGGCGGAGCGGGAATTGCTCCAGGACTACCGCGCGATGATTGATGAAGCCGCCCTGGAGGCCAGGAAGAACTCCCCAAAGCAGTCGTGAGAGGCCCGATCGAAGTCCGCATGGCCAAGAACAGGAAGATTCGCGCCGACTTCCGCAAGAATCGGAACTACCGCACGCGGCAGACCGACTTGACCCGGGAGTTCCACCGTCAAGGCCTCAACGACGATCAACCGCCCGCCGTCGAACGCATCAGCGGGAAAGGCGAGTTGAGCCGGAGGCGGACCATCATGGCCTCGGACCGCGCCGAGGACGATTCCGGCGAGACCGTTCGACTCGAGGTCGACGAGCGCGCTTGCCGGCCGGGCCGAGTCTTGACCGTGATGGGGCTGGTCAGCGTGGTCGAGGGGGAGGACGGCCGGACGTATCGCTGCGCGGTGCGTCGCCTGCTGAAGACCCTGAGCACCGATCAGCGTCACGTCGTGGCGGCCGGCGACCGTGTGCTCTTCCGCACCGTCGGTTCCAGCGGAGGCGTTGAGGGGACGATCGAGCGAATCGAGCCGCGCCAGCGATGCATCGCCCGCAACGTTAAGGGCCGGCAGCACGTCATCGTGGCCAACGTCGACCAGGCCTTGATCGTGGCCAGCGCCGCCGAACCTCAGTTGAAGCCGAATCTCATTGATCGGGTCCTTGTGGCCGTTGAGCAGAACCGCATCCGGCCGGTCATCTGTATCAACAAGATCGACCTGGTCGATCCGGCCGAGTTCGTGCCCCTGGTGGGCGTGTACAGCCAGATGGGCTACCGCGTGCTCCTGCTCAGCGCGGCCACGGGTTTCGGTATCGACCGGCTGCGCCGCGAGTTGCAGGGCTCGGCCAGCGTGGTGGTCGGGCAGAGCGGCGTGGGCAAGTCGTCGCTGCTGAATGCGATCGAACCGTCGCTCCGTCTTCCCATTGCCGCGGTCAGCCGCGAGAACCAGAAGGGCCGGCACACGACGACCAATGCCCGGCTCGTGCCGCTGGCCGCAGGAGGCTACGTGGTCGACACGCCGGGCATGCGGCAGTTTCAGCCGTGGGACATCATTCCGGAGGAAGTGGTCAACTTCTACCGCGACCTGCGGCCCTACGTCAGTCTCTGCAAGTTCCCCAACTGTACCCATACCCACGAGGCCGACTGCGCCATCAAGAATGCCGTGGCCGACGGCCGGCTCGACGAGCGACGCTACGACAGCTATTGCTACCTGCGAGAGGGGGAGACGGGGTAGTTTGCCATGCCTATCCTGGGGGAGTGTTGTTGTGGAACCATGAACGAGGGCGAGGGCTTGGTTATCGCACCCTGCATCCAGATGTATGGGGCACACCCACCCGTTGGTATGCGAATGGGGGACAGTCCGGACAGCCGACGGTGGCTCTTCCGGGCGCACACGGTCACAGGCACCCCCGGGAGGTATAACAAGTGACCTACGGTTCAGTCGACACTCTCCAACGGACGCTGGCGGATTCGGTCTTCACGTATGCGGCAGACCGGAAGAAAGCCGCAGGACGCGCTCTCGGGACTCTGGTCGAGATCGTGACGTACTATACGCTGCGCGCGTGGGATTTCCGCGATCATATCGTGATAGAACGGTCGCTCCCGGAGTTCGCCAATCCCGACATTACTCACAACGTTGAGTTCTCACTGCACCCAATCTTGTGGCGTCTTTCTCATCGCTTCGCGCCGCCTCCGTTACCGCTCACCGCGTCCAAGCTTCATAGGACGGTACCTGACCTCCGCCGGATCGACGCATCGGTCCTATCCAAGTCCAATCAGCTCCTTTCCACAGATCGCCTCCTCCGCAACGCCTGCGTTCTCGCCGAAGACCGCGAGGGCCCGATTGTCGCGAACGTTGACACCGATGACGAAGACCACTGCGAAGTCGTGGTCTCCCATCTTCACCGCCACCCCTTTGCCATTTTCGAATGCAAGCGGGTCGGTGTGGAAGAAGGGATGCGAAAAGGACCGCAGACCATCGAGAAGGCCAAGCAGGGCGCGTACGTCGCGCGTACCGTTTCGTCGCTCCAGAAGGTCCGCTCACGAAACGGGCAGGTACTGGGTGTTATCGAGCGATCCGGTGGCGGTCTCTACTGTCAGCCCTATGGCGAGGTCCTGCGCGAGATTGTGAACGGATCCGACGCGGACCTCCTCGCCGACTTCATTCTCACGGTTGGTGTCGTGAGCAACCACGGGAACTGGTTCACGTCGGAGAACCACAACAAGGAGCTCAAGGTTCTTGCACAGTCCTATGACTGGCTTCTGTTCCTGACGGACGAGGGACTAGGGCAGTTCATCCAGCGTCTACTATTGAAGCCGAGCAGAGAACTAGCTGCTGCCCGCACCGCCTTCCTCGCCAGTTACTCGGGCAAGCACGGCCGAACGCGATTCACCAAGGTCACGATCGACATTGAAGCGGACGCGGCGCTGCGTCGGTACTTCCTTCAGCATGAGGCAGAGATTGAGGGGTGGTACAACGTCATCGCCCAGAGAGGTTGCACACTCGCGCAGTTGCGTGAGGATCTGGGCGATCTTCGGAAGAAGAACTGGAAGGAGATTCTCGAACGATGACCGCCGGCCGGACCGTAAACGGGCAAAGCCAAAACTGGTGTACCCCTGCCAAGTATGTTAAGGCAGTGAGAGAGTGCTTTGGTGGGGAGATTGCGTTCGATCCATGTTCGAACCGTCACTCGATTGTGCATGCCAAGGTGGAATACGCGCCTCCGAAACAGGATGGCCTGCGAGAATCATGGGCATTCCCCACCATCTACGTGAACCCTCCCTACGGCGCGGACCGCGAGCGAGGGACAACCATCAAGGACTGGCTGCGACGATGTGCCGAGGCGTTCGATTGTCACAGCGCCGAGGTCTTGGCATTGGTCCCCGTTGCCACGAATACGGCGCATTGGAAGCAGTTCGTATGGGGCGCAGCGACCGCAGTTGCCTTTCTCTATGACACCCGACTTCGCTTTCTTGTAGACGGGAAGGACGGCGGAAAGGGGGCGCCTATGTCCTGCGCGATGGTGTACTGGGGAAGAGACTATGAGCGATTCTTCGCCGTCTTCATCCGTTTCGGCGCCGTGGTCGATCTACGACCGCTTCGAGGAAAGCACATCGGAACCCAGCACCAGCGAAACCTCAATCTACAGCTTGGTTAGCAATTCGAATTGCGGAGGAAACTTCCCGTCGTGTCTGAGATGAACCGTGTCGAGAGCGTCGCCAGCGAGGCGGCCGTGTTGGTCGGGGTCTTGCTGGACGGTCCGAGCCGCTCCGGGCCCGTGCTGGAGGAGTTGGAGGGGCTGGCCGAAGCGGCAGGCGCCCGGGTCGTGGGGCAGCTTTCCCAACGCCGCGCGGCGCCCGACCGCGCGACCTACCTGGGCAAGGGGAAGCTGGATGCGTTGAAGAGCCTCGCCCGGGACGTCGAGGCCGACTGCGTGATCTTCGACAACGACCTTTCGCCCGGCCAGACGCGGAACCTCGAAGAGGCGTTGAAGCTCAAGGTCCTGGACCGGACCGAGTTGATCCTCGACATCTTCGCCAACCGTGCTCAGACCTACGAGGCCCGCCTGGCCGTCGAGTTGGCCCAACTGGAGTATTCGCTGCCGCGGTTGAAGCGGCTGTGGACGCACCTGTCGCGGCAGAAGAAGGGGATCGGGCTGCGCGGGCCGGGCGAAAAACAGTTGGAGAGCGACCGCCGGCTGGTCGAGCGGCGGATCAACGACCTGAAGAACGAGTTGCGTTCGGTGCTCCGCCGCCGCGAGCGCGAAGTGGCCACCCGGAGCGACGTCATGACGGTGAGCCTCGTCGGCTACACCAACGCCGGGAAGAGCACGCTGCTGAACCTGCTCACCGGCGCCGACGTGATGACGCAGAACGCGCTCTTCTCGACGCTCGACACGCGAACGCGGCGGTGGCAGTTGCCCGGTTGGGGCCCGGTGCTCTTGAGCGACACCGTGGGATTCATCCGCGGCCTGCCCCACCACCTGATCGCCAGTTTCAAAGCCACCTTGGAAGAGGCCCGGCAGGCGAACCTGTTGCTCCACGTGGCCGACGCGAGCAATCCCGCGGCCCAGGAGCAGATCAGTGCCGCGTACCGGGTCTTGTCGGAGATCGGGCTGGAGTCGAAAGACACGATCCTGGTGCTCAACAAGATCGACCGCCTGCCCGACCGCGCCGGCGTGGAAGGCCTCCTGCACCGCTACCCGAACGCGGTCCCGATCAGCGCGCGGAACGGCGAGGGGGTCGCACGGCTGGCCCTGGCGGTGAGCGAGGCCCTCAGCCGCTCCTTCCACGACGTCGACGTGGAGTTCGGCATCGACAACGGCCGGCTCATGGCCTACCTGGCCGCCCATTCCGAAGTGCTTTCCAAGCAGTTCCACGATACCCGGGTCGTCGTCCACTGCCGGATCCCGCAGAAACACCTTGGCCGGATCAATCCCGAGGAGGCGGCCGTGCGTCCGCACCGCAACGGGGCCGCGGCACAAGTGCCGCGGCTAAACGGCATCCTGACCCCTGACCCCTGACCCCTGACCCCCGCTTCATGTCCAGACGCCAACTTCGCGGAGCACGAGCGATTGTCACCGGCGCGTCGAGCGGCATCGGTCGCGCGATTGCCATGGAATTGGCGAGCCAGGGGACAAGGCTGGTCGTTTCGGCCCGGCGTGCCGACCGGCTCGCCGAGTTGGCCGAGGCGATTCGGGCCGTGGGGGCAGAGGTGGAGATGGTCGTCGGCGACGTGACCGATCCGGCCGTTCGGCAGGGCCTTGTCGAGGCGGCCCGGAACCGCTACGGCGGGCTGGACGTGCTGGTCAACAACGCGGGCATGGGGGCCTTTGGACGATTCGACAGCGCGGAGGCCGAGCGTCTCCGCCGCGTCATGGACGTGAACTTCTTCGCCCTGGCGGAAATGACCCGCACCGCGATCCCGCTTCTGAAGCAGGGAAACCGGCCGATCGTGGTGAACGTCAGTTCGGTCCTGGGTCATCGGGCCGTGCCGCGCAGCTCGGAATACTGCGCCAGCAAGTTCGCCGTCGAGGGCTTGAGCGAATCACTCCGTGTGGAGTTCAAGCCGTTGGGGATCGACCTGCTGGTCGTCTGCCCCGGCCTGACCCAGACGGAGTTCACGGCCAGTTCGATCGACCCCGGGCAGAAGCCGGGCTGGCCGGAGCACCCGGGCGTGCCGGCCGAGTACGTCGCCCGGAAGACCGTCCGGGCGGTGCGGGCCGGGCGGCGAGCGATCATGCCGTTCGCGTGGGGCAGGTTCCTCTGCGCGCTCAACGCGATCGCCCCTTCCCTGGTCGACCGCTTCCTCGCCCGCTACGCTTGAGCCCCGATCACAACAAACGGCATAAAGAAGAGCTGCGTCCCCTTTTTCGCCTCCAGGGAGATTTCACGATGGCATCCCACGATCCTGATCTTGACAACGAACTCCGCAGCCTCTTGGCCGAAGGCCGGAAGATCGAAGCCGTCAAGCTCTACCGGAAGCGAACGGGCCCCGACCTCAAGGAGGCGAAGGACGCCGTCGAGGCGATCGCCGCCGACCGGCACCTCGCCACGCCGTCCCGCGCGGGATGCCTCGGCGTGGTGCTGCTTCTGGCCGCGGCGTTAGGGATTGTCTCGCCGGTGGCCGCGTTCGCCGCCGGCGCCGTCCGCTCCGGCAGCGTCGCCTTGGCGAAGAAGGGCAAGAACGCGGCGGTCCGGCTCGTCGCGAGCGAGAAGCCGGGGAAGTCTCCTGGGGCGGACCGGGATGCGGCGTTCCTCTTTTCCTATTTCTGCGGCAACGGGGAGGACGGCCTGCATCTGGCCTCCAGCCCCGACGGCTACCGCTGGACGGCCCGGAATCAAGGCCGGCCGTTCCTCGCTCCGCAGGTGGGCAACAAGCTCATGCGCGATCCCT
>CAYSGY010000297.1:0-7282 GCA_964430315.1 uncultured Planctomycetaceae bacterium
GGTACGTTTGGTCAAAGCAAGCCTCTTGTGCCTCCGGTACGCCGATAGCATAAGCTATCGGGGCCACCCCGCGTCCGGCATGCGTCGGATCAGAATCGCGCCCGCGCATCCTTGGCCCACAAGACACGGACCTTGTGATGGGCGTATTGCTCTTGCGGGAACTGACGACGGAAGGAAAGGACAAACGCCGACTCACCCTTGAGAGGAAACACAGAAGAGTACTTCTTGTCCTGGCCGGCATCGACGATCTTCATGTCCTTGTCAAAGAACAACGCTTCGAACTGGACGTCGCTCCAGGTCACGTCGCTATGGTTGCGGACCGTTCCGAGGACGACCACGGTCGGGCCGCAGTTGTCCTCGCCGAACTTGATCTCCGACTGGACGACCTCGATCTGATCGCGGTAGAGCTGGAAGTCCCGGCCTGGATCGAACATCTTCGACATGAAGACCGGGAAGATCGAGATGAAAAGCACGGCCGGGACAAGGGCCACGAACACTGCGATCAAGGGATGATTAAACGACAGGATCGACTGCCACGTATGGCAATGAGGGCACTTCTTCGCGCGGCTGTCGATCTCCGAATAACACGTCTTGCACGTCTTGGCCGGTATGGTGCTCATGGTCGGGCTCCGGTCACGGACCGCCTCGTATCGACTCCGCCCGGCTAGAGCATACCAGAGTGGCACAAAGGAGACAATCTCGGTGCACTTGGAGGCTGATCCCGCAGGGTGGCACCGGAAAGCTCCGCTTTCGGTGTCGCGCAGCGACAAGAGGGTTTGCGTGGATACCCCGGCACGACGTGTTTGGTCAAAGCAAGCCTCTTGTGCCTTCGGCACCCCGATAGCAGAAGCTATCGGGGCCACCCGGCGGGCAAGCCCGCCCGCTACGCGGACGCAGAGCAGAACGAGTTGTCTGTACGAGATGCGCGCACGGCGCAAGCGTTGCGACGCAGTACGCTACCCCCTGACCTCTGGCCCCTGAACCCCGAACCCCGAGCCCTGACCCCTGAACCCTGACCCCTGAACCCTCCGGTAGATCCCGACCACCGCCGGCCGGTACGTGCGGACGTCCCATGCCGGCGGATCGGGAAGCGAGCCGAAATCGAATTGCTCGTCCGATTCTACCACGAAGAGGCTCCCGGCGGGCGCTGTCTCGAGGAGCCAGCCGAGAAGCCCGAGCATCTCTTCGCGGCGATCTACATAGAATGCGTAGGGGGGCGAGGAGAAGACCAGCCAAGGCGTCTCGCCCAACCGGTCCTGCCAGAGGTGCCTGACGAAGACGCTGCCGACGACCAGCTCGGCCTGCCGTTCCACGCCCAGGGCCGCGATGTTCTCCGCGAGGCACCGCGCCGTGGGATAGTGTTGTTCGAGCAAGGTGGCGCGGGCCGCACCGCGGCTGATCGCTTCCAGTCCCAGGGCCCCGGTGCCGGCGAACAGGTCGAGGGCGTGCATTCCTTTCACTGCCGGGCCGAGGAGATTGAAGACCGTCTCGCGCACGCGGTCCTTCATCGGGCGCACGGCAGGGTCGCCGCTGTAACGGAGCTTCCGGCCGCGGAGCGTGCCGCCGATGATGCGGAGCCCGACGGGGCCGACCCTTGGGCGGTCCGATCGGGAAGGCCCGGGCGGTTTGGATCGCTCTTGTCTGCGGGAGGCCATGTCGGCTGGCTTGGGGCTCCAGTGAGGGGGATCGGCACCGTGGCGGCAATGTTTCCGCACGCCCCCCGGGACAAAACGCGCCTGCTATGGTACCCTAACCTCCAGAGTCCGAAAAGGCTCCCGCAACCGATGGAGCCCAAACGCACCTACTTGGGAGTAGCGAGACGATGAAGGCTATTCGATGTGCCGGGGTGGCGGCGTTCGCGTTGTGGATGGGTCTGGCGGTTTCCGCGAGGTCGGCGGAGCCGGCTCCCGGGAAGCAGCCCGGTCCGAAGCAGGCCGAGTTCGCCAAGATCTTCGCCGAATGGAAGACCCTGCTGGGTGATCTCCGCGATCTCAGGGACGAGTACCGCAAGGCCGCTTCGGAGAAGCGGCCGGAGATCGAGACGCGCTACAACGGCCTGATCGAGAAGGGGCAAACCCTTCAGCCCAAAGTCCTCGAAGCGGCGGAGGCGGCCTACCGCGAGGATCCTAAGTCGGCCGCGGAGGCCGAGGAATTCCTGATGGGCACTCTCTTCTTCCGATGCCAGACGGAGAACTACGAAGAGGCCCTCCACGTCGCCAAGATCCTCAACGACAACCACTGCGACGACCCGGGGGTGCATGGCTGGGCGGGAGTGGCGGCGTTCTGCACGGGCGACTTCGCCACGGCCGAGAAAGAGCTCAAGCTGGCCGCCGACGCCCAAGTGTTCGACAAGATGGGGGGCGAGTTCTCCCAACTCGGCCCCATGATGCTCTCGGAGATCCCTTACTACAAGCAGGCGAGCGAGAAAGAGGAGAAGTTACGGGCCGCCGAGGCCAAGGCCGACGATTTGCCCCGCGTGCTCCTGAAGACCAGCAAGGGCGACATCGAGATCGAGCTTTTCGAGAACGAGGCGCCCAACACGGTCGCCAATGTCATCTCGCTGGTCGAGAAGGGCTTCTACAACGGCACCCCGTTCCATCGCGTGCTGCCGATGTTCATGGCCCAGGGCGGCGATCCGACCGGCACCGGCGGCGGCGGCCCCGGCTACACCATCGCCTGCGAGTGCTACCGGCCCGACGCCCGGGTCCATTTCCGCGGCTCGATGAGCATGGCGCACGCGGGCCGGGACACGGGCGGGTCGCAGTTCTTCCTGACCTTCCGCCCGACCCACCATCTCGACGGAAAGCACACCGTCTTCGGCCGGGTCGTCAAGGGGATGGACGTCCTCGCGAAACTCCAGCGCCGCGACCCGGAGAAACCCGAAGGCCCCCAGCCCGACAAGATCCTCGAAGCCAAGGTGCTCCGCAAACGCAATCACCCCTACGAGGTGAAAAAGACGCCGAAAAGCGGCGGGTAGCCGAAGGGGATGCCATCTTTCCGTGGTATAGACAATACGGGTCGGCGGACTCTGTTGCAGAGACCTCCGCGGAAGACGTACAATTCGCGGACGAAGGAGGCCCTTGGCCTTGCAGCGGCTCTACTTGGACAGCACTGTGCCGAGCGCGTATATTGACGAAAGGGCGCCGGAGCGTCAGCGGCTTACGGTACAGTTCTGGCAGGACCGATTGCCAAGCTACGAACCGGTGATCTCGGTGCTGGTGCTCGCAGAGATCCGCGGCACCCGCGATGAGCAGATGCGCCGCCACCTGGAGACGCTCATCGAGACTCTGCCACTGCTGCCCGCCACGCTTGAGGCTGAAGCCTTGGCGGATCAATACGTCGCACGAGGAGCGATTCCAGAGAGATATCGGGACGACGCCCTGCATGTGGCCATAGCGGTCAGTCATCAGATTGGCTTATTGGCAAGCTGGAATTTCCGGCATCTTGTCAAGGTCCAGGTACGACGAGAGATCAACCTCATCAACGCGATCATGGGCTACGGATCCATTGAGATCGTCAGCCCGCCGGAGTTGTGACCCATGCCGAATCCCCGCGAATTGATGGAAGCCGAGCGGCAGGCCCTGTGGTCCGAAGTGCAGGCAGAGTTCCCCGAAGACGAGATGATGCAGGAGATACACTTCGTTCGAGTGCTGCGCGCCGCTCAACTTCGTGATTTCACGCGAGAGGAACGTGTCGATTACTTAAACCGGTTCCTGCCTCAAGCATCACGCTCGCGGTGACTTGCGTTTGTTGACGGCGAAGATCGCCGGCAAGCCAACCTCAGAGCCTCGGCCAGAAGTTGAACCACGGGGGAATCCTCCCCCCTCGCCCTCTGTTCACTACCCACTACCGCGTCCCACTACGGCCGGCTTCCCACCGTCTCGGGATAGATGACCAGCTCGACCCGGGCGTTCCGCTTCTTGCCCGCGGGCGTGGCGTCGGAGAAGATGGGGCGGTTGCCCCCGTAGCCGACGACCACGAACTGGGAGGGCGCGAGGCGTCCCTGGGACACGAGCACCTCGTAGACCGCGAAGGCCCGGCCGATGGAGAGCTGGTGGTTGCTCTGCCACTGCCCGCTGGCGACGGGCGTCGAGTCGGTGTGCCCTTCGATGCCGAGGACCTGGTTCGGGTAGCTCCGCGTGATCTCCGCCGCCGCGGCGAGGATCAGGGAATTGGCCCCGGCCAGGAGACGGCTGCCGCCGGGCTCGAACAGGCGGTCGGCAGGCAGTTCCACACGGATGACGTCGCCATCCCGCCGCGTGTGGACGTCCGGCAGGTTGATCGCCGGGAGCGTTTGCAGGAGGCTGTTGTTCGGCGTGATCGCCGTCCCCGTTTGACGCTGAAGCGACGCGGTCAGCGTCTGGACCTTCTGCTCGGTGGTCTTCTTCTCGTCGCGCAGCCGGGCCAACTGGCTGTTCGACGCGGCGAGTTGATCCCGGACCACCCCAAGCTGATCCTCAAGAAGCTTGATCTGCTGCTTGCCCTGGGTGATCTGGTTGACAAGGTCCTGGTTGTCGCGGTCCAGCCGGTTCGCGCGGTTCTGAAGCTCCTCGCGTTGCCGGGAGAGGGCCACTTGCTCATCCTTCGCCTTGTCGAGCTGGCCCTTCATCACCATCGAATTGCCGGCGCAGCCGGTCAACGTGGATAGCGCCCACGCCACCACGCCAACCGCCCACGCGACCTTCCGCATGGCATTCCACTCCCAAGCGACGCACCGAAACGGCTTCAAGACAAGGCTGTCCGGCCTCCGACCGCGGGCGATTCCCCGGGCCAGAGCGACAAGCGGGCGGAATGGTAACAATGCCCCTTGCGGCGGGCAAGTCCAATTCACACCCCGACGGCACACTCCTCACGAATCGGAGATACCACCCGTGGAGGGGGTGGCCTGGTGAATCGGCGGATGAAGTGCCGGTGCCAGCGCGAGGGGCAGTGCGGCTCCCACCCCCAACGGGCCATTACCGACGTGGAGAGCCGCCAGTTGGCCGCATCGCACAGGAGGGCATCGACCCCCTTAATCCTACCAATCTCGTCGAGCGTCTCCAGGACCCGGTGCATCGTGGCCAGCCGGGTGTCCCGGGCCGAGAGAACGCAGGTCACGGCCAAGAAGTTCGGAAACCGCCGCGGGTGGTTGTAGTAGAGCCAACAGCGGTCCCCGGGCACGAACCGGTGATACCATCCCCCCAGCCAGGACACCTCGGGCACCGAGGCGATCTTCGGATACGGCCGGAACCGTACCCGGTACAGAAGCCCATCGCGGGCCTCGATCACCCCGTATCGGTGCTGGCGGATCCGCCCGACGCTGTACTCCAGATCCACTACGGTTTCAAACCATCGTCCCACGGCTGCGTTTCCTGCGACTACCGTCCCATATCCCAGGAAAAGGTAGCTCGCAGTCGCTTAGCCGTCTAACGCTGCCGAAAGGAGATCCAAAAAAGAGGTTCATCCGGGATCTCCGGGAAACAGAACCGTCTGAGATCCGGGACAGTACGGGTTCCTCTTCTCTGATCCTCGATCACGAACGAGGGCGAACAGAGAAGAGGAACCCGTACTCCTTTTCTGGCTTTGCATTACGTCATGCATTTTGACCTGGTACGCTTCCGCCGGATGAACCCAAAAAAGAGGGAGATCCGTCACGTTTCAGCCATCGGAGGTCAAGACCGCCCTGACCAGCCGCCACAGGCCCAATAGCACGGCCATCGCCACCAGGCAGACGACGACAAATACCGGAACCAGCCCGCCGAGAAGAAGAAGCGGCAACTGGAGCCACTCCCAAATCGGGCGCCAGGCGACAATGAGGACCGCCGTGGCGAGGCAGAGGAACGGTCCGTAGGGAATCTCGTTTTCCTGGCGCAGAAGGAGTTGCACCAGCCCGAGGACCAGGCCGGCCAACGGGGCCAGAAAGAAGATGACGAGGCACGACTGCCACCCAAGAAGGGCTCCGATCATCGCCATCAGGGTTACGTCGCCGAAGCCCATCGCTTCCCGCTTCAGGGTCACGGCGCCGACGATGCGGACCATCCAGATCAAGCCCCCGCCGCTCGCCATTCCCACCAGGCCCGTGAGCAGTCCGACCCATCTCGGGCCGCCCCAGAACCAGGAGGCGACGATGAACGCCGATCCTGCCAGTCCGAGCCAGCAGAGGCGTCGCGTGATCGGCGACCGCACCAGACGGACGACCAACAGACGCATGGCCCAACGACATCCCCAACTCGTACACCACGGCCGATCCATCAGGGCCACGCACCACAGCCACCACAAGGCCAAGGCGATGGCCAACGACCCTCCATGGGGGAATCCGGTCAGCCAGGTGGGCAACGGGTGCTGGGGGGAGAGCAGGTGGAGGAAGCCGAGGGTTCCGCGGTTGTTTGGGAGGATCCACACGGTCGGCAGCATCGCCGCCGGGTAGATGGCCACGGCGAGGAGACCAAAAAGGGTACCGGGAACGGTGATTTCGTCCGGGATCAGTTTCTCGTCGGCGTCGATCAGGGAGGCCGCGAGCATGTGCCATCCGAGCACGAGGTGGCAGAACCACTGGATGTGCATGCTGAGGGCGAGGCCGGCCAGAAGTTGTGGCGGGATGCCCGGCGGCAGGAGTCCGCACCGGTCGATCTCCCACCAGTAGAGTGCCGCCGCACCCGTGCCCGAAAGCACTTCCACCAATAGCGGGCGGACCCAGAACCCCCGTCTCTCGATCCCCGCCCGGCGGCCCAGGGAAAGCCATCCGAGGATCGGAATCCGGTCGAACCAACGGGGACCGACCCCGCCCGCCCTCCAGGCCCAAGGGCTCACCGAACGGGGCTCCCAGGCCAGACGTACGGCCGCCCAATTGGCCCACGCCCCCAAACATGCCCCGGCCAGGAAGACGACCGCCAGACGCCACTCGATCGGCACCGCCAGAATCCCGTTCACGCGCCACCCCCGGGCCCGGTCGGAAGACGCAGTCTCTCGAGGATCCCGTCCGCCAGCACGTCGGGCGACTTGCCCTCGGTGTCGATCCGGTGATGGGCCGTCTCCCGGTAGACTGGCTCTCGCTTTTCGAGCAAGTGAACGATTTCCTCCAGGGCCCCCCGGTTCGTCAGGCTCGGGCGGCGCGCGGCCGTGGTCGCATCGCCCGACATGCGGGCGTGAATCGTCTCCGCCCCGGCAGTCAGCCAAACCACGGGCCCGCTTTCCCGCATGACGCGGCGGCTCTCGGGCCGGAGCGGCGCACCGCCCCCGGCGGCCACCACCCAACGCTCGCGCCGGCAGAGGTCGGCGATCACCTCGGCCTCAAGGTCCCGGA
>CAYSGY010000298.1:0-6642 GCA_964430315.1 uncultured Planctomycetaceae bacterium
GGCACAGCCGAGGGCGGCTGTGCCCCATCGAGTTGCGACGGCGTCGTGCTGCGACTGTCAGGGCGTCGGGCCCCTTTGGAAGAGAGGGACCTGGCCGGGGTGAGCCTCTCGGTCCGGGGCCGCGTGGGCCGCGTGGCCGTCGAGATCGTCGGCGCCGGCGACCGCCGCACACTCAGCCGGGACTGCCAGGTCCGGCGGATCAGCGAGGACGAGACGATCGTCACCTGGCCGCAACCCACCTGGGCGCCCTTCCCGTTTCATGGCAACGAGGCATCATGACGAAGCACCAAGACACGGAAGACGAGATCTGGCCGGCCCGGTTCGAGCGATTGCACGGACGGCGGCTCCGCGTGCTGCACATCGGCAACGTGGCCAACAACGCCTACCTGAACGCCAAGATCCTCAGTGCCCGGGGTGTCGATTGCGACGTGGTCTGCGCCGATTACTACCACATCATGGCCTGTCCCGAGTGGGAGGACGCCGACTTCGCCGGCGACTATGGCGACCAGTTCTTTCCCGACTGGGAGGCCGTTCGGCTGAACGGGTTCCGCCGTCCCCGGTGGTTCGCCCAAGGGCCGCTGCGCTGCTGCATCGCCTACCTGAACGCGAAGCGCGGCGGCTGGCGGCTTGCCGGCCGGCTTCGGTGGGCCTACCTCCGCCTGCGACGCTGGTATGCCTGCTCGCCCCGGCTCCGCGGAGTGCGGCACGCGGTGGACGCGGTCCGCGCCGGGTGGTTGGGCCGGATCGCACGCCGGCTCAAGCACGAAGCGGTTTGGGGCTGCTGTGTCGTCGCAGCCGTTGCGCGACGGTGTTGCCGGTCGGGCCGGACGCCCTCACCCCCGGCCCCTCTCCCAAAGGGAGAGGGGAGGACTTTGGGGCTCGTACCGGGTGCCACTGGCGGCTTGCCCGCCAGTGCCGGCTTCGAGAGTCGAATGAAGGAGTTGATCGCCGAGTTTGCCCGGGTGTTTCCCGACCGGCCCGATCCCTTGACGCCGGCCGACCTGGTGCGGAACCGCACCGCATGCCTTTGGTGGAAGCGGCTGCTTCGCCGCTACGACGTCGTGGTCGGATACGCGATCGAGGGCAGGTGGCCGCTGTTGGCCGGCACGCGGCCCTACTTCGCCTACGAGCACGGGACGATCCGCAACATCCCTTTTGAGGACAACGAGCAGGGCCGCGTCTGCGCGATCACCTATCGCCTGGCCGACGGCGTGTTCATCACCAATTGCGACAATATCCGCTCCGTGGGCCCCCTGGGTCTCCAGCGGTACCGTTTCGTTCCCCACCCGGTGAATGAGGACCTGAGCGGGGACCGCCGCGACGCCGAAAGGCTCCGCGACGAACTTCGTCGCCGGCTCCAGAGCGATTTTCTCGTCTTCCATCCTCCCCGGCAGCACTGGGAGCCGCGGCGTCATCCCGACTGGGAGAAGGGAAACGATATCCTGATCCGTGGGTTCGCCAGGTTCGTGCGGGAGGTGAATCCGCGGGCCGGGGCGGTCTTCGTGGAGTGGGGGCAGACGATCCAGGCGTCGAAGGATCTGCTCGACGCGCTCGGCGTGGCCGACCGCGTCCTCTGGATCCCGCCGCAGCCCAATGTCGCGATGATCCGCTACACCCGGGCCTGCGATCTCCTGGCCGACCAGTTCTTTCTTGGGGCCTTTGGGAGTACGATGCCGAAGGGCCTCTTGCACGGCTGTCCCGCGATGCTCTATCTCGACGAGGAGCGCCACCGCTGGTGCTTCCCGGAGATGCCGCCGGTGCTCAATGCCGCCACGCCGGAGCAGGTGTTCGACGGCATGGCCCGCCTCTACCGCGACCCGAAGTACGCCCGCGACCTCGTGGCCCGGGGCCGGGCATGGTACGATCGCTACCACTCCAACGAAGTGATCGCTGAGACCTTTTTGACGGCTTTTCGAGAGGTCTTGGAGGCATCGGCCCCGGCGGCCGAGTCCGGCGACGTGACGCCGTCGCAAGGTCGTGCGGCAGGAGCAGCGAGGCCATGAGAGCAGCCATCGTCGGAGCAGCAGGCTTCTTGGGCACCGTCTTGGCCCGCCATTTGACTCGAAGCGGCTGGGAGGTATTTGCCTACGACACGGCCGCGTTCGAGAAACCCGCAGACGGCGTCCGCTGCGAAACGCTCGACGTGCTCCGCGACGAGGTGCGATTCCCGGAGGGCACCGACGCCGTCTTCTATCTCGCGCAGTCGCCGTTCTACCGCGAGTTCCCGCGGTCGGCCGACCATCTGTTCGGGGTCAACACGTTCGGCGCGATCAAGGCCGCCCGGGCCGCGGTGGCGGCCGGCGTGCGGCTGTTCTGCTACGCCTCGTCGGGCAACGTCTATGCCCCGTCGTTCGGCCCGCTTGCCGAGGACGCCCCGGTTCGGCGGGACGATCCTTATGCCCTGAGCAAGCTCGCCGCCGAAGAGGCGTTGAGACTCTTCGCCGGTCCGATGGCGGTGCTCTCGGTCCGATTGTTCGGGCTGTTCGGGCCCGGGCAGAAGCGGATGCTGCCAGCCACTCTCCTGGCCCGCGTCCGCGCCGGGCAGGAGATCGTGCTCGAACCGGCGGCGGACGAGATAACGGAAGCACGGGGGGATGATGAAACGGAGGGACTCGTCGTCTCGTTCACCTACGTCGCCGACGCGGCAGACCTACTCGAGGAACTGGCCCAAAGGGCCTTGGCCGGCACGCCCTTGCCGCCGGTCCTTAACGTGGCGGGGCCCGAGCCGATCTCCGTCCGCCGGTTCGCCGAGGAATTAGGTAGGGCCGTGGGGATCGCGCCGCGATTGGTCCGGTCACACGCTCCGCGACGCTGCAACCTTATCGCCGATCTGGCCCTCTTGAATTCGGTGATTCGTCCTCGGTTCACGCCGTTTGCGGAGGCGATCGCGGCGACTTGCCGGGAAACGTCCGCTGCGGCAGGAGGCCCCGATCGGTGTCGATGACCTCCCCCCAGAATCACCCCTCCGAGATGGCGGATGCACGCCGCGCAAGCGTCGTGATCCCGAGCTACAATCGGGCGCAGTCGCTGGTCGAGGTGCTCGCGGCCCTGGAGTCGCAGACGGTGGCGCGGGACCGGTTGGAGGTCCTCGTCGTCGACGACGGCTCCACCGACGCCACGGAAGCGGCCGTGACGGACTTCCGGCGACGCTCGTCGCTCGACCTGACCTACCTGAAGCAGGTCAACCGTGGCCCGGGGGCGGCGCGCAACGCCGGAATCGCCCTCGCACGCCACCCGCTCCTCGTATTCCTGGGCGACGACACGCTGCCCGGGCCGCACTTCCTCGAGGAGCATCTCGCTTGCCATGCGCGGCACGGCGACTCCAGCGACGTGGCCGTCGTGGGCTACACCACTTGGGCGTCCCACCTGCGTCCCACGCCGTTTCTGAAGTTCATCGGGGAGCACGGCCCTCAGTTCCACTATGCCGCGGCCCGGGAAGACGTGCCGCTCTCGTGGGGTTTCTTCTACACGTCGAATCTCTCGTTGCCTCGGACGCTTCTCGACCGGGTCGACTTCCCGTTCGATGAAGACCTCCGCAATCCCCTTTGGGAAGACAGCGAACTGGGCTACCGGCTGCTCCGCGCCGGGATGCGGCTCCACTACGCCCCTCGGGCCGTCGCGTACCACGACCACCCGACCGACGTGAAACGCTTTTGCCATCGGCTCGTCGAGTCGGGCCGTTTCTCGCGTGTTCTGCTCGAAAAGCACCCGGAGTTGGAGCCGCAACTGCGGAGCACCCGGCAGGTGCGGCACCTGGCCCGTTGGGTCCGAGGACTTGGCGCCCTCGTCGCCTGCGTCCATTTCCTCGACACGTGTCTCCGCCTTCCCCTCCCCAGGCCGCTGTACTGGGCGCTCGTTCACGCGTGCTATATCCGCGGTGCGGCGAGCGGCTCCTCGATCCGGTGGGGATGTTCTCCGAGATGACGGCCCTGCAGGCTCTGTTCCGCCCGGTAGACGAGCCTCGTTCGGACGCTTGACATTTGTGGTCGGGGCGTTGAAGATCACATCGGACTACGGATAGGAGGGCATGAGATGTCCGGACGAGGATCCGCTGGTTGCGCGGGATTGATTTCTGCCACGGTCTTGTTTGCAGCCGTGGCCTCTGCGGAGGAGAGCTGGCTCCAGTTCAAGTACGACTGCCGACGCTCCGGCAACGTGCCCGAGCGGGCCGTGGCGTCCGGGCTGGGCCTTGTGGGGGCCGTGGCGGCGACCGATTCGATTCTCAGCTCCCCGGTCGTGGACGGTGGCCGGGTCTACGTGGTCGATGCCGCCGGGGTCGCGCTGGGCATCGACGCGGCGACCCTCCGCGTGCTGTGGCGGTTCCAGAGCCCCGGTGGCAACGCCAATTGCAGCAACGTCTCGTCGCCCGCCCTGGCCGGCCGCTACCTCCATTTCGGGACCATGGCGGGGCGCTATTACGTGCTCGACGCGGCCACCGGTGCCGTGGTCCGCGACATTCCCTGCGGGGAGCCGATCTTCAGCGCGCCGGCTGTGGTCGGCGACCGGGTCTATTTCGCCACTCTCGGCTCGCAGGTCTACGCGCTGCGGCCCGACGGGACCGTCTGCTGGACCTGGGATTTCGTGAAGGAGATCGTGAAGTTCTCCGGCGATCGCTGGAGCGGGGCCGATTGGCTGGCGTTCAAGAAGGGCCGCGTCACGTGGCGCGATCAGTTCTGCACCGCCACCCACGTGGCCGCGCTGGGCAAGACGATCGTCGTTCCGGCCGGCGCCAGGACCGTCTGGCTGGAAGACTGCGGCGACCGGCCCGCGCTTCGCGGCATAGGACTGGTGCCCAACAACGCCGGCAACGAGTTCCCCGCCTCGTTCGGGCAGAGCCTTGGCGACGACGGCGCCGTGTACAACCAGTGGCACCGCCGCGACAATACGGGCCGCGTCGAAATCCTCCGCTTGCGCGACGGGAAGGTCGAGACCGACCATGTGCCCGGGACCCAGACGGCGATCAACCTTCCCGGCCTGCTGAGTTTCTGCTCGGTGAGCCTCCGCGGCAGCGACGTCTATCGCTGCCGGCCCGAGGCGGGCTTCGGCCTTTGCAAGCACATGCCAGGCGCGAAGGAACCGGTCCGACTGGGCGCCTATCCGTCGATCGCCTCCCCGATCCTGCTCCGGGACCACGCGGTGGTCGGCGGACTCGACGGCGGCCTGTACGTGGTCCCGCTCGCAGGCGGCGACGGGTGGTCGTTCAAGACCGCCTTTGGCCGGGCGATCTCCGCCCCGGCCGCGGTCTGCGACGGCCGGGTCTACTTCGGGTGCGAAGACGGATACCTCTACGTGCTCGGCCCGGGCGGCCACGCTCCGCTTCCGAAGCAAGACCTCGATTTGTGCAAGATTCGCAGCCCCCTCACAGGCAAGCTGACCGAGCCGCACTACGATTGGTCCTCGAACTACGGCAACCTCGCCAACACAAACTCCAACGACCAGGGACTGCGCGGACCGTTCAAGATGAAGTGGATTCGCCGCTACGAAGGCACCTTCAAGCACGTCCCCGTCTGCGGCGGCGGCCGCATGTATACCCATACGTCCGAAGGCCAGATCTTCGCGGTCGAGCAAGAGACGGGCCGGCTCCTGTGGCGACGCTACTTCCCCGACGTCTATCTCTCGTTCACGGCGCCCCTCTACGTGAACGAACGCCTGCTGCTGCCCCAGGCCGGGATGCGCAAGTCGCGGCTCCGCTGCCTCGACGCCGCCACCGGCGAGTTGATTTGGGAGGCCCCCTTCACCGGCTCGCCAAGCTGGAGCCGGCAGGCCGGGCCGGTGCTTCACAAGAACCTGGCCATTTACGCGTTCGGATCGGGCCGCTATGCCGCGCAGGGGACCGCCAAGCCGTTCGTCATGAGCGGCAAGCCCGAGCCGTCGCCCGACGGCGCCGAGGTCATGGCCTGGATCTACACCCACGACAATCCCTACTACCCCCGCGACAACAAGCCGTTTGTGCGGGCGTGGGACGTTGCGACGGGCCGGGAAGCGTGGAGCCGCGACTTCTCCGACCTCGGCTCCGGGGGCAACGACTGCGGCCTCTGCCTGCTCGACGGCACGCTCTACTACTCGACCTTTTTTGGCTACGCCCCACGCGCCGTGCGCGGAGGGCCGAACGGGATCACCATGGCCCTCGACCCGCTCACCGGAAAGACCCTCTGGTCGACCACGGACTATTCGGTCACGGCCGGCTGCACCCTTTCGGGGCGCGACGGGCGGCTCGACCTGGGCGGTTACAACCGGCCGAACGACCAGACCACCCATCGCTACGTCCGCTGCCTCAACGCCCGGGACGGCTCGCTCGTGTGGGAGTCGGACCCCGTGGCCTCGGCGGTCAACGTGGTCTCCGTGGGAGAGAAGTACCTGTTTGCCAACGCCTCGGGACGCGACGGTTACGTGTTTGACCGGGACACCGGGAAGATCCTGTCCCGGTTCAACTTCGGATACGCCTGCACCCGATTCACCCTCTCCGAGCCCTGCGTGCTGGGGTGCAACATGGACCTGATCGACCTTTCGGCCGGGAACCAACTCCTGACCAGCGGTCCAGCCGTCGATAGCCGGGAGTGCATCGGGGCCATCGTCTCCAACGGCCGGCTCTTCTACACGGCCCAGGCGAGCGGAGTCCAGTTGTCGCAGGTCTACGGGGAA
>CAYSGY010000298.1:6652-7278 GCA_964430315.1 uncultured Planctomycetaceae bacterium
TCGCCGCCATGGCAGGCTTCGGCGCCGCCGGTCCCAGGACGTTAGCGTTCGATTGCGACAGGAAGCATGCGTCCCCAGGGGGGTGGCATTCTGGGCGTGGATTATGCACAATTCAGGGGTGAACACGCCCGATGCAGCCCTCGCGTCCCAGTCCTACTCGCGCAGTGCCCTTCGGCACGAGCTCAGCAGGCGTCTGCTCGTCGACATCCTTCGGGGCGAATTGCCCCCAGGCACCCCATTGAGGGTGATGAAACTGGCCGCGCGATTTGGTACCAGCTCAACCCCTACGCGCGAGGCGTTGCTGGAACTCGAGACCCTTGGAGTGGTCGAGTTTGTCCACAACCGAGGGGCGCGGGTGGGGCCGTTTGGATCCCGGGAACTGCGGGAGGTCTTTGATCTTCGGGGAATCCTGGAGACCGAGGCGGCCCGGTCGGCCTGCGGGCAGATCGAGACCGAGTCGCTCAAGCGACTCCAAGCCGTCACGGAACATTTGGCAAGCGATTGTGCCGGGCCGGACCGCGCGCGCCGGGCGATGGAGACCGACCTGGAGCTTCACGACCTCATTGCCGCTCGATGCGGTAACTTACGACTGGAAAAAGAGATACAGCGATACAGGATCCTCGTGG
>CAYSGY010000299.1:0-7273 GCA_964430315.1 uncultured Planctomycetaceae bacterium
AGTACGCCGTAGGTGCGGTTTCCCGGCCTTGGTGGGGGCAATAGGGGGGGTGGGGCGGGTGTCCCCTCCGGTTGTACTAGGAGGCGGATCCACGTCGCGGCGACGCCGGCCTGCACGTCGGCTGCGGAGACGGCCGGCGTCGCGCCCTCCTGCCACGTTTCGGCCGTCTCGGGCATCGTCACTCTCGCGTTCTCATGGTCCGGACTCCTCTGGGACAGTCGGTCCCGCTCCGATCGCCGTTCTTGACACGCCTTCGGCGGGAAGTCATCTTCACGGTAGTGGATCCTGTTGACCCGCGGCCGCCCTTCCGAGGGCGTGGCCGCGGCCACCGTTATGGAGTCTCCCGATGACTGTTACTCGACGCGAATTCCTGGCGGCCGGTGCAGCGGCCGGCCTTTCGTTCGCCGCCCCGGCTGTGCTCCGTGCCAACCAAGACAAGGTCTACAAAACGGCCCTGATCGGCTCGGGCTGGTGGGGGATGAACATCCTCCGCGAGGCGATCCAGGCCGGCCGGTCCAAGGTCGTCGCGCTGTGCGACGTGGACCAACGCCAGTTGGACCCCGCTGCGGCCCAGGTCGAAAAGCTCTCCGGCGCAACGCCCAAGAAATACGGCGACTTCCGCGAACTCTTGGAGAAGGAGAAGCCGGAGATCGTCATCGTCGCCACGCCCGACCATTGGCACCCACTGCAAACGATCGCCGCCGTGCAGGCCGGGGCCCACGTCTATGTCGAGAAGCCGATCAGCCATACGGTCAAGGAAGGCCGGGCCATGGTCAACGCGGCCCGGGCCGCCGGACGCGTGGTCCAGGTGGGCACGCACCGCCGCGTGTCGCCCCACAACGTGGCGGGCCGGGACTTCATCCGCTCCGGGAAGCTCGGCAAGCTCGGCATGGTCCGGGCCTTCGTCCACTACGGCGGCGGGCCCGAAACGCCCCGCAAGAACACCGATCCGCCCAAGGAGCTCGACTGGGACATGTGGTGCGGCCCCGCGCCCGTGCGGCCCTTCAACGGCGATCCCAAGAACCCCTGGGGCGGCGGGATCCATCCCCGCGGCTTCCGCATGTACCTCGATTACGCGAACGGCACGCTCGGCGACTGGGGGATTCACTGGATGGATCAGATCCTCTGGATCACCGGGGCCAAGTGGCCCAAAAAGGTCTTCTCCACCGGCGGCCGGCCGATCAAGGGCCCGCCTGTGCTCACCAAGGAGGAACAGACCACCGATGCCCCGGACCACCAGGTGGCCACCATGGAGTTCGACGACTTCACCGTCTCCTGGGAGCACCGCCAGTTCGCCGGCAACAACGCCGAGAAGGGCGAATCGGTCGGCTGCTATTTCTACGGCACGCAAGGCACCTTCCACATGGGTTGGCAGAAGGGCGCGGTCTTCTATCCCGTCGATTCGCGCAAGGAGCCCGTCCGCTTCGAGCCGCAGCTCCATCAGCCCGACGAGCAGAACATCAAGGAACTCTGGGCCGATTTCCTCCAGGCCATCAAGACCGGCCAACGCCCGGTGTGCGACATCGAGGACGTCTACTACTCGACCAACCTCAGCCTCCTCGGCATGCTCTCCTACAAGCTCGGCCGCGGCATCCAGTGGGACGGCCAGAAGGAGACGATCGTCGGCGATCCCGACGCCAACAAACTCCTCCGGCGCGACTACCGCGGCCAGTGGAAGTACCCCGAGGTCGCGTGACCCGCCCGTAGCCCAGGCATCTTGGCTGTTCCCCGACAGGCTGGAAGCCCATGCGGGTTAGGCAGCGCGCACACGATGAGAATGCCCCGGGAAGACTCGATTGTCCGGTGCCAGCCCTGCCCCCCCTAACGATCTAGTAATTCATCGTTGACAAGTGGGGGCCAACGATTACACTCAGGGCTCAGAGCAGCGAGGAGAACGGACATCTCGGTCGGGACTCACCGTGAGGGCGCTTCCATGGTATACGTGGTTCCTCCTGGGTGGCGACGCCGGGTATTCGGCCGGTTCCTTTCGGCGGTGTGGTGCGGACACCCAAGTCGTCCTCGGGGCTGCGGCCTCCGACACCGCTTGCGTCTGGAGACACTCGAGAGCCGCAGCCTGCTTTCCGTCGCTGTGATGGTAGCCGATTTCAAGGACTCACAGGATCGCTGGGTTTCCCCCGGTTTTACCGACGTCAACGGGATGTTGTACTTCGCGGTCGATGACGGTCCCCACGGGCGGGAGCTTTGGAGAAGCGACGGGACCACGGAGGGCACCAAGCTCGTCAAAGACTTCAACCTCACCAGCGGTTCCTATCTCCAGAACTTGACGAACGTCAACGGGACCCTGTACTTGCGGGCCTTCGACGGAACCGACACCGAGCCGTGGAAGTGCATCGGAGTTGACGCCGTCGAGATCGATATCAACAAGTCGGGCAGTTCCTTTCCTTCCGGGCTGACGAACGTCAACGGGACCTTGTACTTCTCGGCCAATGACGGCGAGTATGAGTTGTGGAAGTACGACGGCGCCACTCCCACCAAGATCAACGTCGCCGCCATCGGCAGCTCCTATCCCGATCAGTTGACCGACGTCAACGGGACTCTCTACTTCAGCGCTCGAGACGGACAGCACGGAGTATACACCCAGCTCTTCAGGTGCGCCGACACGACCGTGACCACGATTCCCCTCGTCGACGGGGCGACCAGAGCCGACCCCCTCTATCTGACGAACGTCAACGGCACCCTGTACACCTGGGTCCACTACTCTCTTGACGGGGCGAACTACTCCTGGGGCCTTTACAGGGTTGACGGCACCACCGCAACACGCATCGCGGTCAACCCCGGCACGAATTGGTCTCCGACGTCCGGGATGGTGGGATCCGGCACGACCTTGTACTTTCCACTCTATGAAGGGGAGCACTTGGAGCGTCTCACCCTTTGGAAGTGCGATGGGGCCTCTACCACGAGGATCGATGTCGATCCTTCGGGCTCGCCCTCTCCAAACTCGCTGACGGACGTGAACGGGACTCTGTACTTCTCCGCGTACGATGGAGCAGACAGGGAACTCTGGAAGTATGACGGCGCCACGCTTACGAAAATCAACGTCAACCCGGCGGGTAGCTCCTATCCCGTGGCGCTGACGAATGTCAACGGGACCTTGTTCTTCTCCACAAGGTGGACCGGACCTGGCGACGATCTGTGGCAGTACGACGGCAGCACACTCAGCAAGGTCGACTTCCCCGTCACTTCCTACGTCGGTTTCCTGGCGAACATCAACGGGACGCTGTACTTCGCCGCCAACGGGGACGGCACCCTAACGCAGCTCTGGAAGGTCGTCGAAGGCCCCAAGAACAGGGCCCCTACGCTTGGCGACGGGAACCTGGCGGCCGTTGACGAAGATACGATCAACTCGCCGGGCAACACGGTGGCTTCCATCTTCGCCGGCAAGTTCAACGACCCCGATCCCGGCTCCTGTCTCTCGGGCATCGCCGTGGTGGGCAACACGGCCGACACCGGCAGCGAAGGCGTCTGGCAGTACTCGAGCGACGGCACGCACTGGGCCGATCTCGGCAGCGTGAACGATACTGGCGCCGCCCTGTCGCTGGCCTCCACGGCCCGGGTTCGCTTCCTGCCGGCGGAAGACTACTTCGGCACGCCGCCTGCGCTGACGGTCCGAGGCATGGACGACACCTACGCCGGCGGTTACTCGTCGTTCAACGGGACCACGGAGACGCGGGTTACGGTAGCCACCACGACCCACGGCGGCAGCACCCCGCTGGCCGACGCCACCTCGATCCTGTCGACGTCGGTGAACGCGGTGAACGACCGCCCGGGTTTCACGGCGAGCGACCCGCCCGCCGTGGACGCGAACGGGGGCCTCCAAACGCTTGCCGCGTGGGTGACATCCTTCACCCCCGGTCCGAGCAACGAGTCGTCACAACACGTGGAGGCGTATCTGGTCACGGACGTCAGCAACGCTCCGCTATTCGCCGTGCCGCCCGCGATCGATACCACTGGGACCCTGACGTACGCGCCTGCCAAGAACGCCTTTGGGACGTCGACCTTCAAGGTGACGGTCCGGGACGACGGTGGCAGACAGAATGGCGGGATCGACACGTCGGAACCGCAGACGTTCACCATCACGGTGAATCCGCTCGCCAACGGGCCCGTCCTGACGAACGTCGAGGAAACGAGCGTGCCCTACCCGGAGAACGATCCCGCCACGCCGGTCACGACGACGATCACCGCCGCCAATACTGCCGGCCCGAACCTCACCGATGCCGTGATCCGGATCACGGGCAACTACCAGAAGGGGCAAGACCTGCTGTCGTTCGTCAAGGTCGGGAAGATCAAGGGCACGTGGAACGCCAAGACGGGCGCGCTGACCCTCTCGGGCACGGACACCGTGGCCAACTACGAGACGGCCCTGCGTTCGGTGACGTATCAGAACACGAGCGAGAATCCGAGCGCGGCGGAGCGGACCGTCACGATCCAGGTGAACGACGGCAAGACCACCAGCAACCAAGTGACCCGTTCGATCACGGTCACGCCGGTCAACGATCCGCCGGTGCTGGCCAAGGTCGAGCCGAAATCGTTGACCTACAAGGAGAACCAGAAGGCCACGGCGGTCAGTTCCTCGATCAAGGTGAGCGACGCGGATCATGGGAACCTCGTCGGCGCCACGGTGCAGATCGGCGACGGGTACAACGAGGGACAGGACGTGCTCATCTTCACCGGCGTCGCAAAGACGCACATTGTGGGAACATGGGACGCCCAGAGTGGCACCATGAGCCTCACCGGCAACGACACCGTGGCGAACTACCAAAAGGCCCTGCGGGCGGTGAAGTTCCAGACCGGCGTGAATCCGGGCGGCGCGACGCGAACCGTGACTTTCACCACGAGCGACGGCGTGGACCAGAGCGTGGCGGCGACGCGGACGATCGTCGTCAAACCGGTGAACGACGCCCCGGTGCTCGCCGGCATCGAAACGACGACGCTGGCTTACGTGAAGGGCCAGGCACCCACGGCGATCAGCGACACGATCACCGTGGCCGATCCGGACAACGCCGTGCTGGCCAGCGCCACGGTGCAAATCACCGGCGGATACAAGAAGGGACAGGACTTCCTCGCCTTCGAGGACACGGACAAGATTACCGGAGTCTTCGACACGAAGAAGGGCCTGCTGACTCTGACCAGCCTCGGCGACGCCACGGTGGCCGACTTCGAGGCGGCGTTGCGGGCGGTGACGTACCAGAACACCAGCGAGAGTCCGAAGACGGGCAAGCGGATGGTGTCGTTCAAGGTCTCTGACGGGTCGGCCTGGAGCAAGACGGTGAAGCGGACCCTCCAAGTCACCGCGGCAGCCGCGGCCAACGATGCCGCCCTACTGGCAATGTTCGGGTCGCTCGGGCAGGCCGGCGGCCTACCCCATGGCCGGGGCTTGCAGGCGGGCCGGGTGGCAGGCTAGAATCGGCCGAGGGGCTCATCCGTGGGGGGGTCGTCATGATCTGCGTCAGTATTGGCCGTGGGCGCCATGCCCTGATGATCGCGGAGCACAAGCACCTGGTCGAGCAGGGGGCCAAGCTCGTAGAACTCCGCCTGGACTACATCACCGGCGCGGTGAAGGTCAAGCGGCTCCTGGCCGACCGGCTCGGCCCGGTCGTGGTCACATGCCGTCGCCGACAAGACGGGGGGCTCTACTCAGGCACTGAGGAAGATCGCCTGGTTCTGTTGCGCACCGCGATCGCCGAAGGGGCCGACTATGTGGACCTGGAAGAGCACGCCGCCTTCCTGGTGCCCCGGTTCGGGAAGACGAAGCGGATCGTCAGCTTCCACGACTTCCACAAGACGCCCGAGGACCTCGACGAGATCTACGCCCGCCTCTGCGAACTGGACCCCGACGTCGTCAAGATCTGCACCATGGCCAACCACCCGAGCGACAATGTGCGCATGCTCCGCCTGGTGCGCGGAAGCCACGTGCCGACCGTCGGGTTCTGTATGGGCGACATCGGGACGCCGACGCGGATCCTCTGCGGCAAGTTCGGCTCCCCCTGGACCTATGCCACGTTCCACGAGGAACGGGCCTTGGCCCCCGGGCAGCTCAGCTTCCAGCAGATGACCGACGTCTACCACTACGACGACATCAAGGCCGACACCGAGGTCTACGGCGTGGTGGCCGACCCGGTGGCGCATAGCCTCAGCCCGCTGATCCACAACGCCGCCTTCCAGAAGTCGGGGCTGAACAAGGTCTACGTGCCGTTGCGCGTGCCCCGCGAACACCTGGCATCGTTCATCGACGAGGCCGGCGAGCTGGGCCTTTGCGGCCTGAGCGTCACCATTCCCCATAAGGAGGCAATCGTCGAGATGCTCCACGAAACCGACGATGCGGTGCGGGGGATCGGGGCAGCCAACACGGTCGTCTTCAAGGGGGGCCGCCGCCACGGATACAACACCGACTACGCGGCGGCCATGGGCAGCCTCGAGGAAGCCGTCGCCGGGCATTTCCGCGACGATCTGGGGATGAAAAACAAGACCGCCTTGGTGATGGGAGCCGGCGGGGTGGGGCGGGCGATCGCCTTCGGGCTCGTCCAACGGGGCGTGCAGGTGTTTGTTTGCGATGGCGAGGCGGAACGGGCCAGCCAACTCGCCGCGGCCCTCGGCTGCCGCGTCGTCGAGTGGCCTGCACGCCACGGCGTTCACGCCGACCTCCTCTTCAATTGCACCCCCATCGGCATGCACCCCAACGTGGACGAAACCCCCTACGCCAAGCATCACCTCCGCCCGGCCATGATCGTCTTCGACGTCGTCTACAACCCCGAGAACACGCTGCTGGTCAAGGATGCCCGCAGCCGCAACTGCCGCGTCGTCACCGGCGTCGACATGTTTGTCCGTCAGGCTGCCGCGCAGTTCAAGCTCTTCACCGGCGAGGACGCCCCCGCCGAACTGATGCGCGAGGTCATGAAACGCGCCATCTCCGCAGCCAAGGCATGAAGAGAAGGGGCAGGGCCAGGCGTTCTGACCGACGACGCCCCGGCCCGGACTAGTCGTCCCCCGCGCGGAACTGCTTCCAGTCGATCCCGAGCTTGCGCATCCGGGCGCGGAGGGTGTGGGGGTTGATTTTCAGCAGACGGGCCGCGCCGTAAGGGCCCTCGACGCGTCCGTGCGTGGCATTCAGGGCGGACTCGATGTGCCGCCTCATCGCCTCGTCGAGCGAGAGGATTCCTGGGCTCGAAGCGGGCTCGGGGGGCTTGGCGGAATCGGTCTCGGGCGGGGCGGTGGCCGGGACCTTGCCGGCCCCGAGCGCGGTGGCCACTTCCAG
>CAYSGY010000300.1:0-4921 GCA_964430315.1 uncultured Planctomycetaceae bacterium
GACACGAACCGCTACGAGGGGTACCGGGCCATGGACGGCAACCCCGAGACGATGTGGCACACCGACTTCAGCTTCTATGAGACTCCCCCGCCGCACGAAATCCTCATCGACCTCGGGTCGCCCTACGAGATCGCCGGCTTCGCCTATCTCCCCCGTCGTGGCGGCGGCAACGGCACGATCGGCCAGTACGAGTGTTATGTGGGCGACGATCCCAAGCGTGCCGGCAAGCCGGTGGCGTCCGGCAAGTTCGCCCATGGCAACGCCGAAAACGTGGTGCGATTCCCGGCCAAGGCAAAGGGCCGCTACCTGCGGTTGCGGGCTTTGACCGAAGTGGCCGGCCGCCCCTGGACTTCGATCGCCGAATTGCGCCCGCTGGTCGACGGGGTCGTCTTCCGCGCGGGCACCTCGACGGTCGAGCGGCTCCCCGGCTCGCACGCCGTGCCCATGAACGAGGTTGAAATCCAGTTCGCCGCGTTGAAGCACGATCTGCGGAACAAGGCGATGTTCGACCGCGTGGCCGCGGAAACGCTCCGGCCCGAGGCGCTCATTCAACCGTCGGACCGGGACCCGGTCGATATCGCGCTGCGTCGCACGGCGGCCCTGCTGGCGGACCTGAAACGAATGCGTCCGGCGGCGTACTTCGCCAACGAAGAGATAGAACTCGGACGGCTGCGGACCGAAAGCCGGAAGGTCGCGGTGACCGACGCCGCGGCCCGCCTCGCGCTGTTCAAGGAAGTCTGCCGCGTGCGCCGGCAGATCGCGTTCAAGAACCCGCTGCTCGACTTCGATCAGATCCTCTTCGTGAAGCGGCACCGCGGGGTCTTCAACCACATGTGCGATCAGTACTACGGGATCACGGCGGCGCCGGGCGGCGGTCTCTATGTGCTGTCTAAAGCGTTCGCGTCCGAACCGCAGCTCCGCGACGTGCTGGCCGATTCGGTGGTCCAGCGGGGCCGGCTCAAGGGGCAGAGGCTCGGCGGCGGGCCGAAGATCCCACCCCCCCTGGCTTACGACGGCGTCGGGAACCTCCGCGGTCCGGACCAGGACGGCGGGTCGTTCCTCTCGCCCGACCTGTCCTACGACGCCAAGACCGTCCTTTTCGCCTACGTGGAGTGTAAGGGCGACAAGGGCCACCGCCACCACACCGACCCCAACCGTGGGCACTGGGACGAGGGGCGGTGCTTCCACATCTTCAAGGTGAACGTCGACGGCAGCGGTCTGGAGCAGTTGACCGACGGCGCCTGGAACGACTTCGATCCCTGCTTCCTCCCGAACGGCCGGATCGCGATGATTACGGAGCGTCGCGGCGGCTACCTGCGGTGCGGCCGGGTCTGCCCGACCTACACGCTCTACGACATGGCGGCCGACGGCAGCGACATGACCGCCCTGAGCGTCCACGAGACGAACGAATGGCACCCCAGCGTGACCCACGACGGCCGCATCCTCTACACGCGATGGGACTACGTCGACCGCTTCGGCTGCACGGCCCACCATCCGTGGATCACGTCGTTGGATGGCCGGGACTCCCGCGCGGTGCACGGCAACTTCGCCCCGCGCAACGCCCGGCCCGACATGGAACTCGATTGCCGCGTCCTCCCCGGCTCGCAGCGATTCGTGGCCACGGCGGCGCCGCACCATGGCCAGGCGTTCGGGTCGCTCGTTCTGGTCGATCCGCAGGTCCCGGACGACGACGCCATGGGCGCGGTGAGGCGGATCACCCCCGATGTGGGTTTCCCGGAGAGTCAAGGCGGACGTGAGGCCTACGGTACGGCGTGGCCGTTGAGCGAGGACTACTACCTCTGCGTGTACGACGCGACCATCGCTTGCGGGGCGCCGGGCAGGGCAGGCAACTACGGGATCTACCTGGTCGACTCGTGGGGTAACAAGGAGTTGATCTACCGCGATCCGGAGATCGGCTGCTTAAGCCCGATCCCCCTGAAGCCCCGGCCCAAGCCACCGGCGCCGCCCGTGCAGTCGAAGCCGTTCCGCGACGCGCCCGGCACCGGCGTGCCTCCGGGTGAGCCGGGCCGGGGCACGCTTGCGGTGATCAACACCTACCATAGCCTCAAGCCTTGGCCGGCGGGGACGAAGATCAAGGCCCTGCGCGTGCTCCAAGTGCTGCCGATGTCGGTTCCCTCGGGCGGCCCGCCCCACGAAACCGGCGCCCGCGTGGCCCTGGCCGGCGACTCCGTGGTCCCGGTGCGCCACGTGTTGGGGACGGTCCCGGTCGAGGAGGACGGTTCCGCCTGCTTCACCGCCCCGGCGAACCGGGAACTCTTCTTCCAGGCCCTCGACGATCGCGGCATGGCGATCCAGTCGATGCGATCGGCGACGTATCTCCAGAAGGGCGAACGGCTGGTCTGCCAAGGCTGCCACGAGCCGAAGCATCGCGCCCCGCTACCGGCCGAGCACGACGTGCTCGCGCTGCGGCGTCCCCCGTCGGAGATCCGGCCCGAGGTCGACGGCTCCGCCCCGTTCAGCTACCCCCGGCTCGTGCAGCCCGTGTTGGACCGCCACTGTGTCCAGTGCCACGCGGAGAAGAAGGCGATCCACCTGGCCCGGGAACCGATCCAGCGCAAGTGGTTCGCCTCCTACAACAGCCTCTTGCCCTACGCCTTCACCGACTACGGCAACAACCTCCGGACCCATCCGGGCCAGTTCGGCGCCAAGGCGGCCAGGCTCACGCAAATCCTCGAAAAAGGTCATTACGGCGTGAAGCTCCCGGCGGAGGATTTTCACCGCATCACGCTGTGGCTCGACTGCTCGTCGATGTTCTACGGCGTCTACGAGAAGGAGGGAGGCGAAGCCCAGTTGCTCGGCCTCACCGCAAGGCCGACGCTGGAGTGAGAGCCGGCCGCATCCTGTGTGGCACAGCCGCCCTCGGCTGTGCTGATTTTCAGGACACGGCCGAGGGCGGCCGTGCCACAGGGCGGCCGTGCCACAGGGCGGCGCCCCTGTCCCAACCGCGTCGCCAAAGTGTCCACCAAGGGCCGGCAAGACGCGCAAGTGCCTTCTCCTCCAAGGCTTTTGGTCGCCCCGGACGAATCCTGCTTGCCGAGGGCCGGTTCGAGTCTAGGATTGCATTGGCATGGGTGCTGACGAGCCGACACGCTGAGTTCGAGCCGAGGCCGGAGAAGGGCCGAGGCGCTGCTAGAGGTTGACGTGCCGACTCGACGGCCCCATTGCACAAGAAGCCCGCCTTCAACGAGGCGGGCTTCTTCGTTTTCTTCGGTGGCATCGCGGACGCGACCGTGTGCGTCGGGGGCGCTGCGGTGCGGAACCGGCAACACAAAAAGCCCACGGGTTGCAACCCGTGGGCTTTCTGCGATTCCATGTTCTTGGTTCCTGCAACCGTCGCGTCTCCGCGGCGGCTACTTCGACTTCGCGGATTCGTCGTCGCCCTCTCCGGCGGCCGCGGCGACGGGTTCGGGGGTCTCGGCCAGCGGGCCCATCGATCCGACAAACACAAGTTGCTTCTTCCCGGCGACTTCCTTCGTGTTGATCGTGACCGTGTCCTTCCCTTGGAACTCGCCTTTGAGGAGTTCCTCGGAGAGCGGGTCTTCGATGAAGTTCTCGATCGAGCGGCGCAACGGCCGGGCCCCGAAGTCGAGGTTCGAGCCCTTCTTGATGAGCCACTTCTTGGCCGCCTCGGTGAGCACCAGCGTGAGCCCGTGCTCCTGGAGCCGCTGGCGGACCTTGCTCAACTCCAGGTCGACCACCTTGCCGAGATCGGGCATGGTGAGGTGCCGGAAGACGATGACGTCGTCGACGCGGTTGAGGAACTCGGGCCGGAAGACCTTCTCGATCTCCGACTCGACCCGCTGCTTCATGCTCTCGTAGGAGGCGTCGTCGTCGGGCTTCTGGAAGCCGAAGGCCGATTCGTTCTTGATCGCCTCGGCGCCGGCGTTCGTGGTCATGATGAGGATCGTGTTGCGGAAGTCGACGTTGCGTCCGAAGCTGTCGGTCAGGCGCCCTTCCTCCATGAGTTGGAGGAGCATGTTGAACACGTCGGGGTGGGCCTTCTCGATCTCGTCCAGGAGGACCACCGAGTAGGGACGCCGGCGGATCTTCTCGGTCAGTTGGCCGCCCTCCTCGTAGCCGACGTAGCCCGGCGGCGCGCCGATCAGGCGGCTCACGTTGTGCTTCTCCATGTACTCGCTCATGTCGATCTGGACCAGGGCGTCCTGGTCGCCGAACATGAACTCGGCCAGGGCCTTGGCCAGCAACGTCTTGCCCACGCCGGTCGGGCCGGCGAAGATGAAGCAGCCGGTCGGGCGGCGAGGGTCCTTCAGGCCGCTGCGGCTGCGACGCACGGCCTTGGCGATCGCCCGGATCGCCTCGTCCTGGCTGATGACCCGCTTGTGCAGGTCGTCTTCCATCAGCATGAGCCGCTTCGTGTCCTCGAGGGTCATGCGAGTGAGCGGGATGCCGGTCATCTTGGAGACGACCTCGGCGATCACGTCCTCGTCGACGACGCCGTCGGCCTCGCGGGCCCGCTCCTTCCATTCGCGGGTGACGTGGGCCTTCTTCTTCTTGAGCTTGTCGGCCTGGTCGCGCAACGACGCCGCCTTCTCGAAGTCCTGGTTGGCGACCGCCTCTTCCTTCTCCTTGTTGAGGTGTTCCACTTCCTCGTCGATTTCCTTGAGGTCCGGCGGGCGGGTCATCGACTTGAGGTGGACGCGGGCCCCCGATTCGTCGATCACGTCGATCGCCTTGTCGGGCAGGCAGCGGCCGCTGATGTAACGGCTCGACAACTCCACGGCGCTGGCGACCGCGTCGTCGGTGATCCGCACGTGGTGGTGCTTCTCGTAACGGTCGCGGAGCCCCTTGAGAATGGCGACCGCTTCCTCCTTGGTCGACGGCTCGACGATGATCTCCTGGAACCGCCGGGGATATTTTTGAAAGTACGGGTTCATCTCAG
>CAYSGY010000300.1:4931-7260 GCA_964430315.1 uncultured Planctomycetaceae bacterium
GTCCATCGTGGTGGCGCCGATGCACTGGATTTCGCCGCGGGCCAGGGCCGGCTTGAGGACGTTGGAGGCGTCGATCGCGCCTTCCGCGCCGCCGGCGCCGACCAGGGTGTGCAACTCGTCGATGAAGAGGATCGTGTTCTTGGCCCTTCGGACCTCGTTCATCACGGCCTTGATCCGCTCCTCGAACTGGCCGCGGTACTTGGTGCCGGCCACCATCATGGCGAGGTCCAGGACGACGATCCGGCGGTCCATGAGCAGTTCGGGCACGTTGCCTTCCACGACGCGCTGGGCGAATCCCTCGACGATGGCCGTCTTGCCAACGCCGGCCTCGCCCAAGAGGACCGGGTTGTTCTTGGTCCGGCGGCCGAGGATCTGCATCGTGCGCTCGATCTCCTTCTCGCGGCCGATGACCGGATCGAGTTTTCCCTGCCGGGCCAGTTCCGTCAGGTCGCGGCCGAAGCTGTCCAGCGCGGGCGTTTTCGACTTGTTGCCCCGCTGCGACTCGCCGCCCGGCCCGCCACCCATGCCGCCCGCCCGCTCCGAACCCTCTCCGCCTTCCATGCCGTGCCCCAACAAGTTCAGAACCTCCTCACGGACTTCCTCCAGTTTCAGGCCCAGATTCATGAGCACCTGGGCGGCCACGCCCTCCTGCTCCCGAAGGAGCCCCAGGAGAATGTGCTCGGTGCCCACGTAGTTGTGCCCGAGGTTCCTGGCCTCTTCCATCGAGTATTCGATGACCTTCTTGGCCCGGGGCGTTTGCGGGAGCTTGCCCATGGTGACCATGTCCGGCCCGCTCTGGACGAGCTTTTCCACTTCGAGCCGGATCTTGCGGAGGTCGATGTCGAGGTTCTTCAGCACGTTGGCAGCTACCCCGCTCCCCTCCTTGATCAGCCCGAGAAGGATGTGCTCGGTGCCGATGTATTCGTGGTTGAACCGCTGCGCCTCCTGGTTGGCCAACTGCATGACCTTGCGGGCACGGTCGGTGAATCGCTCGTACATTACGCTATTCTCCCTGAGAAGCTCCTACGGGTTCGTCGGACGGCGCTTTGCGAGCTTCCGCCAGCCAACGCCGCTCCCGGCTGATTTCCAAAGCCCACTTCACACCCTCGTCGAGCCGCTGGAGATGGTCGAGCCGCTCGACCGCCTCGTCCAGCCGGCCCGTGTGCCGGTACAGCGTGGCCAGCATCAGGCCGGCATCCACGTCGCGCGGGTTACGGCGCAACAAGTCTGCCAGCAGGCACTCCGTCTCAAACCAATTGCCCTGTACGTATTGCTCAACCGCTTCGCGGAAGGGGTCGTCGGGCCGTGCTGTCTCGTTGCTGCGATCGAGCCCCCTTCCCAGCCATCGATCCGCCAACGCCGAGCCAACCCACACCACGGCGACGGCCATCCACGCAGCCTTCCGCACTAAGGCCGGAAAAAGTCCCGTCCAAATGAAACTCGCGACGATCGCGAAGTCCACCAGCGCGGCGAAGGCCAATGCCCATCCCAGGGCAAGCCAGCCCCCCCTCTTCCAGACGAGAGCGAACCCTGGCCAGAGATGTATCGCCCACGGCGTCCTGCCCATGGCGGTCAACTCACTTACGAACCCATCTCGATCCGTCGACAAGCACGGCCACCGAATTGTAGCTCTCAGCTCCAGGCGAATCAAGGCAACTGAAAGCCGGCCTTTGAGTTGCGCTCTATAAGTGCTTCCCCCCAGCGGGCTTGCGGAGGGGATCGCCCTGTGTCAGGATGGACCCTATGCGACACCACTTCACCGAAGCGGCTCAGCGGGCCTTGAAGGCAGCAGCCACCTGGTCGACCGAGGAGTGCCTGGACACCTTAGAGGCCCCGGCGCTGCTCCTTGGTCTGTTGACGGAAACCGAGTGCCGGGCTGCGATTGCGCTCACTCAGCACGGTGTTGACGCGGCTGCCGTCCAAAGGCGTTGGCCGGCTTTGACACGACGGGTGCGTCGCGTTCTCGCGTGGGGCCCCACGGAAGAGGCCCGCGGGATGCAAGAGAACGGGGCGACTGCCGTGCGTCTTCTTACGCCCGAGGTGGACAAGTCCTTCGCCAGGGCGGCACGTTGGCTCCGCAGCCTCGGTCTGCCCACCGAATTAGGGACAGAGCACGTGCTTTTCGGACTGGTTTCCGTCAATCACGAGGTCTCTTCGTGGCTCGATCAATTCGGGGTTCGTCCGAGCGTGATCGCAAAGGAAATCCTGCGTTTCTACAACCTCCAGACCGATCTGCCAACGTCGGTAGCCCCGCTTCCCCTTCCAGAGGGTGACGCAACGAGTTCCCGGTTTACTTCCAAAGAGGGGGCCCCAAGAGTCTCCCCTCTCC
>CAYSGY010000301.1:0-6948 GCA_964430315.1 uncultured Planctomycetaceae bacterium
TCCCAGCGTGCGGTGTGGTGGATGTGGTTGTTGTCGGCGAAGTGTCCGGCGGGCGTGAGGGACTTGCGATCGCCGCCTTCGAGGTGGATGCCCCCCTGGCCGGTCCCGTAGACGTCGCAGCCCACCACGCCGTGTCCCTTGCCGCCGTAGATCTTCACGGCCCAGTTGCCCAGGTTGCGGATCGTGCAGGCGACCACGCGGACGCCGTCGCCCCCCTTGACCACAAACCCGCTGCCGCGTCCGGCCTCGACCAACAGACCGCGGAACGTCACGTGCGAAACGTCATTCAAGCGGATCAGGTCGCGGACCACGGAGACCACGACCTTGCCCGAGGCGAGCGGCGACGGCGGCCAGAAATAGAGGACCGAGCGGTCACGGTCCAGGTACCATTCGCCGGGCCGATCGAGTTCCGGCAAAAGGTTCTCGGCGTAGAACCACTGCCCGGTGCGAAGGCGGAACGTCTGGCCGGGCTTGGGCCCAAGGCTGATCGTGTGGGCCGCAGGGTCCACGCTGCCTAACGGAATGCGCAGGTCGGCCCAATCCCAGACCCAGAATCCGTGGAGCCAGATGTCCTTCTCGCGGCCCCAGCGGGCGGGCCGCGGGTCGTCGCAGACGAACTTGCCTTCCGGCGTGGTCACCTGGTCCTTGGCCCGCGCGCCCTGGGCGTCCAGGGCGGCGGCGATGTGCATGTAGCCCAAGTTCGGATACCGGGCCAAAGTCATGGGCACGTCCTGGAAGAAGACCTCCAACCCCGGATCCGACCGGTAACTCGTCGGACTGTTGATGCCCTGGAGATCGGTAATGCCGAGGGTCTTGAGATCGGCCTGCCAGACCTGGCCGCGGGCCGACGGGTCGAGCCGATCGAGCACAGCCGGGTCGGCGGCCTGCTTCCAGCCGGTGACGATCCGCCCGCCCACGATGCGGACCGTTTCGCCTCGCCGTGCCCGATAAACGATCGGGGCCTCCGGAGTGCCGCTGTCCTGGGAAGTGAGTTCCAGCGGCTGCGCCAGCTCGTAGGTGCCGGCCCGCAATTCGACCGTGATCCCACCGGCCGGCAGCAGCCCGGCGACCTTTCGCTGGCGCACGGCGTTGCGTGCCCGATCCAGGGAAGCAAAGGGCCCGTCGGTCTTGGCGGCGTTGGGTTCCGCCAGCGTGCCCGACCAGGCGTCCTTGCCGTCGGGGGCCACATAGAACGTGTCGGCCGCGGCCGGACAGCAAGCGAGCACCACGACGCCCGCGATCACGAGGGGGGCGATTCTTGTCACGGTCAACTACCTCTCCGTCCCAGGATGGAAGGGCAAACCCAGCGGCAACACGGCCCGCCGCGGCGATCAGGCCCTCCCATTCTGCGCGGCCGGACCGCGGGGTGTCAACGTGGTTCAGAACGCCCGCACGGGCCGGTGAAACCCCATTCAGAACATCCCCAACTCATCCCGGGCCTCTTCGGTCATGCGGTCGGGGGTCCAGGGGGGGCTGACGACCATTTCCACGACCACGTTGCCCACGTCTTCGCCGAGCGAGGCGAGTACGTCCTTGGCTTCGCGGATCAACTCCGGACCGGCGGGGCACGCGGGGCTCGTCATCGTCATCTTGACGTGGAGGTCGAATTTGCCGTCGCGCTCGGCGACATCCACTTCGTACACCAGGCCGAGGTCGACGATGTTGACCAGCAGTTCCGGGTCGTTCACCTGACGCAGGGCCGCGAGTATGGACTCTTCCGTGATCGACATGGGTAGCCTCAGCGAGGGATTGGGGATTGCGGATTGGGGGTCAGGCTCGTTGGCAAGTCCCCTCACCCCCTCTCCCGTCCAACGGGAGAGGGGAGTCATTTTTGGCCGGCCCTTACCGGCCGGCCCGCTCCTCGAAACGCCGCCAAAGGATGTCCATCGCCGCGGCGGCGCCGAGCGGGATGCGGAGGTCGACCAGGTCCGAGACGCAGGTCTCGCCCGGGTTGATCTCCACGGTCGTCCAGCCGAGGCGACGGGCCAACTCGACCGGCTGGGCGATGTAAGGAAAGACGCTCGTCGTGCCGATGCTGAAAACCATGTCGAACCCCGCGTCGAGCTCCTCGTAGAGCCGTTCGAGTTTCGCCGACGGCAGCATCTCGCCGAACAGGACCACGTCGGGACGCAGCACCGCGCGGCACTCCGGGCAGCGCGGAGGAATCGCCAGGGCCTGGAAGTCGGCGACCTCCAGGCGGAAACGGCAGGTCGTGCAGCACAACTCGTGGAGGTCGCCGTGGATGTCGATCACGTTCCGCGAGCCCGCGTCGCGGTGAAACCGGTCGACGTTCTGCGTGAGCGTCCAGACCCGCTCGAATCGCTCTTCCATCAGGGCGATGACCTCGTGAGCGCGGTTGAAGGTACAGCCCTGGGCCGCGTGGCCGATCTGGGCCAGGTACTTCCAGGTGAGGTCCGGGCGTTGTCGCATCACCTCGCCGGAGAGGACCACCTCGATGGGAAGTCCTTCCTCCGTGGCCCCGGCGTTGTACAGGCCCCCGATGCCGCGATAGGTCGGGAGCCCGGAATCGGCCGAGATCCCCGCCCCCGTGATGAACAGCAGGCTGCGGCTCGCGGCCAGACAGTCCACCACGCGATCCACGGCTTCGCGGTCGGTTTCGGAGAGGATCATTGAAGAAGGGTTCAGGGTTCAGGGTTCAGGGTTCAGGAGGCAGGAGGCAGGGTTCAGTCTCTAGGGTTCAGGGTTCAAAACTTGAGATCAACGTCCTTCCTGACCCCTGAACCCTGAACCCTTTCTCACTGGAGTCGTCCGCGGCACGGAGTCACTTCTTCACACGCGTTGCCTCGAGCAGCCTGCGGCACGCACCGAGGACCGTTTCCTCAACCTCGTCGGTAAACGGCCCGGGCAGGCCGTAGTAGATCATGGCGATGCCGCCCTCGTAGCCGCCTTCCCGGAGCACGCGTTGGGAAGGAATGTAGCACATCACGTCGTTGGCGTAGCCGACCACGAGGAGGTTGGTGCCGGCCAATTCCCGTTTCAGGCGGAGGGCGTAGTCGACCACCACCTCGCCGCCGAGGGCCACGAGGGCCAAGTCGTTGCCCAGCCGGACGACCTGCACGGGGAGCAACACGTCGCGGATCGGGTGGCCGGCATCGATGGCCGCCAGCATGGCGTCGGCCCGGTGCCTGCGGAAGCGATCCTTCGACTTCGCCTCTTCCTCGAAGGTCGACCGTGGTTGCGGGGCGAAGGCCAGCTTGACGTCTTCGTAGGCCGTACGGATCGGCGGACGGACCGGGGTCAACGGCCCGGCCAGCACGCGGCGCACCTCGTCGGCGAGCGTCTTGCCGTGCTGGGCCGCCAGTTCCACCTTGCCGCGCGGCGAGGGGTTTTGATCGGCGCCGCAGAGGATCGTGTACAGGGCCGTGACGCCGGGCATCGCCTTTTCCAGCTCGATCTGGGCGAAGCCCGCGTAGTCGCCATTGACTTGGTAGAGGTCGCCGCCGAGCGTCGTGTTGTGGCAGGCATAGCCGAAGAGCACGGCGCGGAGTTTGCCGTCGAGCGCGGCGATCTTCAGCACGGGCACGTCGTGGTCGACCGGCCCCTTCTGCGGTCGCCGATTGATCGCAAACCCGGCGCTCCCGTGGCCCGCCGAAAGCCGGGCCGGGGCAAGATCCCCGATCGCCGCGCCGACCAGCGACACCAGGTCGCCGGTCAGTCGCCTGGCGTACTGCTGGAGGCATTCCCGCTCCGCCGGCGTCAACAGATCGTACATGGTCTTCAGGTTCGGCCACACCACCGGGCCCGAGTGCGTGTGCGAGACGCACAGCAGGAGCTGGGACCGTTCCAGGCCGAACTGCTTCTTGGCCCGGGCCGCCACCTCGGCCGAGACCTCGCGGGGCAGACCGATGAGGTCCATGGTGACGATCACTACGCGCCGGCCGTCGGGATCCTCCAGCGCGAGGGCCTTGGCCCAGAGGTCGTGGATCACGCCCTCCGACGCATGGGTCCGCGCAGCGTAGCCCGACAGCCAGATCGGCCCGCTCGGCGTGATCGCCTTGCGGGTCACGCCTGCTTTGAACTCCTGATCGGCGGCCCGGGCCGGCGCGGCCGGCAGGAACACCGTGGCCACGAACACCAACACGGCAAGAGCGAATCGTCGAGTCATGGCGGGTCCCTCGGAAGGGGTTTCGAGATGCGGTTGCGTTGGGCCTGCGGGACCGTTGGAAGTGCCGCTCGCCCTTGTCCTCCGGCTATTCTACTTAAGCCGGCTGGCCGCAGGGAAGATGGGGCACGCGTTGTGAGCCGTTTCTCACTGACCCGACAGACGGCTCAGGCTTGTCGCGTGATGTCGGATGTCCCGGGCCGCTTGACGTCCTCGTTCACCGCGCGCAGACTACATCGCGCCGGGCCGGGGTGAAACAGGTTCGAGGCTAAATCAAGTTGCGCGATCCTGGGAGCGTGCCACGGCTTGACCGCTGCCGGGAATGCGTGATCCGACCGGGGAAGCCGTGCCGGCGGCAGCGGTCAAGCGCAGACTTCTGAAGTCTCCAAGACTTCGGAAGTCTTGATTGCGGCTCGGCCGCGCTACGGGACGAAACTGCGATGCGTACGCTCTGGAATAAGACCCCAACAGCGTGAATCACTACACCAGAGAGTCAACCTTGCGGAGGTCTTGTCATGTCTCCTTGGAAACTCTGGGTATTGGCCGGGATTTCGGCCGTGTGCATTCCCTTGCATCTTCTCGGCGCCGAGCCGCCGCGGGGCCCGGTGATTGCGGGCGGGGCGGTCGTGTTGGAGAACGAGTCGTGTCGCTATGAGATCGGGCTGGACGGCAAGAACCGCTCGCTCATCGGGCTGGGCGACAAGCAAGAATGCCTCCAGCCGGGCCAGCCGTTCATGCTTCTTGGACGAGGCACCAAGTCGTGGGCCTCTTCCAAGGTGGAACTGGCGGGCGATCTCCTTGCGGTGTCCTTCGGTGACAGCGGCATCTCCGTGCGGGCCAAGGCCGCTATCCGCCCGCGCTACTTCACGCTGACGGTAGAAGGCATCGCGGGCGGCACGCCCGATTGGCTCCAGTTCTGTAACCTGCGCACGAAGATCGGCGGGCACGCCGGTGCGCTGGTGAACACCGTGTGGAACGATCGCTTCGCCGTCGGGGCGCTGGCGTGCAACGACCGCACCGACTGCGGAACGCACGGCGTGCCGAGCGCGCGGGCCTATCGCGAGTACGGCATCGAAGGGGCGAAAGTGGCGATCTTCGCGGTACCCACCGGCCGGCCCGACCCCGGCAACAAGGTCCTCGACGCGATCGAGGGAATCGAGTTGGAGCAGGGCCTGCCGCACCCGATGTTCAACGGCGTGTGGATCAAGCGTGCCCCCGAGCGTTTTGCCTCCTACCTCATGGTCAGCGGCATCAACCAGCGCAACATCGACGACGTAATCCGGTTCGCCAAGGGAGGATTTGGGTGCGTCGAGCTGACCTGGTGGCGGTCCACGCCCACCTACGAGCCGAACCCCGCCCAGTTCCCCGAGGGCATGGCCGGGCTCAAGGCAGTCGCCGACAAGATCCACGCGGCGGGGCTCCAGGTCGGACTCCACACGATGCAAGGCATGGTCGGATGGGGCCCCAAGAACGATCCCTACCTCATCCCCAAGGCCGACCCGCGATTGCTCCAGGACCGGCACGCTACGCTCGCCGCCCCGGTGGCGACGCAGGCCACGGAGATCGCCGTCCAAGAGCCGCTGGCCGACTGGCCGGACCAGGGCGACCTCTACCTCGAAGGCGAGATCGTCGGCTATGCCAAGCGGACCGCGACCGCTTTCACCGAGTGCAAGCGGGGACTTCATGGGACCACGGTCGCGGCCCACGCCCAAGGCGCCCGCGTCGGGCACCTGGTGAACTGCTTTCCGATCTGGGGCCACACCGTCTACTGCCCCGACGTCAACTCGACGATGATCGACGAGATCTGCGACCGGATTGCCAAGGTCTTCGACGCGACCGGCGCCGATATGTCGTATTTCGACGGCGGCGAGGAGATCCACGTCCAGCCGCCGCACTGGCGCAACCAGGGGCGAATCGCGCTGGGCGTGCAGAAGCGGGTCAAGAAGCCGGTCATCCTCGAAGGCAACGCCCTGTACACGCATCTCTCATGGCACGTGATTACCCGGGGCAGCCCCAGCTACGATCCCATCTACTTCGGCCGGCGGGAGTACACCCTGCGGTTCAAAGGGCAGAATCCGGCCGGGTGGGCCGCAAACCTGCTCACCGGCGACGTGGGTTGGTTCGCCCCGCACGTCCACTCCCCGGCCACCGACGCCGTCACGCCCGACGAAGTGATGCTCCTGTGCCTCAAGGCCCTGGGCGGGAAAGCGCCGATCTCCTTCAGCGTCAACGCCAACAACCTCTGGGCCAACAAGCGGATGCCGGAGATGGGCGACATCATCCGCACGTGCGACGAGCTGAAACGCCGCGACTATTTTTCCGAAGAGGCCTGCGCCGAACTGGTCAAGCCCATGGCCGAACACGTCCTGGAGCGAACGGCTGACGGCCAATGGGACCTGCGTCCCTTGCAGTTCGGGCCTCCCCGCGTCGTCGACGCGGCCGGAGCATCCGCCCGATGGACTCATGAAGATCCCTACGCGGCCGGAGCATCGGCCCGCTGGACTCATAAAAATCCCTACGCGGAGCAATCCCCCTGGATCCGCATCCGGGGACGGACCGCGCTGGCCCCTTACGGCGGCAAGAAGAACCTGGTGCTGGCCGACCCTCACGGCGGCGCGGCCTTCGAGGTCCGCGATGCCGCCTCCGCCGAGTTGGTGCAGGCGGTCGAGCCGTCGGCCGAAAAGGCCCCGGACGGCACGAGCACGTTCTGCTACCGGGCGGAGAACCGGGCCAAGACCCGCTCGGCCTGGTGCCGGGCGACGCTTGCCTTGCCAAAACCGCTCAACCTCTCCCGGCACCGGCGCCTGGGCCTGTGGATCCGCTCG
>CAYSGY010000301.1:6958-7253 GCA_964430315.1 uncultured Planctomycetaceae bacterium
CAACGTGCAACTGGCCGCCACCGACGCCCGACGGGACCACTACATTCCGCTTGGCAACCAAGGCTGGTCCTACGTGGTCCTCGACCCGCCCGAGGAAGGCCGGTTCTACGACTACTCCTGGCCCTATCGCTTCACGGACCTGTTCTACACGTGCTGGAACGTATACGGCGGGGTCAAGGAGTTGAACCTCTACTTCAACGGCCTCCCGCCGGGCGCCGAGGCCCGCTGCTGGATCGGAAGGATCGAGGCCCTGGAAGAACGCCCGTTGCCGCTGGTCTCGCCGGCCCTGGAAGCC
>CAYSGY010000302.1:0-7240 GCA_964430315.1 uncultured Planctomycetaceae bacterium
GGGATCATCGCTTCATCCATCAGGGCATGCTAGACGGAGCACTAGTCCTTCTCGTACCAACTCAAGTGCGCGCGAAGCACCTCCGTCGCCACGTCGAGTTTGCCCTGCCGGAGGGCCTCGACGATCTGGCGGTGTTGCCTGTGGCCCAAGTCGAAATCGCCTGCGGCGGTCCGCTCGTGGAACCTGCGGAAGAAGACCTGGAGCAACTGGCAGAAGGCAGCCAGCGGCGCGATCTTCGTCGCTTCGACCAGGGCCCGGTGAAACGCCATGTCGTCCTCGATGCGGCGGTCGACGTTCTCCCGTTCCGGCACCGTCTCGGCGCGGCGCGTCAATTCCTCGGCAACGCCGGGATCGTCGCGCATGGCCGCCATGGCGTAGTAGAGGGCCCCCGTCTCCACCACCGCTCGGGCCTTCAGGAGTTGCTCGTCCGGGTAATCGCTCAGGGCGAAATGGAAGCCAAAATACTCGGCGACCCGGTCGAAGTCAAACCGCTCGACCACCGTGCCGCGACGGGGCGCGGCGCGGATGATCCCCAGGAAGTCCAACGCCTTGGTCGCCTCGCGGACCACGGTCCGACTCACCCCAAACCGCTCGACGATCGCTTCCTCGGTCAAGAAGGCGTCGCCCGGCTTGAGCCGGTGCTCGGCGATGTGGTTGAGGAGTTCCGCGGCAAGCTGGTCGCTGAGTCGCTGGCGGCGAAGGACTGTCCGGGCTGCACGTTTAGCCATCAAGTACCCCCGCGTCGTGGGGAGGACGTCTCGTCGCCAAGGGCATCCTCTCGCTCCGTTTCCCATCCCCGACCATTGCGGCGGGACGGTATTGTGTTACCATACGACAAAATGAGCCGACCTCCATTCTACCAAGGGAACGCGTCGGCACAACGTAGTGCGAAGGGAAGCCGCCTCTTGCGGAGCGGACCGTCGGGACGTTTGGGGGGAATCACAGATTGTGGGCAAGACGAAGCAGAGTTCGGGCCGGTTGATCCCAGCGGAGTTAGGCAAAAAGGAACTCCTGGCCTTCTACCGCCAGATGTTCCTGCTGCGGCGATTCGAGAAGACGGCCCAGGCATTGCTCAAGGCGGGAGTGCTGCCGGGCTTCATCCATCTTTACGTGGGCGAGGAGGCGACGGCCGTCGGGATCATCGCCCACCTCCGACGCGACGACTGGATCACCAGTACCCACCGAGGCCACGGCCACGCCCTGGCCAAGGGAGTGCCGTCCAACAAGCTGATGGCCGAATTGGCCGGCAAGTCCGACGGGTGTTGCGGCGGGCGCGGCGGGACCATGCACCTCTATGATCCGGAGGTAGGGCTCTTTGGGACCAACGGGATCGTCGGCGGCGGGATTCCCAGCGCGGTCGGCCTGGGCCTCAGCGCCCTGACCCGCGGCACCGACCAGGTCGCGGTCTCGTTTTTCGGCGACGGCGCCAGCAATCTCGGGGCGTTCCACGAATCGCTGAATTTCGCCGGGATCCAGAATGCCCCGGTGATCTTCGTCTGCGAGAACAACCTCTACGCCACGGCCACGCCCCTGGCCATGACGACGCGCAATCCCGAGATCGCCACCCGGGCCGCTGCCTACGGCATTCCCGGCGTGGCGGTCGACGGCAACGACGTGATCGCGGTCTGGAAGGTCGCCCGGGAGGCGGTCCGCCGCGCGCGGGCCGGCGAAGGGCCGACGCTCATCGAATCGAAGACCTATCGGATGGTCGGCCACCACGAGGGCGACCCGGTGGTCGGGTGCTACCGTACGCAAGAGGAAATGGACGCCTGGGCCCTGCGTTGTCCCCTCTTGCGGTTGAAGAACCTGCTTCTGGAGTGCTGGCTGGCCGAGGCGGCGGAAATCGAGGCGATCGAGGCCGACGTCGAGCGTGAGGTGAAGGAAGCGGTCGACTACGCGAAGGCGTCGCCGCCGCCCGATCCGGCGACCGTCCATCGGCACGTCTTCGCCGAGCCGCTCCATCCGCCCATGCCGCCGAGCGCGTCGCCCGAGACCGTCGTTCAGGGCTGGATGGACGCGGTGCGCGACGGGATCGCCGAGGAGATGCGGCGCGATCCGCACATTCTCTATCTCGGCGAAGGAACCGGCGAGCGCGGCGGCACCTTCGGGCACACCAAGGGGCTGTGGCAGGAGTTCGGGCCGCGCCGGATGATCGACACGCCGATCTCCGAACTCGGGTTCACCGGGGCGGCCATCGGGGCCAGCGCCAGCGGATGCCGGACCATCGCCGACCTGATGTTCCTCGACTTCCTCTTCGACGCCGGCGGCCAGGTCGCCCTTCAGGCCGCCAAGCTCCGCTACATGAGCAACGGCCAGGTGGGCGTTCCCATGGTGATCCGGGCGGGCGTGGGGATGATCAAGCAGACCGGGCCGCATCACAGCGGGAGCTACTATCCGGTTTGGGCCCACTGCCCCGGACTGATCGTGGCCGTCGCCTCCAATCCGGCCGACGCCAAGGGACTGATGAAGACCGCCCTTCGGGCGAGCGACCCGGTGATCTTCCTGGACCACAAGGTGCTCCTGTCGAGCAAGGGTCCGGTCCCGGTGGGCGAGCACCTCGTGCCGTTCGGGGTGGCCCGCGTGGCCCGCGAAGGAACCGACCTTTCGATCGTCGCGTGCGGCCTGGCCCTCTGCCGCTCGCTGGAAGCGGCCCAGCGGCTCGCCCAGGAAGGGATTTCCTGCGACGTGATCGACCTCCGCACGGTCCAGCCACTCGACACGGAGACCATCGTGGCCAGCGTGGCCAAAACCGGCCGGCTGCTGGTCGTCGACGAGGCTTTTGCGATGTGCGGGTTGGGGGGCGAGATCGCGGCCCGGATCATGGAAGACGCCTTCGATGAGCTCGACGCGCCCGTGGGCCGGCTCCACGTGGACCCGGTGGCCCATCCGTTCGCCCCCGCCCTGGAAGACGCGATCGTCATCACGCCGGAGAAGATCATCGCCGCCGCCAAGGCAGTGCTCGAAGGCCGCCCCCTGGTCCCGCGCCGATTCACTGCCGGACCACGACTCGAGGCAGCCCGGCCGGCTGCCTCCCCTCTCCCGCTCGCGGGAGAGGGGCCGGGGGTGAGGGCGGTCGGCGCTGAAGCACGCTCGCCAACACCCACAACCCCACCCCCGCGCGAGACGCCTCCCCAGCCCGCGTTGCGTCCCGCGGCTGCGGCACAAGGCAACGGGAACGCCGGTGCCAAGCCCGCGGCGTCGGCCGTCGCCTCGCCCTCCGCAGGCACGGTCCCCCTCGTCATGCCCAACATGGACCTGACCATCACGGAGGCCACAGTCGTCCGGTGGCTGAAGCAGCCGGGTCAGGCCGTCCGGGCCGGGGAGGAGGTCGTTGAGATGGAGACCGACAAGGCGGTCGTGCCGATCGAATCGCCCACCGACGGGACCCTGGCCCAGATCCTTACGGCCGAGGGAACCGTGGTGAAATTGGGGCAGCAATTGGCAACGATCCAGATCTGATGGGAAAGCCGAAAGCGGAAAACAAGCGTAGGGCGGACGGAGCGAAGCGACGCCCGCCAGATCCACCAACGCACCGCGGCGTGCCTCACTGCGTTCGGTCCACCCCACGAGAATCTCGATGAACACGGCGAACGAATGGATGATTAGGGATCATCGTCGCGGTCGGGTGATCGCCTCGCCGCGGGCACGCCGCGCGATGCGCACGCGGGGCGTGGACGCCGCCTCGATCCATGGGACGGGGCCGGGAGGACGGATCGTCGAGGCCGACGTCGTGCGGACCTCGGCGGGGTCGGGAGAACCGCGCCGAGCGCTGGCAGGAGACCCACGCCGAGCGCTCGCCCCGATCGGTGCGAGTCCGTACTTCTGGCTCGATGCCACGGCCGACGTCACGAGCCTGCTCAGCGTGAAGGGACAGATCGACGAAGAAGTCCGGCCGGCGTGCGGCGTGCCCCTTCGCCTGGCGGACCTGCTGCTCCGCGCCATGGCATTGGCCCTGGCCGAGTTTCCCGAGGCCAACCGCGTGTGGCGGGGCGAGACTCCCGTCGCGCTCGAGACTGCCGACGTGGGTCTCGAAGTCGAGACGCCCGGCGGCCCTCGAAACGCCGTGATTCGTCAGGCCGACCGGCTTCGCCTCTTCGATCTTGTGTCACGCCGGGCCGAACGGGCAGCCGCGGCGGCGACAGGCCGGCAGCCGCCCGAGGCCGGCCCCGGGGCGGCCATCACCCTGTGCGATCTGAGCGATTCTTCCATCGAACGATACGCGGCGGTCATCGTGCCGCCCTCCACCAGCGTGCTGGCCGTCGGTCGTCCGGTGCCAGGGTACCATTCCGCGCTGGGGGTGAGAGACCCGCGCCGAGCGCGACAGGCCGTCACCCTTTGTCTCACGGCCGACCGCCGGGCGGTGACGCCGGAGGCGGCCGCGAAGTTGTTGGGCCGGATCGTTGAGTTCCTTGAGCGTCCAATCCTTCTGCTTTGTGAAAGGCAGCCACGATGACGTGCGAGAAACGGATGGCGGGCAAGCGGGTGCTGGTCACCGGGTCGGGAACCGGCATCGGCAAAGGCGTGGCCCTGGAGTTCTGCCGCCAGGGGGCCGACGTCGTGTTCCACTACTCCCGCAGCCGCGAAGGGGCGATGGCAGCCCTGGCCCAGGCCCGGGAGGAGGGAGCCGCGAAAGTCACGGCGATCCAGGCCGACTTCTGCCAGGCTGAAGCCCCGGGCCAACTCGCCCGCGAAGCCCTCGACTTCCTCGGCGGCATCGACGTGCTGGTCAACAACGCCGGGATCACCTTGAACCGGCCTTTCGAGAAAGTCACCCTGGAACAGTTCGAGACGGTGTACCACGTGAACATCCGGGCGATGTTCTTCGCCACCCAGGCCGTGGTTCCCGCCATGGCCGCGCAGGGCTCCGGCGTCGTGATCAACACCAGCTCGATCCATGCCTTCGAGGCGTATCCCGAGCACACGGTCTACGCCGGGACCAAGGGGGCGATCAACTCCTTCACCCGGGTATTGGCCATCGAGTTGGCGCCGAAGGGGATCCGCGTCAACGGCATCGCCCCCGGCGCGGTCGAGGTCGAGGCCCATCACGCGATCTTCCCCGACTACGACCGCAGCGCGGTCGGAAGCGGGATTCCGTGCGGTTTCGTGGGCCAGCCGGCCGACATCGCCAAGGTGGCCGTGTTCCTGGCCTCCGACGACGCCCGCTACATCCTCGGCCAGACCCTCGTGGTCGACGGCGGCACCACCTCGTGGATGCCGTTCGGCGACGGCTTCCGCCAGCCCATGGGCGGACAGTTCGGCAAGGATTACGTACCGGGATTGTAAGTGACGAGGGTTCAGGGATTGGAGGTCACGATTGGTGATGTCCAACGGTCGGTGCGAGAAATACCGGACGGGTGGCACGCCCGGAGTCTTCGACGGGCGTGGCTTCTGGACGTTGACCAGTGCGCCACGCCCTTCGCAAAAGCCTCAGGGCGTGCCACCCGGCCGCGAACGCAACTGCGACGGCCGTTGTCTTACCTTTCATGGAATCAGAATGACGTTACATGTACAGTATCGTAAATCGCTTCGGCTTTGCTGAGTCGACCGGTGGGTCGGTCTTTATCAACTTCAAGGCATCACCGCGAAGCTCGTACGTTTCGTCAAGGAAGTCGTACACGTGGGCTGTCGACCTGAAAAAGGGTATCGCGCGCACCTTGACGCGTGTCACGCCGTCAACGGTGGTCACCTCAGAGATCGTAAGGTGCCATTTCTTGAACTGCAACTCGGGATTGTTCAAGATCTCTTGGAAATACGTGGCGCGGATCGAAGGCGTCGGTTGCCTCCTGAGAACGTCGGCAATCGCGCTTTGCCCTTCGTCGTGCGCCTTGGAGAACTTGATAATGTTTTCCTCAGGTCTTGCGCCGTCTTCGGGGGAGCGAGGCGGCGCGACGATGTGATCCAGTTTCCGTGAAGGAGTCCTTGGCGATTCCGCCACCTGCGAGAACACGGCGACGACCGCCAGCGCCAGAACGCCGACAAACCCCACGACCGCGTTTGCAAACATCGACGTCTTCATTGCATAGCCCTCAAGAAAAGCCTGAAAACTCGCCCCAAAACGCTCGGCAGGGAAACACCACTCACGGAAGCTCCTCGATGATCCTCCAATTGCTGGACGTGGCCTTCTGCCATTTAAGGACATGTGATGCCAGGTCGATCGTCTTGGTTTCGTTACAAGGGTCCACGTACTTCAGACGCAAATGCTGAGTGACAATCGAGAAGTAATTCGGCGCATAGATCGAATCCCAACCACCCGCGTCCAGTCCGTTGCCGTGTGTGTCCCATATCTCGTTCCCAGAAAGCCTGAACCTGGGGATGGCTCCATCCGGCGTCCACTCGCCATCCGGTGGATTCTGTTGCGGGTATGGCGGTGACTGAAGCCAAATGTTCGTGATCCTCTCCTGCGCTACGTTGTATTCGATATAGGGGCCGCATGGCCGCGCAGCAGCGTCGACGCGGAACTTCAGCACGATATCGCTCGTGTACGGCGTCAATGTACCCGTACCCGCAACCGTTGTGAAATGCGTTGCTGGCGCGATGGTCACGCTCTTCGTGATCACGCTCGGAGCATGCGGCGGGTCCCCCGAGGAATCTTGGGCGTACGTCGCTGTAAGACGAACGTCCCACGTGCCAGGCCGTGATTCGATAAAGACCACGTAGGAGTCGGTGGATCCCTCGACCCAGTCCTGCTGGCACGATCCGGAAGTGTACTTATACTCCCACTTGTAGGTATCGGGGGGTGGGTAAAGGCCATCGTCAACGGCCGCGTATTCGACGGTCTCACCCATCACAGGGTCAGACGGGTCGACCGTGAAATCCGTCACCACGGCGGCGGCGGGGCCGGCCAGAACGCCGACCAACAGAAGTGCTGCGCCCCCCCTAAGAGTACCGCTTCTCATCTGCCTTCTCCTTACATGAAAGCGGAACGAACCGAGGTCAAGGCCGAATGTTCGGCCCCTTCATTCGACCACATCCACCCGCGTGGGGGGTGGTGATGTCTTGCGGTTCTCGATCGAGAGTGATGGAGAGGACTTGCAGAAAAACGAACCACGCTGAATCTAACCATTTCGCCCCGCATTGTCAAGGAGATTCCTGCTCTTTCCTCTCGACGCTCGACGAATGGGGCCGAGGGTCGTTGTACGCAGGTTGCGGCTGAACTACGCTATCGTCTCCCGTGACAAGTGCGGCCGGGTGGCACGCCCGGAGTCTTCGACGGGCGTGGCTTCTGGACGTTGACCAGTGC
>CAYSGY010000303.1:0-7238 GCA_964430315.1 uncultured Planctomycetaceae bacterium
TCCGGATCTGGTGCGAGCTGATCATTCTGGCCTTCCGGATCTACGACACGCTGCAAGAGATCAAGAATCAGCGGAAGTAGGCATCAGGGTGGCCCGGCGTGGATGCCTTGTCCTCACCCACGCTATTCCCGAGAATGCTGGCCGGCGTGCCCGCCGTTTCCGTCCTGCAGGGACTGTCGTCGTGGCAAGTTCAACAACCATTCTCGATCGGATTGTCGCCACGAAGCGCGAGGAGATCGCCCGCGCCCGGGCGGCCGTGCCTGAGCCGCGGCTGCGGGAACCGTTGAACGCAGCGCCGCCGGTCCGCGATTTCCTCGCCGCGGTGGCCCGGCCCGGGGCGATCCGCCTCATCGCCGAGGTCAAGAAGGCCAGCCCCTCGAAGGGGATCATCCGGGCCGACTTCGAGCCTGTGGCCATCGCGCGCACCTACCAGGAGCACGGGGCCTCGTGCCTCAGCGTGCTGACCGACGCGACCTACTTCCAGGGAAGCCTGGAGTATTTGCGCCGCGTGCGCGAAGCGGTCGATCTGCCCGTGCTGCGCAAGGATTTCGTGATCGACCCTTACCAGGTCCTCGAGGCCCGCGCGGCCGGGGCCGACGCCGTGCTCCTGATCGCCGAATGCCTCGACGACGACGCCTTGGCGCTCTTGCACGAGACGATCGTCGCCCTGGGCATGACGCCGCTGGTGGAACTCTACGAACCGGAGAACCTGCCCCGGGTGCTGCGGATCGGCGCAAGACTCGTCGGGATCAACAACCGCAACCTGCGCACCTTCGAGGTCGATCTGGAGCACACGCTCCGCCTGCGGCAACAAATCCCCGCAGACCGCGTCGTCGTGGGCGAGAGCGGCATCCGCACGCGCGACGACGCCCTCCGGCTCCAACAGGCCGGCGTCCACGCCATGCTCGTCGGCGAGTCCCTCATGGCCAGCCCCGACCTCGGCGCGGCCGTCGATCGGCTATTGGGACGAGGCGCCTGAACGGCCGGATGGCACGCCCTGAGGCTCGGCGAAGGGCGTGCCATCCGGTCCGCCCACGACCTGCTCGTACAGGAGCTAGTGCTCCGTCTGGCATGCTCTGATGGATGAAGCGATGATCCCATGTGGCACAGCCGCCCTCGGCTGTGCATGGCATTTCGCACAGCCGAGGGCGGCTGTGCCACAAATCAAAGCACGACTGACGGAGCACCGGTGCTTCGCGCGTGCGGAATGAAGGAAGGACGCAGGATGAGGGATGAAAGATGAAGGATCGTCGGCGTTCGTTGGCACCGCATCACGGGCGAGGCAGACGGCCGGCCGCACTTTCGCTTGCGACAGGTCCGAGAACGGGAAGGGGACCAGGACTACTTCCCCGGCTGCAGGTAGGACCACGCTGCGTCCTCCTCTGGGCGATTCCAGTCAGCGGCGAGGGCTGCCTCCGCCAGCAGGGCCGCTTCGCCCGGCGTCTCGACCGCCTCATCCAGCACCATGATCTGACGGCTTCTCGTTGACAGCGGAGATTGCGTCTGACATGCTTTCCCGGTAGCCCGGTCCGTTGTCTGGCTGACTTGCCTGCAATGCGAGGACGTATCCATGTCTCGTTTTTCCATGAATCGTCGGGACTTCTTGAGTCGCAGCAAGAGCGCTGCCCTCGGGATGGCCGCGGGGGCGACGATCCTCCGCGATCCGCGGTCCGTGGCGGCGGCGCCGGCCAACGAGAAGTTGGTCCTGGCGATTGTCGGCTGCCGGGGACGGGGGAACATGGTGGCCCGGGAGTTCGGCGAGCGAGGCGACTGCCGCTTCGCCTGGTTCTGCGACGTGGATCGCGCGATGTACGACAGCCGCGCCAAGGGCATTGCGGCCCTCCAGGGCGGCGCGATGCCCAGGTACGCCCAGGACTTCCGCAAGATGCTCGACGACCGGTCGGTCGACGCCGTCGTGATCGCCACGCCGCCGCACTGGCACAGCCTAGCCACGATCTGGTGCTGTCAGGCGGGCAAGGACGTCTACTGCGAGAAGCCGCAGAGCCACAACGGCTGGGAGGGCCGGAAGGCCGTCGAGGCCGCGCGCAAGTACCGGCGCATCGTTCAGATCGGGCTCCAGAACCGCTCGGCGCCCTACAATTTCGCCGCCAAGAAGTATCTCGACGAGGGCCGGCTGGGGAAGGTCCACCTGGTCCGCGTGTTCAATCAGAAGGGGGAGCCCAATTTCCCCAAGCTCCCCGACAGCGACCCGCCGCCGGGCTTCGATTGGGACATGTGGAACGGTCCCGCCCCGGAGCACAAGTACAACACGACTCTGCGTGAGGGGTGGCGGCAGCTTTGGCGCTACTGTGGGGGCGACATGACCTACGATGGCATCCACCAGGTCGACCTGGCCCGCTGGCTCTGCGGCGTCACCACCCCGAAGACCGTCTACTCGCACGGGTCCCGCTACGACCGCAACGGGGCGGCCGAGACGCCCGACACGCAGTTGACCGTCCTCGAGTTCGACGACCTGATGATGACCTTCGAGCAGACGCTCTTCACGCCCTACATGCTCAAGTCGGACGACGGCGTGCGCAACGGCGAGATCTATCCCTACTGGCCGCAAAACACGGAGCGGATCGAGATCTACGGCACCGACGCGGTGATGTACGTGGGGCGCATGGGGGCGGGCTGGCAGGTCTACGTGCGTCCCAAGAGCCGCAAGCCGGTGCTCCGCGACCAGATGCACGGCAAGTTCCCCGACAAGCCGCACCAGGAGAACTTCGTCGAGTGCGTGCGGACCCGCCGCACGCCGAACGCCGACATTGAAGCCGGCCACCTCAGCACGCTGTTGGTCCACTACGCCACGATCAGCTACCGGCTCGGCGGCAGGAAGATCGCGATCGACCCGAAGACCGAACAGATCACCGGCGACCCGGAAGCGATGACGCTCTTCCGCCGCGAATACCGGAAACCCTGGGTGGTGCCGGAGACGGTGTAGGACCGAGGGGCGTGTGCCGGAGGGCCGCGTTCGGGGAATACGACGCAGAGCGTCGAGAACTGTGCGTTCCCACGCAGAGCGTGGAAACGAGATTGGTAAGACGGTTTCTTGATAGGATCATGTCCATTCTCGAGCGGTTTCCCTAGCCCAGGCGTTTACGCCTGGGTGACGGAGGCGATAAGATCAGGTGTTAGCCCCTTCAGGGGCTTTCTCTGCTTCAAGCCCCTGAAGGGGCTGGATATCTGTGTCGCGACCCCGCGTCCCAGGCGTGAACGCCTGGGCTAGAGGAGACTGCGGTTCACAACCATCGAAGCTCCATGCCCGCAGATCCGGAGTATTCCGCTACCATGAAGTTCCCGTTATTCCTTCCATGCACCGCGGTTTTCTTTGCATATCTCACGCTGGGCGAACCAAAGGCCGCTCTCGCCCTGGACGTCCCGTCTCCCAACGGCCGGCTCGTTCTGACCTTCGAGGTCAAGGACATGGACGGTGACCGCGCCTGTCCCTGCTATCGCGTCGCCTGCGAAGGCCGGACGGTGCTTGCCGAGTCGCGACTCGGGCTGGATCTCGACGGCGGCCCGATGGACCGTGGGCTGGCGATCGTCAACTCAATCCGCAGTCAGCGCGACGCCACGTGGAAGCCCGTGTGCGGCGAGCGGGACTCGGTGCGCGACCATTTCCATGAGTTGCGGGTCGATCTCCGGCAGACCGAATCGCCCCACCGCATGCTGCAAATGACGTTCCGTGCGTACGACGAGGGCATCGCCTTCTGCTACACGCTGCCGGCCCAGGACGGCCTGAAGGATTTCGCCATCGTGGGCGAGAGGACCTCGTTCCGGTTCTCGGGCGATCCCACTGCGTGGGCCGTGTACGCCGCCCAGGGCAATTACGACGGCAGCGAAATGCCGCTGAGCAAGGTCCGGCCGGGCGCCGAGCGCCCGTTGACGGTCCGTATTGCCGACGACCTCTACGCCGCGCTAACCGAGGCCCGGCTGGTCGATTATGCCCGAATGAAGCTGCGTCCTGCCAAGGGCGAGGCCTGCACGATGGAGGCACTCCTCGACGTCGAGCGCGGCACGCCGGCCGTGACGGGTACCACGCCTTTCACGTCGCCGTGGCGCGTGGTCCTGGTTGCCCAAAGCCCCGGCAGACTGCTGGAGCAGAATGACCTCGTCCTGAACCTGAACGATCCCTGCGCGCTGAAGGACACCTCCTGGATCAAGCCGGGGAAGGTCCTCCGCGAAGTGACGCTGACGACGGCCGGCGGCAAGGCGTGCGTCGATTTCTGCGTGCGCCGCGGGCTCCAGTACGTCGAATACGACGCCGGCTGGTACGGCCACGAGTACGACCCGAAGGCCGACGCCCGGGCCGTTCACCTCGACCCCAAACGCAATCCCGATCCCACCTCGCTCGACCTGCACGAGGTGATCCGATACGCCGATTCCAAGGGCATCGGGGTGATCCTCTATGTCAACCACCTGGCCCTGGAGAAGCAGTTGGACGAGATCTTGCCGCTCTATCAGAAGTGGGGCATCAAGGGGGTGAAGTACGGGTTCGTGAACGTGGGCAGCCAGCGCTGGACCCGCTGGCTCCACGAGGCGATCCGCAAGGCCGCCGCGTGCCGGCTCATGGTCGACATCCACGACGAGTTCCGCAGCACCGGCTTTCAGCGGACCTATCCGAACCTGATGACCGTCGAGGGGATCCTGGGCAACGAGGGGTTCCCGACGCCGGTCCACAACGCCACGCTCCCCTTCACCCGCTTCCTGACCGGACCGGGCGACTACACGTTCTGCTGGCAGAGCCCGAGGCTCAAGCCGACCCATGCCCATCAACTGGCGCTGTCCACGATCTACTTCAGCCCCTGGCAATTCCTCTACTGGTACGACCGGCCTTCGATGATCCGGGAAGAGCAGGCGCTGGATTACTGGACGCACTTGCCGACCGTGTGGGACGAGACCCGCGTGCTTCGGGGTGAGATCGGCCGCGAGGTTTCCGTCGCGCGCCGCAAAGGGGACGAGTGGTACCTCGGCACGATCCGCGCCGTCGGGCGTGGGACCATGGAGATTCCGCTCTCCTTCCTCAAGCCGGGCAGAAGCTACGAAGCCACGGTCTATTCAGACCGCAATCCGCTCGACCCTGCCTCCAAGGAAGTGAAAGTCGAGACCGTCGCGGTCGATTCCACGACGATCCTGAAGGCCGACATCCCGGCCAACGGCGGGCAGGCCGTGCGAATCGTTCCCAAACGCGGTGCAAGCGGCGGGCCGCAAACCGAGAAGGCCAATCCGACGACCGATGCCTCACCGCAGGCCCCTGCGCAGGTGCCCGGCGTGGTGATCGACCATTCGCCGAAGTCGTCGGGCATCTACATCGGCTCGCCGAGCATCGCCATCCTACCGGGCGGCGACTACGTGGCCTCGCACGATGAGTTCGGGCCGAAATCCACGGAGCGCCAGCGGGCGATCACCCGCGTCTTCCGCTCCTCAGACAAGGGCAAGACCTGGACCCATGCCGGCGATATCCTCGGCCAGTTCTGGTCGAACCTCTTTGTCCACCGCGGCGACCTGTACATTCTCGGGGCCTATTCCCACTACGGAAACGCGGTGATCCGGAAATCGAAGGACGGGGGCCGGACCTGGACCGAGCCGAAGGACGCGGCGAGCGGCCTCCTGTTCTCAGGCCGTTATCACTGCGCGCCCATGCCGGTCGTGGAGCATGCCGGACGCCTGTGGCGGGCCATGGAGGATACGACGAATCCTCGCCGCTGGGGCCTGCCGTTCCGGGCCATGATGCTGTCGGCGCCGTCCGGCGCCGACCTGCTCCGGGCCGAAAGTTGGACCTGCACCAACCCCGTTGCCGGCAACCCGGCCTGGCTCGACGGCACGTTCAACGGCTGGCTCGAAGGCAACGCCGTCGTCACGCCGGAGGGGCGGATCGTCGATGTCCTGCGCGTCGATTGTCCTTCGGGCGGAAAGGCCGCGATCGTCGATGTCTCAGCCAGCGGCCGCGAGGCGACGTTCGATCCGGCCACCGGCTTCGTCGACTTCCCCGGCGGCGCAAAGAAGTTCACCATCCGCTACGACGCCGAGTCGAAACGCTACTGGTCGCTGGCCAACTTCATTCCGCCGAAGCACCGCGGCCCGCGGGCCGGCGGCGTTCGGAACACGCTCGCCTTGACAAGCTCGGCCGACCTGCACCGCTGGACCGTCAACGGCATCCTTCTCTATCACCCCGACGTGATCCGGCACGGCTTCCAGTATCCCGACTGGCAGTTCGACGGGGAGGACATCATCGCGGCCGTGCGCACGGCCTACGACGACGGCCTGGGCGGCGCCCACAATGCCCACGACGCGAACTACCTGACGTTCCACCGCGTCCGTGCCTTCCGGCGGCTCACGCTCGCCGATTCCGTCGTCCGCCCCGACTCGCTGGGAATCGAAGGCGGCACCAAGGACCGCCCGTGATCCACACCGGCCTGTGGCACAGCCGAGGCCGGCTGTGCGCGACTCCCGGCACAGCCGAGGGCGGCTGTGCCACATTATGGGATAGCCCCTTACTTCGCCGGCGTCGAAGGCTCGGCGGGAATGACCGGCAGCACGATGTGCGAGGGATGGTCCGCATCGTGATGCACGCAGTTCGTGGCCACCACGGCGCGGCGGTTGTCGCCCAGCGGCTCGCCGGTGTTCGGGTTCACGTCGAACCGTGGAAAGTTGCTGCTGGAGACGTCGACCCGAATGCGGTGCCCCTTCTTGAACACGTTCGACGTGGGGTAGAGCTTGATCGTGATCGGATAGACTTTCCCCGGCTCCATCAGCACGTCTCGGATCAGCGACTCGCGGAAGCGGGTCCGCAGGATGCCGTCGCCGATGTTCAGGTCGAAGCCGCCGGGCCAATCGGGGCTGGGCGGATAGACGTCGATCAGCTTGGCCGTGAAGTCGGTGTCCACCGCGGAAGACGAGATCCAGAGCCGCACGGCCAGCTCGCCCGTCACTTCCACGTCGGCCGGTAGAGGTTCCGACTGGAACACGAGCACGTCGTTGCGGGCCGAGAGCGGCATGGGCTCCTTGCCGTTCCAGATGTGCGGCCCGCCGCGCTGGTCCCACGCCCCTTGCAGCATGATGTCGTTGCCCGACGAGATGTTCCCGCCGATCGTGGGCACGGGGTGGCGGGGGTCGAACTGGAAGGTCGTGGCGCCGCCGTTGCGGGCCGGCGGCGTGTCGCGCAGACGTCCGTCCGACCGGAGATAGTAGTTGGTCGGGCGCGTGCGGGCCAGGGGCCACTCCTGTTCGTCGCG
>CAYSGY010000304.1:0-7233 GCA_964430315.1 uncultured Planctomycetaceae bacterium
GCATGGGTCCGGTGTCCAATGGGTTTCCTGAGAACGGCCCCTGGTGACATAAGCCATCAGGGGCCTGACGCGCCATGGGCGCACCGGAACCTGGATATCCCTTGTCTCACTTGCGTCGTGAGCAGAGCCTGACTCCGTTTCTCCAGGCGGCTCCAGCATATCCGCGCTGACAAACCGTAGGCAAGTACCATTGGACACCGGACTTATGCCTTGAAAATCCCGGGCCGAAGGCCCGCGCACCCTTCAGTCGGATGAACCAGTTAAGAATCGCGGCCGGTGAATCGGGTGTAAGAAAGGGAGAAGAGGGAAAAGGGAGAAGTGGGAAAGAACATGTTTCCTGATTGCGGTCGCCAACATCCGTACAATATCTCCTTTCCCATTTCCCCCTTTTGCCCCTTTCCCCTTCTCACACCCTTAGACATTTCTTAACTTGATGCCTAGCCGACGGAGGAGGCCCGTAAACGGGCCTGACCATTCTCTGATCCGGCTCGTTGACCCAGGCGTAAACGCCTGGGCTGGAGAAAACGGCTGAAGGCCGAACCAATCGAGGATACACCATCCAGGCCATCGCATCACCGTTTCTAGCAGTCCATCCCCGGCCCCTCTCCCGTCGAACGGGAGAGGGGAGGCCGTAGCGGGCGTCTGAAGACAACGCCGTGATGTGACCGCCAAGTGCCCTCACCCCCTGCCCCTCTCCCGTCGAACGGGAGAGGGGAGTATAGGCCGCGGCCCGGGCGTCACTTGCAGTTCTCGATGTCCCAGCGCGTGGTGTAGCTCTTGATCAAGTCGACGACGGGGGCGGGATCGTCGAGGCCGTGGGGGTGGTGGCCGCACTCGGGCTTGTGGAAGACGGTGATCGTGCCGCCCAGGGCTTTGTAACGCTGCTCGACGAGCGCGGAGTTCGCCGGCGGCGGAACCGTCTGGTCCACGTCGCCGATCACGTGGATGAGCGGAATGCCGGCCTTGGCCAGCGGTTCGAGGCGGTCCACCGGATTGCCGCGGTAGGCCAGGGCCTCGGCCTCGCTCTTGAATCCATAGAGGTCGAGCAGGGACTTGACGCCCGCTTCGTCGCGTCTTCCCGCGGTGGCGCCGAGCGGCCAGCTCTTGAAGTCGCAGACCGGCGCGTCGCCGTAGACGCAGAGCACCCGATCCGGATGGTCCGCGGCGAAACGGTAGGCGTAGAGACCGCCGCGGCTGACGCCGGTCAGCGTGCCCCGCGGGTTCAGCCCCTTGCGGACGATATGCCGGTAGAAGGCGTCCATGCGGGCCAGGGCGGCCGGGCTGCCCAGCGACATGGTGCCCACCTTGATGTGAAGGTGATAGAAGCCTTCTTGCAGCAGCCGCTCGGTGCCGGTGCGCGCGGTGAAGGCCTCCGGCCATTCCGTGCACCACACCCAGTGGTTGCCGGGACGCGGCCGCTGCGGCACGGCCACCCAGCCGTCGCATCCGTCGACCTTGAAGTGATGGCGCGTGAAGCCGTGCCAGACGTCGGTCCTTTCGGCCTGCCAGTCGATCTGCTGGTCGAACGCACGGTCGGTGAACGTCAGGTAGCACTGCCAATCGTATGGGGCGATGCCGTGCTCGAACGGCCGGCGGTGATAGGCCAGGTGCGTGCTCATCGACGGCTCCATTTCCGGCGGCCACTTGGCGGCCGGCAGGCCGGGAAGGCCCAGGAACTTCCAGACCGGCTCGGCGGCCTTCATGCTGAGAAACTCGCCATAGGGGTCGAACCACGGGCCGGGAAAGCTCGACACATACACCCGGCGCGGGGCGCAGGCGGCCACGAGCATGTGCTGGTCGAAGGGCATCTCGGCCTCACGGTCGCTGTACTGGCGGAAATTGCCGCAGAACCAGTACGGGAACATCTTGTTCTGCGTGGAGACGTTTTCGCCGAAGTCCCGCCTGGCCAGGGGAACTCCGCCGCCGCCGGTCTGATTGGGAATGACGACCGCGAAGCGTTCGTCCTTCGCGCCGGCCAGCAGCGCGGCTTTGGCCAGCCGCGAACATCCGATCACCGCCACGCGCTTCGCGTCGATGGCCCCTTCCCGCTCCACCATGTCCATGCCGCGCAGGAGCCCCCAGGCCCAGGCGGCCAGCGCCGTGGTGTTGTTGCCCACGCCGGGCTTGGACGGCGGGAAGAGCACATGGACGCCTTGCGTGTACAGGTCCTTGTCGTCCGGGGCGATGTCGCCGTAGCAGGCGGTCACCAGGGCGTAGCCTCGCGAGATCAGCGTCTCGACCGGCCAGCTCTTCGGGTCCAGCCCCCGGCTCTTCTCCACGGCCCGGTGGTCGGTCACGAAATGCTTCGCGTTGTTGCGCAGCCAGCCTTCGCAGATCCGGATGGCCGGATCGGCGTCGATCTCCTGGTTGCCGTGGTAATTGAGCCCCAGGAACGCGGGCACGGGGCGGCGGGCGTTGTTCGGAATAAAGAGGATCCAGTCGATCTTCGGGCCGCGGTCCTCCTTCCGGAACCACATCCGCACCTGCTTGCGAGTGGCGCGTCCCTGAAGGACCTCGCGGCTTTCGAGCAGTTCCAGACGCATCACGGCCGGCGGCGCGGGAATCAGCCCGTACATCTGGTCCTCGAACAGGGCGACGATTTCGGCACGTCGCTTGGGCCACTGGGCGGGCGAGGCGACCTTGGTCCCGTCGCGGAACGTCAGCGGGTCGGGCAGCGTGTAAGGGCCGACTTTCGCTTCGTCGTAGTTCACCGGCCGCGCAAGCACCACCATCGCGGTCCCGGCGAATACGACGAGCAACACCAAGCCAACAGGAATCGCGTTCTTGGACCATCGCATTTGGGCTACCTCGACGGATCGGAGATTCTCTCTTGCACGAGGCCGAGTCTAAACCGGGAGCATCCGGCCTGTCAACGGATGGGCGTGGGCCACCTTGCCCTGGGCCGGGAAGAGAGCCTATACTCGATCGCCGTGCCGGCCACCAAGACTCCTCCGCCCTGCCAAACGAACCATGAGGAACGGATTTGAACCTTCGGAGGCAGACGCCGCATTCGCGAGGATCGGTGGAGAGGCCGAGGCATCGCTCGGGCAGCAGGTGCTTTCGGTCGGCCAGCTCTCGGCCCTGATCAAGGACGTGTTGGAGTCGACCTTTCCCACGGTTTGGGTGCGTGGCGAGATCGGCGATCTGGCGCGGCCTCGCTCGGGGCACTGCTACTTCACCCTCAAGGATCCCGAGGCGCAGCTTCCGGCCGTCCTGTGGCGGAGCACGATGGCCCGCGTGCGGTTCGACCTGCACGACGGGCTGGAGGTGGTCTGCCGCGGGCACCTCGAGGTGTATGCGCCGCGAGGGCGCTACCAGTTGATCGTGGAGGCGATCGAGCCCTGCGGGCTGGGGGCCCTGGAGTTGGCCCTGCGGCAACTCCACGCGAAGCTGGCCAAGGAAGGACTCTTCGACCCGGCGCGCAAGCGTCCGTTGCCGCGGTTTCCGCGGCGGATCGCCGTGGTGACCAGCCCGACGGGCGCGGCCCTGCGCGACTTCCTCGAAGTGCTCCGGCGGCGATGGCGGGCCTCCGACGTGCTCGTGGTTCCCGTGCGCGTCCAGGGCGAAGGGGCCGCGGAGGAAATCGCGGCGGCCATCGCCCTGGTCAACCGCCTCGCGGTCCCGGTCGATTGCCTGGTCGTGACCCGCGGCGGCGGCAGCCTCGAAGACCTTTGGGCCTTCAACGAGGAGGTCGTGGTCCGGGCGATCGCGGCCTCGCGGGCGCCGGTCGTTTCGGGCGTGGGCCATGAGATCGACGTCACGCTGGCCGACCTGGCCGCCGACGTCCGGGCCCTGACGCCCAGCGAAGCCGGGGAGCGGGTCGTGCCTGCCGCCGCCGAAGTCGCCCAACGGCTCCAGCAGTACCGGCAACGCCTGGGGGCCGCGCTCCGGTCCGCGGCCGAGGCGGGGCGGGATCGGCTCGCTGCACTGGCCCGGCAACGGGTCTTCCGGCGCCCCTTCACGCTCGTCCACGACCGTGCGAGACAGCTCGATGATCTCGAGGCCCGCTGCCTTCGCGCGGTGCGGCGGCGTCTCCAGCGGGCCGGCGAGCAGGTGGACTCGCTCGCCGCTCGCCTCGAAGGGCTCAGCCCGCTGGCCGTCCTGGCCCGGGGCTACAGCCTCACCCGCCGCGTGGCCGATGGGCGCCTTGTGCACGACGCCCGGGAACTCGCCCCCGGCGAGCAACTCGACACGCGATACGCCCACGGCCGGACGCTCAGCCTCGTGGAGCAAGTCGAAGGCGGTTGAGAATCTCTCCCGCATCTTGTGTGGCACAGCCGCCCCGGCTGTGCGGTAGTTGTGTGGCACAGCCGCCCCCGGCTGTGCGTACCTTGCCCGCACAGCCGAGGGCGGCTGTGCCACACGCGGGGGTCAGCGACAGCCTGAGGGAATGCCCCCGGGGATTGCCGAGCGGCCCGACGGCCGGTACAAGGATAGTCTTGGGATACAATGTCAAGATTCACAGCAACCAGGAGACGCAGCATGCATCGGCGATTTCATCTCGCAGGAAAGGGCTCCTTGGCCGTCGCGACGGTCCTTTCGTTTCTCGTGGCAGCGGCGGGCACGTCGGCGTTGGCGGCCGACAGCGGGCAGGGCGCCTGGCAGACGCTCTTCAACGGCAAGGACTTCGCCGGCTGGCAGAACGCCCAAGGGAAGGCGCCCGGCCAAGGCTGGGTGGTGGAAGCGGGCGCCATGGTGCGCAAGCCCAAGGCCGGCGACCTCTGGACCAAAGAGCGCTTCGGCGATTTCGTGCTCGACCTCGAGTTCAAGACCGAAGGCAACAGCGGCATCTTCATCCGCACCGGCAACCCGCGCGACTGCGTCCAGACGGGCATCGAGATCCAGGTGCTCAATCCGCAGGGCAAGCCGAGCAAGCATAGTTGCGGGGCGATCTACGACGCCCTCGCCCCGACCAAGGACATGGTCAAGGCCGGCGCCTGGAACCACGTCGTAATCACTGCGAAGGGGAGCCGTCTGAGCGTGGTGATGAACGACGAGAAGATCATCGACGCGGACCTGGACCGCTGGATCACGCCCGGCAAGAATCCCGACGGCACGAAGAACAAGTACAAGAACGCCATCAAGGATTTTCCCCGCAAAGGACACATCGGGCTCCAGGATCACGGCGCCAACGTGAGCTACCGGAACCTCAAGATCCGCTCGCTCGACAAGTAGCGTGGTGAAGGCTCGTTCCCACGCTCCGCGTGGCAACGCGCGAAGGGCCGCTCTGCGGCCCGTGGCCCACGGAACGCAGCGGGGCACCCGGAGTCCGGCGCGAGCGATGCGGCTCCACGGGCCGCAGAGCGGCGAACCATGCGTTCCCACCCAGAGCGGGGGTACGAGGCGGCACAGCGGGGGGACGAGGCGGCAGAGCGTGGGAACGAGGCGAGAAACGGGGCTCCGCGGATCGTGGTGCGGGTCCGCCCTACGGGCGGTCGGTCACTGCACCGGCGGCGATCGTGCCGATGCGGCCGGCCAGGGCGTTGACCGACCCTTTGCCGTCGGGGTGGAGGCGGTTGCTGAGGAAGATGACGAAGAGATCGAGTTCCGGGTCGATCCACAGGGCCGTGCCGGTGAACCCGCCGTGGCCGAAGGCCCGGGCGGAGAACGACTTGCCGCGGTTCGTGGAATAGCCCGTGCGCATGTCCCATCCCAACCCACGCAGTCCGGCCGACACGGGGTACGGCCTGGTCATGGTCTCCACCGTCGATTCCTTGAGCACGCGAACCCCGCCAAGCTGACCGCGTCGCAGGAGCATCCGGGCGTAGACGGCCAAGTCGCGTGCGGTCGAGAACAGTCCGGCATGTCCGGCCACTCCGCCCAAGGCGAACGCCCGCGGATCGTGGACTTCGCCTTGGATCCATTTTCCGTCGCGTTTCTCCGTGGGCGCGGCCCTGCGACGCAGCCCGGCCGGCGGGAGGAAGCAGGTTTCGCGCATCCCGAGCGGCCCGAAGAGGTTGGTCTGCGAGAAGTCGTCCACGCCCTTCCCCGCCACCCGGCGCACCAACTCCCCGAGGACGAGATAGCCGACGTCGGAATAGAGGAACCGGGTTCCCGGCGCGAGCGCGGGCTTGGCGGCGAAGATCCGTTGCCAGGCCTTCTGAGGCCCCTCGCGGTAGTCGCTCATGGGGTTATCGGCCACCAGTCCGCCCTGATGGGTCAAGAGCTGGAGCACCGTGATCGGCTCCTTCCCATGGCCGGCGAACTCGGGAACGTGACGTGACACCGGATCCTCCAGGCGAACCGACCCGCGCTCGATCAGGAGCATCACGCTCGTGGCCGTAGCCACCGGCTTGGTGAGCGAGGCGAGGTCGAAGACCGTGTCGAGCGTCATCGGGATGCGTTCGGGCAGGACCTGGCGGCTGCCGTAGGCCCGCTGAAACACGATCTTGCCGTGGCGGCCGATGAGCACGACGCAGCCTGGCATTTGCCGGGCTGCAAGGGCCTCCTCGACCTCGCGGTCGATCGCGATGAGTTGCCGCGCGTCGATTTCGGCGTCCTCGGCACACACCACCGCCAGCGGAGGCGGTGTCGCGGCGCTTGCCGGCAAGATTCCCGACGCAGCCACCGCGGCCACCATCCAGACGGACACCGAACAGACGAAGCGACGATGTTTCATTCCAGGATCCTCGCACGGCGCTGTGCGGACGTTGCGACAGGTCGTCAGTATGCGCCCCCAATATGGACGAACCTCGGGATTCCGGCAAGCGGCGTGCCCTCCGGATCAGTCGTCCGTGCGCTCCTCATCTGCCTCGCGTCTCTGTCTCTCAGTCTCCACGCGGAGGCACCAGACCGTGATGCCGATCGGGACGGAATAGACGGCCACGAAGAATCCGAGGAAGAGCAGGACGTCCCAAAGCCGGCCGGCGGTCAGGGCCCCCAACGTGTTGAAGACAGTACGCCAACCGAAGAAGAAGCAGAGGAACACGCACGACAGCCCGGCACACGCCGGCCCGTGGGAGTGACGCTTCAGGATGAGCACGCCGCCGACGGCAATGGCTACCGGCAAGGCCACGGCGGCGGGCCATCGGAAGATGTCGATGGGATAGAACAGGACCGAGGCGAGACTCACCAACGCCGCGACGCTGCCATAGGCGACGCTCGCCACGCCGACGAGCCTGTACCACGGGGCGGGCGGCTCTTGGCGAGGCGGCGTCGGCTCCGGGCGTCCCTCGGGAGCGGGCGGGACGGTCTCTTGCCTCTACGAACTCGTGCGGGCGGGCGGCTCCGGCT
>CAYSGY010000305.1:0-7204 GCA_964430315.1 uncultured Planctomycetaceae bacterium
TCGGCACGCTCGACGGCGTGAAGGTCGCGTCCGTCGCAGTCAACGGGGTCGAACTCAAGGTGGCGGTGGCCCACGGCCTGGGCAACGCCCGCAAGGTCTGCGAATCGGTCCGCACCGGCGGCGAGTTCGCCGGGTACCACTTCATCGAGTTCATGGCCTGCGAAGGGGGCTGCATCGGCGGCGGCGGGCAGATCATCCCCACGAACACGCTGACCCGAAAGGCCCGCACTGAAGGGGTCAATCTCGACGACCGCGCCCGCGAGCTTCGCAAGTCCCACGAGAACCCCGAGGTCGAGCAGCTCTACAAGGAGTTCTTCGAGAAGCCCCTGGGCCACCTCTCGCACCACCTGCTCCACACGACCTACGTCGATCGGTCGCAGCAAGCGAAATCGCCGACCGCCACCACTTGATCGAAGGGCTGCCGCATGGGCACGGACCACGGAGCGGAGCCGGACGACCGGTCCTTGAGGGTGCCGCCCGCGCAGGAGTCGCTCGCCACCGAGTACCGGCGTCAACTCCTACTGCTCAACCGCGAGCGGATCGAGTTCTCCTACCAGAAGGCTTTGACCCACGGGCTGGAAGGCGCGATCATTCTGGTGCTCGATCTCCAGGACGATCGCGCGGCGAGGCTCTCCCAAATGGTGGGCGTCACGTGGGCGCAGATCGAGGCCTGCCGCCGGGCGTGCCGCGAGTCGGACGTGGTGCCGGTCCACGTGGTCGCCGTGCCGCCTTGCACGGCGACATGCCTGGTCGGTCCGACCACGCCGAACAGTCCCCGCGGGATCGCCAAGCCGGCCCCGGAGGGCGCGTTTCGGGTCGTGGCGATCGCGGCGGGTGGCAACTCGTTCGCCGATTTCCCGCTCCCGCCCAGGTCGTGCTTCGACCCCGACTAGTGCCCCGCCCGTCGTGCTTCGACGTGTGGCACAGCCGCAACCCGCGCAACAACTTGCCTCTGCGCACCCTTCAGTCGGATGAACCATATTCCGGGTCAACGGGCCTTGAGTCGCGTGGCGACCCAATCGAGCCATTCCTGTTCGGGCGGGCCGTAGGGGCGGAGTTTTTCGGAAAGCCCCTGCCCCTTGTCGTCGAAGATCGCCCGGAAGACGCCCAGCAGGCTGGCGGCCGGGGTGTCGATCAGGTTGCTGGAATCGGCGGCGTTCATCCGAAACAGGATGCGCAGGTCTACGTCGTCCAGGGCGCGGCGGTCCAGTACCCGGGTGATGCTGTTGTAGCTGTCGCCCCAAATCAGGGCGTGGATACCGACGGCGGGGCCTTCGTGGAGGATGTCGCGGAACTGCCGGGCGGGGTCCTTGGCCGCGCCCTCGTCGTCGCGTGAGAAGCCGAAATCGTCGTCGCGTTTGCGCAGGTCGCGGAACCGGCCCAGGTCGTACACGATCAAGTAGATCGGCGGCCCGAACTCCTGGCCCGGCTGCTCGCGGCGGGCCAGCTCCTCCGAGATCTCGGCCATGACCCGGGACGCCTCCCGCGGCCCGACGATCGTCACGGCGTGCGGCAGCGCGTCGGCCAGACGCTGCCAGAGTCCGGCGTGGGCCGCGTCGGGCTGCATGCCGTCGAGCACGTAGAACCGCGTGGCGGGGCCGCCGTCGGAACCGGTAGGCGGGCTTTGGGCCGCCAGGCCGATCACCGCCGTGGCCAGGATGCCCAGCGACGTGTCTTCCTGGTGGCCCGCGATCAGCAGGTTCGCGCCCCCTTGGCGGGCGAACACGGCGGCGGTCGCCTCCCGGATCGCGACCGGTGAACCGAGCCACGCCCGCGGGGCCAGGTGCCGCTCCGACCACGCAGGTGAGGCAATCAACCCGCACAAAGCAGCATTCTTGCGCGGGTCGGCCGGTTGGTTCCCCTCGAACACGATGGCCGGCGGGCAGGCGTGGCCGTGCGATTCAGCCCAACGGGAGAGCCGGCCCAGGTAGTCCTCCCGCTGCTTGTCGGAGAGCCATACGATCTGGAACGGATGGTTTCCTTCGTAGAGCCCGTTGGCGTCGTTGTAAATGGCCTCGCCGGGGCGGCTGAGCAACCGGGCCGCGGTGTTCTCCTCGCTGAGGATGAGGTGGGCGTCGGCCTCGCTGCACTGGAGGGCGATGCGGACCGCCATCTGGCCAATCGTAGCCCGGGGAATCGAGTAGGCGCCGGCCAGCGTCTGCGAGCCCAGAAGGACGTGGATTCCAAAGGCACGCCCCTGGCGCACCAGGCGGTCCAAGAGCAGCATGGCGTTTTGCGCGATGCGGTCGTCTTCGACGAACAGTTCCTGGAATTCGTCGATCACGAGCAAGACGCGGGGCATCCTCGCCCCCGGCTCGGCCGCGCGGAACCCTTGCACGTCCTGCACGCCCTTCTGGCGGAACAGGTCGCCGCGCTGCCGGAGTTCCGCGTCGAGCCGCTCCAGGACGCTGAGGCCGAACTCCCGCTCGCTCTCGATGGCGACGATCCGGGCGTGCGGCAGCCCGTACTGAGCGTACGCCTTGAACTCGACCCCTTTCTTGAAGTCGACCAGGTAGAGTTCCACCTCGTCGGGGCTGTAGCGGAGGGCGAGGTTCAGGATGAGCACGTGGAGCAGCGTGGATTTGCCGGAGCCGGTCTTTCCGGAGATCAGCACGTGCTGCGAGGTTCCCTTGCCGAGTTGGATGTGCTGGAGCTTGGTCACGCCGGCCCGGCCCAGGGGAACGTCGATCCCGGCGCGGCTGTCGGTGGTCCACCACTGGTCCTCGTCGGGGATGATCCAGTCGAAGGGAAGTTCGATGCGCCCGGCGTCGCGCGATTCGTGGCCCACGCGGCGCACGATCTCCGTGAAACGTTCGGTGGGCGGAGGGGTGTCCAGGAGCAGCCGGAGCCCTTGCACGTCGGGATCCTCCCAGGCGAACGTCCCGTCGTTCCACGCCAGCCGGATCGCGTTGCGTTGGAGGTCGGAAAGCTGGAACTCGCGCGGCAGTTGCATCGTGGCGTCGCGGCTCAGCAGGGTGTAGACGCCGCAGCGGGCGCCGCTCGCCACGATGCTCAGCAGGCGGCGGCCCGCGATCTCCGAGAACCCCGCGGGAAAATTCGCCACGACCAGCACGCGATAGGGTTCTGCAAGCTCCCCGGCCGATTCGTTGTAGTCCTGGAGCGCGGCGAACTCGTTGCGGAGGTACACCTGGATGATGTTCTCCATGTGCTCGGTGAGTTCGCCCAGCCGCCGCTCGATGTGCCCGCTCTCGGTCCAGATCCGGCTGGAGACGAGTTGATCGTTGTAGTCGGTCAGGTGCATGAAGGCGGAGAAATTCTCGCCGAGTCCCACCGGATCGACGATGAGGAAGCGGACCTTGCCGGGGGGAAAGGCGGTCAGCATGCGGAGCATGACGTTCTGGATGGCCTCGACGGCCCGGGCTCGGCCCTCGTCGCGGGCCTTCAGCAGCAGCAAGGAATGATCGCGGAACGGGAACATGGCCGGGATCGCAAACTCGGTGTCGGGCGGCACGAGCTGCGGTTCCTGCGGCATGCCGTCTTCCAGGTCGGCGAGGCTTAACTCGATGCGTCCGAAGGGGACGACCGGCGGGATGGCGGCGGGCGGCGTCCACTGGTTCCACGCGGGCGAGTCCCATTCGGGAAACAACCGCTCTCGGAGGGCGTTCATCGTGCCCACGGCGGCATGGAAGCGTTGCATCCCCGAGAGCCAGCGATCGGCCACGCCTTGCCACTCGCGCTCGAAGCGGCCCTCCCAGTTGGTCGTCGCCTGGGAGTAGCCGCGGCTCAGTCGCTCGGCTTCGGCTCCGTAGATTGCGTCGATTTCGCGGAGCCGCTGGGCATAACGATCGTCCAGTTCGCGCCGTTGGGCGTTGTGGCGGGAACTGATCGTGGAACGCGCGGCCATAAACGCCGCCTCCGCCTCTTTGCACGACGCCTGCCGCTGGGAACGCAAATCCGCGCAGACCTGGGAGAATTCGTCGGAGGCCCGCTTCATCTCCGCGCTCAGTTGCGCGGCGATCGCCGCGCTTCGCCGCTGCCCGTCGGCGTGAACGGTCTCCCATGCCGCGCGCCAGGCAATCGCGGCCGCCTCCAGCGTATGACGCAGGGCCGTGGCCGTTTGCTCGGGTCCTTGGGTGTCCGGCTTGTGGCCGAAGAGCGACTTCAGCAGCCCGGGGCTCTTCTTCTTCGCCGTAAGTTCCTGCAACAGCCCCCGGGCGATGCCGGTTAGTTCGACGAATCGCGGGGCCGGGGCTTGCTGGGAGACGGGGATCGTCGGCGGCGGACCGTCGCCCCGCAGGCACCGGAGTTGAAACACCTGCGCCGCCTCCTGACGCAGCACTTGCAGTTGTTGCTCCATCTCTCCCAACTGCGACTGTGCCTCCTTCAACCAGCCTTCGAGCGTGTGTTCGCCGGCCTCGAAGATCGCTGTGGCCTGCCATTGGGCCTCCTGCAAACGCCGCTTCGCCGCCGCTTCGTCCTCCTCGCCCTTCTCGGCGATTTCGGCCCGCGCCGCGTCGTACTGCTCTTTCGCCGTGCTCTGATCCGACTGGTATTGCGCGATGATCTCGCTGCGGAGCGATTGGTACTCGGCCTCGGTCTGAGCCCGGTCGCGCTGGTGCCGGGCCGCGGCGTCCTTGCGGGCTTCCTCAAACTGCCGATCGGCCGCTTGCCTCTTGGCCCCGAGATCCGTGGCAAGGCCGGACTCCGCCGCCGCCCGTTCGGCCACGAGCCGGCGCACCTCAAGCACCAGTTCCCGCAAGCGGCTCGTTCCGAGTGGTTCCGTCATTCCGAACACTCCCGCTCCGCCTTGGCGATCGACTCCGCCAGATGCCGGATGGCCTCCACGGCCCGCTTCACCTTCGGCTCCAAGGGCGTCAGGAACTGGGCATCGAAACTGCCGTGTGCGGCGTCGTCCCATTGCGAGGCCACCTCGCTGCCGGCATGGTCGAGCGTCTCCTTGGCCATCGCCAGCTTCGCGGCAATCATGGCCGGGTCACAGCCTCGCATGGTCAGGACTCCTGCTCCGTTGCCTTGGACTCCTCGGTCTTGTCGCCCTCGGCCTTCTGCTCGGCGGGGGCCGGCGGTGCGTTGTCGGCAGGCTGCCCGGGTCGTTCCGGCTGGTCGGATTGCTCCGATTGTTCCGTAATCTCCAGGCCCACATAGGATTCGAGGGCCCCGCTCAATCGCCTCAACAGCGCCACGGCCCGGGGGGCGTCGGTTTGGACCCAATGGGCCAACGGAGCGACGGCGCTGCGGCACTCGGTGGCTTCGTGTTCCATGAGCCGGCCCCATCGTTTGACGGCCTCGAGTTTGCGCCGGGCCGCCTCGATCCGGCGCTGGGCCGCCTCCAGGGCCTTCTTCTCCACGTAGCAAGAGGGCTGGCTGTCGCCGAACCGGAACATCCTGGCCCGTTCGAGGTTGAGTCGGGCCTCCGTCAACGCCTGCTCGGCACGGCGCAGCTCCTGGGTCCAGTAGTCCTTCTGATCGTACTCGATCCACTGGAGGATGCGATGGAGGTCCATGCGCAGATCATCCAGGGCAACCGACGAATCTTCGGCAAAGACACGCACGGCCGCTGCCATGCGATGCAGGGCGTCGAGCGAGCGGACCTGGGCCGAGCGGCTCATGGGGCGCTACCTTTGCTGTAAGTACCGCTCGATGGCCTCGGCCTTCCGAAGGAGAAAAGGGATGTGCTCCTCGGTCACTTCGATGAGGTGGGCGATCGTCCGCATCTCCTGCTCGAAGGCCTCGACGAACTTCTTGTTCTCCTGATCGCGCCACGACTTTCCCAAGGCAACCAACTGCCCGTTCATCGCCGTGATGCGGTCCCGCACGTCGGTATTGAACTTCCGCAAACCCGCCGCGAAACGCCGCAGGTCTTCGGGATCGGCAATGGCCTGAGGCATGGCTCACCTTTCCACCCGGGGAGCGCGTTCTATCGCCCTGAATAGGCAATACGCGAAGCGTCTTCTTCAATCTACGCCGTGGGGCGCGGCCGTGCAATCGGCGGCCCGGCGCACGGCGATTCCCGCGCGGGCCGAGCGGAGTAGGCTCAAACCTGTAACGCCTTGGGAAATCAGCACTTGCGCGCCCTCGGACGTCCGGGGCCGCGCGACTTGACCCGGAGGACACCCCCTAGGACACTCGCCCGAATCGCAGGCGAGGGACGGCAAGCGAGCGGTCAGGCCAGGATCGCCTTGATCTCCTCCGGCGTGAGCAGCCTGCCGGCGGCCTTGACCTCGCCGTCGACCGCCAGGGCCGGGGTCACCAGGACGCCAAGTTCAAGCATCGCATCGACATCGGTGATCTTCTCGACCACCGCGTCGATGCCGAGTTCCCGCACGGCGGTCTCGGCGTTTCGCCTGAGATTCTCGCACTTCGCACAACCCGCCCCGAGAACCTGGATCAACTTCTTCATACGCCACTCTTACCTTGACGGGACAGCAACCACTCTACCGGCCGGTTCGAGACGCGGAACCAACCTCCAGTGTATCGCGCGGTGTGCGTTGCGGCAAATCGCCCGGTGCGTCCTTCCCTCGACGGTGAGGCAAAGATCGTCTATCCTTGAGAAAGCAGAAGGAGCGGACGGATGAAGGGTAGAATCAAGGTTCTCGGTGACGATCCGTTTGCGAAAGGCGCCAACGGGCGGCTCAAGTCGCGGATCGCCACGGCGTTTCCCTGGAGCAGCACCCTGGTGACGATTCCCGGGATCCACGCCACCCAGCGCCGCGCCTACCTCGACTTCCTCAACGAGCATCGCCAAACCGAAGCGCTCGCCCCGCTCAGCAGCCAGGAAGAGACCGTGGAATGGCAGAGCGCGGTCGACCTGATCGTCGACGACGGGGCGATCCTCATCCGGCCCGATCCGGACAACATGCCCTTGGCATTCCAGGCCGACGCAATGCTCCAGGAGCTTGTCTCCAAGGATCGAATCAAGTTCCTCGGCGTGCTCAATGAGAAGGTCCGCCAGGCGATCAAGGAGCGGGGCGAGTGGTGGCGGATCAGCCCCTTGCCGCGGTCCGCGGTCGAGATGCGGGCCATGATCGAAGGCTCGCGCATGGCCCTGGGGGGGAGGGAGATTTACTACTACAGCCAGTCCACGGGCGTCCGTTTCCTGACGTGTGGGCAGTTCGCAGGGCTGGGCAATCTCGACGACGCGTCGCTCTGCAATCACCTGGAAGAAATCCGGAACTTCTCCGCCCAGGTCCGGCCCAAGGGCGATCCGGAGATCGCTTTCTTCGCA
>CAYSGY010000306.1:0-7192 GCA_964430315.1 uncultured Planctomycetaceae bacterium
AACCCGCGGTCCCAACCGGGCTTGAGCCGGTAGACCTCGATGAACGGCCGCTGGAAGCTGTAGCGCTGCACCTTCTGGACGCGGTCGTCGAGCACGCCGGTGGCAAAAGGTACGCCGTCGCCGGCCGTGGAGGCGAGCACGCGGTCGCCGGCCGCGACCTCGGCCTGGCAGAACGACGGCTGGTCCAAGAGGTAATAGCTGTTGCTGTTGTACCCGGCCACCTCGAGCGCTACGAGGTTCCTTCCCGGCTTGAGTTTTCCGGTGAGGTCCCACACATCGACCCGGTAGAACCCGTGCGGCCCCCGGGCCGGCCCGCACCCGAGGAACTCACCGTTGAGCCACGCCCGATAGATCGTGGCCGCCGCGACGCGGAGCACGACGTGTGGCACAGCCGCCCCCGGCTGTGCGGAACTTCCAATCACCGTGGAGGGCGCCTGTGCGGAGCCTCCCAACACAGCCGAGGGCGGCTGTGCTACATTGCCGGCCGGGACCTCGAACACGGCCCGAAACCCGACCGTGAGGTTCATTTCCGCTTCCCGCCCCTTGGGCCACACCGGCTTGGCCGACCGAAACGCGGGCGGCTCCGCGGCCGAGGCGGCAGCCGAGAAGGCCAGACCAATTCCCACGAGAACCCATTGCAGCGTGCGGCAAGCCATGGCTCCATTCTCCTCAGCGGACAACACGGCGGAAGCAGAATCGCACGGTCAGGATAACGAGCGAGGTGTCCGCGGGCAAGTCGATGCCCTCCGAGAAGGCAGGGTGCGTGCTCTGCACGCACGCGGGGACTTCACCGCCCTCGCCCGTTCTCGCGTGCGTGCAAAGCACGCACCCTATCGGCTATGGCTCTGACACCAGCGAAACACCGGCCTTCGAGGCCGCCTTGCGCAGTGGGACATCGAGCGTGGCCAGGGGAAGATCGTCGCGAAGGGCCAGTTCCAAGTACGCTGCGTCGTAGGACGTCAGTCCATAGAGCCGGGCAAACGCCAGCACGGCGGAGAAGGCACGATCCGCGTCTCGATGATCCAGCACGATCGGCATGTCGGTCAAACGGGCAAGGAACTGCTCGGACTTCGCGGGAGTGGTGCGCCGGGCACGCTCGGCCAGAACCAGCACGTTCGCGATCTCCAGCGGCCAAATGCTTGGCACCACGGCTTCGTGCGTGGCAAGACTGCCCAGAACATGCTCAGCCAGGGCACTAGTCTCATCCTCGAAGAACCAGGCTGCCGCGATCGAGCAGTCGAGCACAAATCGGCTCATCGGCGGCCTTCCTCAATCAAATCCCGGATCTTCAGCCCGCCAAGTCTGTTGCCCTTGCGGAGTTCCCGAATCGCTTCGATCGCTTCACGAACATCTCGTCGGGAACGACTGCCCACGGGGACCAAACGGGCCACCGGCACGCCGTGCTTCGTAATGGTGAACTCTTCCCCCTGGGCAACCCGGTCGAGCAAACTCGACAGGTGTGTCTTGGCCTCATAAGCCCCGAGCGTAGCATCCATCCACAAAGCCTCCGGCATTCGACTGGTCGTAGACTAGTCTATACTTCTTGCCCAAAAAGTCAACCCCTACGCCCTTGTCGTCCCTAAGGGAAGTGGCTACCCCATCTTCCGGCAGATCGCCTCGGCCATTTCCTGGGTGCCGACGGCGGTGGGGTCGTCGCGATGGGGCTTCATATCGTAGGTCACGTCCTTGCCCTCGGCGACCACCGCGGCCACGGCCTTCTCCAGGCGGTCGGCGGCCTCCTTTTCTTTCAGGTGCCGGAGCATGAGCACGGCGGAGAGGATCAGGGCCGTGGGGTTCACCTTGTTCTGGCCCTTGTACTTGGGGGCGCTGCCGTGGGTCGCCTCGAAGACCGCGCCCTCCGGACCGATGTTCGCGCCCGGCGCCATGCCCAAGCCGCCCACCAACCCGGCCGCCAGGTCGCTCAGGATGTCGCCATAGAGGTTCGGCAGGACCACCACGTCGTACAGTTCGGGCTTCTGGACCAACTGCATGCACATATTGTCGACGATGCGGTCCTCGAACTCGATCCCCTTCCCGGCGAACTCCTCGGCCACGCGCCGGGCCGTGGCCAGAAACAGCCCGTCGGTATGCTTCATGATGTTCGCCTTGTGGACGACCGTCACCTTGCGGCGGCCGTTGTCCACGGCGTACTGGAAGCCGTAGCGCACGATCCGCTCCGTGCCGGAGATGCTGATCGGCTTGATCGAGATGCCCGTCTCGTCCCGCCCGGATTTGATCCGCCGGTCGGCCGAGACTTTGTTGATGGTGTCGAAGAGTTCGGCGGTGGCGGGCCGGCCCTGCTCGAACTCGATCCCCGCGTACAAGTCCTCCGTGTTCTCGCGGACGATCACCAGATCGACCGGCACGCTGCTGAAGAAGGTCCGCACGCCGGGATAATACTTGCACGGACGCAGGCAGGCGTAGAGCCCCAGTTCCTGACGCAGGAAGACGTTGATACTGCGAAAGCCCGTACCCACGGGCGTGGTGATCGGGGCCTTGAGCGCGCAGCGGGTGCGGCGGACACTCTCGAGGACCGCCTGCGGCAAGGGATTGCCGGTCCGCGCCATCACGTCGATGCCCGCCTCCTGCTCGTCCCACCGGATGTCCACGCCCGTGGCATCCACACACCGCCGGGCCGCCTTGGCAAGTTCCGGCCCCACCCCGTCCCCCGTAATCAACGTCACGTCGTGCCGCATGTCATTCCTCGGTCATTGGCTCGCGGGTTCCCCCGCTTGTTGCTTTGGCGAAGCTAAGAAAACCCCATAAACTAGCATGTGGGGGCTTGACGGTCAACCGGGCGGCACCTGGGCTACCTGTCGCGTGCCATACCCGCCCGGCCCCGCTCCGACTCCATCAAGCGCCGGCCTGCTTGACCGCCTTCCGCGCAGGGGTCCATAATCCCGAAGGAAAGGCCCGCACGATGAAAATGAGCCCCTGCCGCTTGATCTTGGTGTTTCTCGCCGGGTGCGCTTGCGCGACGGCGGTTGCGTGGGCCGAGGGCCCGCCGGCCGCCAAGGTCGAGGTGTCGAGACTCCGATCGCCCATCCTCTTTCAGGGCGATGACGACACCGCCTACCGCGATCCCGCGGCGTTCTACCGCGACGGAACGTTTTATCTCTACTTCACCCTCGGCACGATCGACCTCGACGGGCTGATCTACTGGCAGACCGCCTGGAGCAAGAGCAGGGACCTGACGCACTGGACCGAGCCGAAGCCGTTCACCCCGAAGGACCGGTCCAAGAACTTCGCCAGTCCTGGGAACGTCATTCGCGACGGCGCGGATTTTGTGCTCTGTCTCCAGACCTATCCCACGCCGCAGAAGCCGTCGCCTTCCCGGAAGCCCGGTTCGCCGCGCTGGGTGGTGCAGTACGGCGATGCGACGTCGCGGCTCTGGACCATGCGGAGCCGAGACCTGGAGAACTGGGGTGAGCCGGAGTTGCTGCCGGTCAAAGGGCCGGACGTTCCACAGGAGATGATGGGACGCCTGATCGATCCCTATCTGGTGCGCGACAAGGACGATCCGGCCCGGTGGTGGTGTTTTTATAAGGAGCGCGGCCAGGTTCGTTACTCCTGGTCCACAGACCTGAAGACGTGGACCCCTGCCGGCGTGGGAGCCGGCGGTGAGAATCCCTGCGTGATTGTCGATCGGGACCAGTACGTGCTCTTCTACGCCCCGCAGACGGGCATCGGCGTCAAGCGCTCCGGGGACTTGAAGGCGTGGCGCGATTGCGGCCTGCTCACGTTAGGGCTTGAGGATTGGGATTGGGCCAAGGGCCGGCTCTCCGCCGGATTCGTGCTCGACCTGCGCAAAGAGCCCCGCGTGGGCAAGGCCCTGATGTTCTTCCACGGCTCCCGGTGGCCGGAAGGCGATCCGCGCGGCGGCTGGGCCAGCCACGTCAGCCTGGGAATCGCCTGGAGCGACGACCTGGTCCACTGGGATTGGCCAGGGAAAGGCCGCGATGCGCGTTGAAGAGGAAGTACGGGCCAGGGTCACTTGGACCTGTCTACCAGCACGATCACCGAATAGGGCGTGCCACCCGATCGCGTGGGCGAAGGGCCGCTTCCCCCTGGACTTCCCTGCCGGATATGGTATAAACAGGAAAGTTCCATCCTCTCGGCATCGGCCATTGGAGGACTGCCAGGTACCAATGGCCTTCTGAGAACGCGGTGTGCGTTCATCGCATCTGGTCCTGGGTTTGTCCCACGAGACCATTCATGACGTTTCGAGCACTCGGGCTCGCCGAGCCCCTCCTGCGCGCCGTTCTCGGCGAAGGCTACACCACCCCCACCCCGATCCAATCCCAGGCGATTCCTCATGTTCTTGCCGCTCGCGATCTGCTCGGCTGTGCCCAAACCGGCACCGGCAAGACCGCGGCGTTCGCCCTTCCCATCCTGGACCGGCTGATGCGGGCCAACCGCTCGCCGCACCGGCGCGGCCGGTCGATTCGCGTCCTTGTCGTCTCCCCCACCCGCGAGTTGGCCGCCCAAATCGGCGAGAGCTTTCGGGTCTACGGACGCCACACCACGTTTCGGCTGGCGGTGGTCTTCGGCGGTGTGGGCCAGCATCCGCAGACGCGGGCCTTGCAGCAGGGCGTCGATATTCTCGTTGCCACGCCCGGCCGGTTGCTCGATCTGAGGAACCAAGGGTTCGTCGACCTCAGCGCGGTCGAGATCTTCGTCCTGGACGAAGCCGACCGAATGCTCGATATGGGATTCATGCCGGACGTCCGCCGCATTGTCGCCGCGTTGCCATCGCGGCGCCAGACGCTCCTGTTCTCGGCCACGATGCCGGAAGCCATCGCCGGCCTCGCGAACTCGATCCTCCGCGATCCGGTCCGCCTTCGCATCGCCCCGGTGCAAGCGACGACCGAGCTCGTCCGGCAGTCGGTTGTCTTCGTGCCACGCCCCTACAAGACCGAATTCCTCGCGAAGTACCTCGCGGCACGGACCGTCGCCCGCACGCTGGTCTTTGCCCGCACGAAACGCGGAGCCGATCGCGTGGCCCGCCAGTTGAATCGGGCGGGAATTGCCGCCGACTCGCTCCACGGCGACAAGAGCCAGTCGGCCCGGCAGCGGGCGCTGGCGGAATTCAAGGCCAACCGCACTGGAGTCCTCGTCGCCACCGATATCGCCGCTCGTGGGATCGACGTGGAGGGCATTTCGCACGTCGTGAACTTCGATCTGCCCCGCGAGCCCGAAACCTACATCCACCGCATTGGCCGGACGGGACGCGCGGGCGCTACGGGTGTGGCCGTCTCGCTTTGCGACCATGAAGAAAAGGAGCATCTTCGAGCCATCGAGCGACTCATGGGCCGTGCAGTACCTGTCGAGCGAGGGCTCCCGAGCGGAACGCGGCGCGTCGAGACGCCTCCACCGCCAGGCCCCGCCGGCGCTCCTCGAAAACGAGAACCCTCCCGCCGGAAACATGCGTCTCCGCCACGCAAGCAGTACGCAAGACAGCGATGATCCGGACCGGGTGGCCCCGGGTGGTTACCCGCCCGGGGCTCCCACAGACCCGAACATGCGCCATGAACGCATTCGGTTCCTCAAGTAATCCGTTCGCTTCGCGGCCCTGGGGGGCGCCGGAGGATATCGAGTAATCAGGGATGTCCTCGTTTCTTCTCCGCGGAAGAGCCCGACTCGGTGGTCCGCGGGGAGATCGAGGCCGCCATTTCCGAGACGGCCTTTGCGAGCACCCGTTCCGCGTCGGCGGAGTAGAAGCCGATGTCGGCGACCAGACCGCGGGCCTCGTAGCCGCCTTCGGCGACGATTTTGGCGTCGGGCAGGTAGCCGTCGACCTCGTTGGAATAGCCGGCGACCCAGAGGCGGTCGCGGCCCACCGCTTGTTTCACCAACGGGACGTAGCCCGATACCACCTCGCCGGAAAGGGCGACCAGCGTCAAGTCCTCGCCGAACTGCCAGAGCGCTACGGGATGCCTGTGGTACGCCGGCAGCGGCTTTCCGCTCTCCAAAGCGGCCAGCATGCGTTTGGCATTGTGGGCCAGCGTCCCGGACATCTTCTTGAGTTCCGCGGCCGGGGGCACGGGCTTGAGCGGCAAGTCCACTTCGCGGAACTTCACCTGCAACGGCCCGCGTACCGGCGCCAGAGTCCCCTCCGCGACCCGGCAGACCTCGGCCGCGAGGCTTCGTCCCTGGAGGCGGACGCTGTTTTCGGCGTTGGGGCCGCACCTCGGGTCGCTGTTGGCGTCTGCGCCGCAGCCCTGCACGAACATCGCCTGCACGCCCGGATGGTCCGCCTCGATCGCTTCCTGGGCGAAGCTGGGGTAGTCGCCGGAGAGCTTGAGGTTCTCGGACCCGAAGGTCACGGCATGACACGCGCAGCCGAATACCAGGGCGCGGAGCCGGCCTTCGGGCGAGCGGACGCGGAGGACGGGCACGACGTCGTCGACGGGCTTGTCCGGGTTGGGGCCCATGCCGCGATAGGCGCCCTTCGCGTCGTAGAGCCGGCGATTGCGGACGAAGCTGCACTTGCCCGTGCCCCAGGCGAGCGTGGCCGGCTTCAAGTCGTCCAGCGCCGACTTCGCCACCTCGGCGATTTGCCCGAAGAGCCGCGTGGTGTAGCCCAGCGTCGCTTGCCGCTCTTCCTGCGACATGGGATAGCGATCCAGGTCGGAGGAGCCGAGGATCGGACCGGAGTGCGTGTGGGAGAAGTTCACCAGGATCTGGCGCCGCGGGAGACCCGTGCGCTGGGCCAGGAGGGCGAACAGAGCTTTGGCCTCCGGCGCCCGCAGGACGCAAAGGTCTAGGGTAACGAGCACGGCCCGTTCGCCGCGGGCGTCCTCGATCGCCAGGGCCTTTGCGTACAGGTCGTTGAGCTTTCCCTCGAACGGCCGGAATCGCGGCTTGTCGGCGTAGCCGTGAAGCCAGACCGGCTTCTCGGGCGTGATGCACACGCGGGCCAGGCCGACGCGGAGCGCGCCGGGCGATGAACCCTCCGCGAGGGCATCGCCGCGACCGAGGCAAGCCAACGCGATGAGCGACGCGGCGAAGAAAATGCAGAACCGAAACCTAAACGCCCGGGAATCGGGAACAGGGTTGCTCATCCGGTTTCTCCTTCGAAAGAGGGCTTTGGCGATCCAATTGGCTTCACATCATCGCGGGAGGGCGAGGCTCCTGCCGAGCCGTCAGGGCTCTGTGAAGACGCAGGCTCGGCAGGAGCCTCGCCCTCCCG
>CAYSGY010000307.1:0-7182 GCA_964430315.1 uncultured Planctomycetaceae bacterium
GGATTCGGTCGACGGGTACCTCGTCTACACGGTGACGCTGAACTGGGCCTTCACGGGCTGCCTCGGTCCGATCGGCAAGCTCAAGAAGCCGATGCTCGTGGCCGACGAGTACTTGGGCGGCTCGGGCGTGTTTCTGACCGGCCTCAGCGCCCTGGCCCGGCAAGGCATCGCGACCGGCGCCGTGTCGACCACGCGACTGGAGGACCTGGCGGCCGCGGCCCGTGCGTTCGCCGACGTGAAGAAGCCCGGCACCACCCCCGAATCCTTCGCCCGGCAGTGCCAGGAGGCGTATCGGCGGACGTTCGGCAAGCCCGGGGACATGAAGTGCGTCGAGGACAAGGTGCCGCTCACGCCGATCGGCGAGTGCGTCAAGCGACTCAAGCAGTCGCGGTTCCTCGTGGTCGGCACCGGGACGCCGGGCAAGGAGCTGGATTTCCTCGGGGCGAAAGGGATCTACGTCGGCTTCGATGAGTTGAAGGCCCTCTATGAGGAAGCCGATGGCGACGAGGCGGCCGAGTGGGGACGCCGCTGGTCGGCCGGGGCCGAGAAGGTCGTCGAACCCACCGCGGAGTGGATCGCCAAGGCCGGTCGCGTCTACCTGGCCATGCTCGCCCTGATGAAGAAGCATGGGACCGACAGCATCACCATGAACTGCCTTGGCGGGTTTGCCTCCGGCCGGCTGCCGGCCTACCCGTGCCTGGGGTTCATGCAGATCCTCGACGACGGCGGCCAGGGCGTGTGCGAGGCCATGCCCGACGACTCGATGAGCATGCTTATGGCCCGCATCCTCACGGGCCGGGCAGGCTATGTGTCGGACCCGGCGCTCGATACGTCGAAGAACCAGATCGTCTACTCCCACTGCATGGCGCACACGAAGGTCTTCGGCCCGCAGGGCCCGTCGAACAAATTCCGCATCCGCACGCTCCACAACCGCGACCCGCGGGGCTGCTGCGCCGAGTCCTTCTTGCCCGAAGGCTACATGACCACCTCGTTCCGCACGAGCGTGGGCCGCAAGAAGCTGGTCCTCCATCAGGCCAAGGCGGTGGGCAACCTGGACGCCGACCGCGGCTGCCGCACGCAACTACTGGGCGACGTTCGCGGCGACATCCAGAAGCTCTTCTACCAGTGGGACCTCTTCGGCTGGCACCGCGTGACCGTCTACGGCGACCTCCGGGAACCGCTCCAGGAGTTCGCCAAGGCCCTCGGGCTGGAGGTCGTTGAAGAAGCGTGAGGCCAGATCGGTCTGAATGCTCATTGCTGACGTCTGGAAGCTCTCGCTCAGAACTGCCGCAGCAGGTCCAGGAACTTCCGGTCGAGCTTGTGGCCTTGAAAATCTTCGTAGGTCACGTCGGCGCGTCCGCTGTCGACGATGCCGAAGCTGCCGCGGAGATTCCAGAGGGCCCAGCCCCAGCCGGCCTCTTTCCATAGTTCGAGGTAGTCCCGGGCCCAGGCGAGAACCACGTCGTGTGGGGTCTTATTGAAGGCCCCCCACTCGCCCACGATCACGCCGACGCCCTTGGCCTCCAGCTTCCTCCACGGCTCGATCCGTTCCTTGCGGAGCACGTCGCGGTCGATGGTGCGTTTGCCTTCCTTCAGCGGCCAGGTCGGCTTCGGGAAGCGTTCGCCGCGGACCCAGGAGGCCTGGTAGTGGCTGATCGGCATCGGGAAGTAGCCGCGCGTGGCCTGGGCAATGCCCAGGTCGGCCAGCTCCAGCACCGGGTCGCCGCCCCAGGAGAGCCCGTCGGCGATGACCAGCCGCGTCGGGTCCACGGCCCGAATCGCCCCGACCACGCGACGGACGACCTTGGCGTACTTGTCGGCCGGAATCCTGGCCGGCTCGTTGACGAGGTTGAAACTCAGTTGCCTCGACGGCGTCCCCTGGTAACGCTTCGCAAACTGCGACCACTGAAAATCAAACTGCGTCTGGGCGTCTTCCGAGGTCCACAGATCGAGCTTCTCCGGCGGCTTGGCCACCGTGTATCCGGGGGCGCGGTGCAGGTTCAGCGATACGTGGACCCCGTGTCTCTTGCCAAACTCCACCGCCTGATCGATCTCCTTGAGTACCTTTTCGTTGAGCTTGTGCGGGTCGTTTGGGTCGGTCCAGCAGCGGTAGTCCATGGGCAGCCGGACGAAGTCGAAGCCCCACTCCGCCATCCAGCGGAAGTCGTCCTCGACGAACGGCTTGTTGCTCCCGGCGTTGAACTTCTCCAGCAGGTTGAAGCCCCGCCACCGCGGCAAGTGCCGGGCGAGGTCGTGAGCGACATCGTTCCTGAGAGTCAACCGATCCCGGCGACGCTGTTCCCGGAGCAACGGATTCGGGTTTGGGTCCGACAGCTTCGCGTTGGGGCTTCCGGCCGGTCCCTCAACGTCTTTCGCAAGCACGGTCGCGGAGAAGGCCGCAGCGGCCCCGATCCCAGCGGATCTCAGGAAATCGCGTCGGTTCATGGTACTTGTCCCTAGGCGGCTCGGCGTACTTGCGACTTGTTGGCGGCGCCGCTGTCCGCCGGAATCGTCGCGAGGCGAGGTGACGGCCCGACCGGCTCAATGGCCCGGTCGGTGTACTGGTCGGCCGCGGGGTCTCTTTCCACGCGGCGGCGCAGGCGCTCGATGCCCAGCCAGTACTTGGCCAGGCCGAGGTAGGTGGACGCGATTTCCCACGTCCGACGGAGGTGGAAGGCCACCGGGTTCTCGACGGGCATCCCGGGGCGCCGCGCGGTGCGAACCTTGCGGCGAAACAGCCCGCACTGGAGCGGATGGACCTTCTCGAAGCGGTAGCTGGCGTAGTAGCTGATCACGGCGTAGGCCACGTGCCGCGCCCCGGCCCCGCCGGCCCTCGCCCGTCGCAGGAGCCGCTCGACGTGCTCCGGACTGTAGTACAGGTGCCACGCCCGGTCGTAGATGGCCTGCCACTGGTCGGCGGTCATGCGCGGGTGGCGGCTCGTGACGTGCTCCAGGTCGTACTTGTTCAGGTCGGGGTCCATCCACGCCCCGCTCCGATAGAGCCCCTGGTGGTCGGCCGAACCGGGCAGCGGCGTGAGCATCATGAACTCCAGGATGTCGACGGGCAGTTCCTCCTGGATGGTCTTGATGTCGCGGGCGATCGACTCGGGCGTGTCGCCGGGCAGGCCGAGGATGTAGCCGGCGTAGGTGACCACGCCGTGGGAACGCCACGCCTGGAGCATGGTCCGGTACTCGCTCACCCGGTTCTGGAACTTGTTGGCCGCGAAGAGGTTCTCGGGATTGATGTTCTCCAGGCCGAGGAAGACGCGGTTGCAGCCGGCCAATGCAGCCTTCTCGATGAAGCCGGGGACCTTGTGGCTCATCGTGTCGACCTGCATGACGAATTTGAAGCGGATTCCTTCCTGCCGGCGGATGGCGATCAACCGGTCGAAGATCGCCTCCCAGTTTCGGTTCCGCGCGAGATTGTCGTCGGTGATGAAGAACCGGCGGATACCCTGGGCAAGGCCCGCCCGGACGATCCGCTCCACGTCGTCGGCGCTGCGGAACCGCGACTTGCGCCCCTGGACGTTGATGATCGTGCAGAAGCTGCATTGGAACGGGCAGCCCCGGCCACAGTCGAAGGGGCCAAAGAACATGTAACGACGGGAGATGTCGCGGGGTAGAGAAGGCGTCGGCTGGCCCTGCAAGTCGGGGAGATTGCCGAGGTAGTTGTACACCGGCTGCATCGAGCCCGCCAACGCGTCGCGCAGCAGCCCTTCCATCCTCCCTTCCGCCTCGCCCGCGAAGATCGTCACACCGAGCGACTGGAGGGCCTTCATCTCCTCGGGCATTTCCGGGAGCATGGCCATGCAGCCGCTGACGTGGAACCCGCCGATGGCCACCTGGATGCCCGCCTCGCGGAACTCTCGGGCGAGTTGCAGGGCCCGGGGCATCTGGTTGGTCTGCACCCCCGCGAGGAAGACCACGCCGCGGCCGCCGTTGGCCCGAATCCGCCGGATGATCTTCTTCGTCGGGATGACCGTGTGGCACTCGTCATACGGGGTCGTGACGATCTGGACCTCCTCGCCCAGCGCACGGCGGTCCTGCACGTCCTCCACCAGGGCATAGAGGCAGGCCAGAGAATTCGACGGAACAAAGGCCCGGAACCATTGGATCAGGTAGCCGTCGTTGTCATAATGAGACGGCTTGATGATCTCGACGTAGAACGGCCTTCGGGCCCGCGTGCCGCATTCCATTGCGATCGCTCCGTACGGAGGGGTCGGGGTTCAGGGGTCAGGGGTCAGGGGTCGGGGTTCAGGGTTCAGGTACATTCCGATGTCTCTCCGCGTAGCGGGCGGGCTTGCCCGCCGCTTGGGCGTGGCCCAGAATCCTGAACCCAAAATTCTGAACCCTGAACCCTTCACCCTGAACCCTGACCGATACAGTTTGCCGAAACGGCAAAACACAAATCTGCAACATCACTCTGGAGAACCGACGATGACAAACCTTCGGCGATACGTATTCCTGGCAATGGGGATCGGACTGCTGGCGGCGTGCCGGGCATCGGCGGCCGGTGCCGCGGAGCCGGGACTTTCGCCGAGGACCGTGGAAAACGAGCGGGTCGCCGTGGTCCTTGGCACGGGCGAGTCCAAGGGCGCGATCGTGTCGCTGAAAGACAAGGCGACCGGCCGGGAGTGGATCGTCCCGGAAAAGGCACCGCGGCTATTCCAGCTTGATTTCTCAAAACGCGACGACCCCAATGCCAAAACGATCGTCGTCACAAACCGTGAGGCCGCCGAGATTAGCCTCCAGCGCCAGGAGAGTCAAGGTCGGACCGTGGCTCGCGTCGTGCTAGCGAAGCTAGCAGGCCAGCCGATCGACGTAGTCTGCACGTTCGCGACGGCCCCCGGCGACCCGATGATCCGCTGCCGCATCGAAATTCAGTTCCCCGAGGCCCTCGTGTTGCAGGGGGTCCGCTTTCCCCTGATTGCCCTACGCACGCCTTCCGGCGAAGACGCGACCGATGCCTTGGTGTTCGGGTCGACCAAGGGCGGGGTCCACCACCGGCCATCATCGTGGAAGACCGGTCGGAGCACCGGACACACCCAGCCCGGAAACCTCGCCGCCCAATTCGCGTGCTATTACGACGCCGCCGGGGGCGTCTACACCGCGGCCGAGGATGTACGGGGATACCGGAAGGCCATCTATGCCGCGCGCTCCGGTGACGGCCTCGCGCTGAGCTGGCTGCGGTCCTGCTTCGAGAGCGGGCGGGACCGCCAGGCCTACGACACGGTGCTAACGACCTTCCGCAGCACCGACCCTGCCCGGCCGACCGACTGGCGCGACGCGGCCGACCTCTACAAGGCCTGGGCCGTCAAGCAGCCGTGGTGTGCCCGGACGTTTGCCCAGCGCGACGACCTGCCGGCGTGGCTCCGCCAAGGTCCGGCCATGGTCCGGTTCGGGCGCGAATGGCTGGCCCAGCCCGAGTCGATCGAGCATTGGCTCAAGGACTACTGGCGTCGCAAGTTCCCGTCCGGCGTGCCGCTGATCGTGGCCTACTGGGGCTGGGAGAAGGTGGCGACCTGGGTCACGCCCGACTATTTTCCGGCCTATCCTTCCGACGAAGTCTTCCGCCGCCTCACCCGGCTGGGACGCGAGATGGACGCCCACACGTTCCTCTGGCCGTCGGGCTACCACTACACGCTCACCTACATGAAGCAGCCGGACGGCACCTTCGCCTGGGACGACCGGGCGAGGTTCGACGCCGTGGCCCGGCCCCACGCCGTGTGCGGGCGCGACGGCAAGGTACTGATCGGCGACCGCTTCTGGCTGCACGGCGGCGCGACGGCCACGCTCTGCGGCGGCGATCCGTGGACGATCGACTGGTTCAACCGGATTGCGGTCGGGTGCGTGGAGCGCGGGGCCGAGTTGGTCCAGATCGACCAAGTCGTGGGCGGGGCGTGGCCGCCGTGCTACAGCACCGCGCACGGCCACGCCCCAGGGCCCGGCTGCTGGGCCACCGACGCGTTCCGCCGGCAATTGCAGACGGCGGTCCGGGCGTGCCGCGAGCGGGACCCCGGGGCCGTGCTTTGCTTTGAAGAGCCCAACGAACTCTTCAATCAGGAGGTGGGAATCCAGGACTACCGCGACTGGGAAGCCTTCCGGCCGGCCTCCCGCCTCAACGATCCTCGGCCCGACGTCGAGCCCGCCTCGGTCTTCGGCTACCTGTACCACGAGTACCTGCCGGTCTTCCAGAGCAATCCGCGCCGCCACGACCGGCTCCAAACGGCCCACTGCCTCGTCACCGGGCAGATCCCGCACATGATCCCGTCGAGGGTCGCCGGCCCCGGGCCGCTGCTGGCCAACGGCGGGTTTGAAGAGTGTTCCGGGAGCCAGGTCAACGACTGGCCCCGTGTCGACGGCTATCAAGGCAAGGCTTACACGGGCGTGGCGGTGAGCGACGGCACGGTGCAGCACGGCGGCCGCGTCTGCGTGCGTCTGACCAACACCGAGCCGGGGCAGATCGCGCAGCGGGCCCAGAACATCGATGTGGGCGGCGCGTTTCAACCGGGGCGCAACTACCGCCTCAGCGCGTGGATCAAGAGCGGCGGACTCAAACACTCCAACGCGATCGGCTTCGCCGCCTTTGCGCCCGGCATGAAATCGCTCGGCTCGTGGCACATCTCCATGCCGCAGGCCGCCGGCGACTGGACCCGCGGCCAGGCCGATTTCCGCCTGCCCGAGGGCGCGCAGTTCGTTCGGATCATGCTCCACCTGAACGGGCCCGGCACGGTCTGGATCGACGACCTCGTGCTGGAAGAGGTCCGCACGGACGGCACGACCGTGGTCGTTCCGCGGCCCGAGGAACCGGCCGACCACGACCTGATGCACGCCTGGGTCGAATTGTTCCACGGCGCCGGGCGGCCGTATCTTCTGCTGGGGCGAATGCTCCATCCGCCGCGTCTGGAGACCGGCGCGGCCGAGGGCGCCGACCGGCCGTTGCCCGCGATCCTGCACAACGCCTTTGCAGCCGCCGACGGTTCCGAGGCCGTGATCCTGGTGAACGCGACCGATGCCCCGCAAACCGGCCGTCTCCACTGGAAAAGCAAGACGATCCCGCTTTCGCTCAAACCCTGGGAAGTCCGCCTCCTCGGACCGGAGAAGGCTCCCCAATGACGACGACGGCCCGGCCTGCCTCGCTGTGACCGCGGGATTCGGCGTCGGAATCGGGCTTTTCTCTAG
>CAYSGY010000308.1:0-7105 GCA_964430315.1 uncultured Planctomycetaceae bacterium
GTGGCCTTCACGCGGCCGGCCGAGCCCTGAGGCAGGGGAACGGGAAGGGCATCCCACTGTCGCTTCTGCCAGGGGCCGCCGTCGCGTGTGACGTTGAGCTCGACCTTTCGGATCGGCCGTTGGCTCTCGTAGGCGGCCCAGACCTCGCGACCGTCGCGTCCCTGGCCCGTGATCCTGGCCAGCGGGACGCCGCCTTTCAAAATGCTGTCGGCGAACACGCCGATCTCCTTGGGGGCCTCGCCGGCCGGGCCGTGGCCGTGGGGCATGCGCAGGCGGATGCACAGCGTGCGCGGCCCGGCGGGAAGCCGATAGGACTTCTGATAGGCGTTGAGTGTGTAGGCGAAATCGTTGCTCCCGTTGACCCAGAGCATGGGCAGGGCGGCCTGCTTCAGGTAGGACGAGGGGTCCCACCATCGCATCCAGCGAGCGCCCCGCTCCGGCCCGAGGGCCTCGATGCTCTTCGCAAAAGCGTGCTCGTTGGTGAACCCGCAGCCGTAGACGGGCACGGCCAGCTTGAAGCGGGGATCGACGCCGGCGAGAATCGACGTGAGATAACCGCCCCAAGAGATGCCGGTCAGCGCGATCCGATCCGGATCGACTTCCTTCTGGGCCCGAAGGAGCGAGTGCCCGAGGATGGCGTCGGCCACGGCGTGGTAGGTCCACTGGTCTTCGCGCGGCTCGTCGATCTGGGCGTAGCCGCCCCAGCCGGGCGGCCCGCCGGCGTCGTGTCGCTTCCACTTCCCGTAGGTGCCGACCGGCACGCACCCGCAGAGATCCATGGCGATGGCGGCGTATCCCCGCTCGGTCCACCGCCGGACCCAGGAGTCGAACGCCGTGCCCCCGCCCCCGTGCACCAGGACGATCCCGGGCACTTTTTCGCCCGGTTGTGTCTTGGGGAGCCCGAGCCAGGCGAAGACCCGGGTCGGCTGGCCGCGATAGGGCACGCCGTCGTAGAACAGCGGCCTTGCATCGGGCGACTTGAAGCCTTCGGCGGGGTACACGGCCGGCGTTTGTGACAGCCGGGCGATGTCCCACATCGCTCCCACCGGCTCGGCCGGCGCCGGCTTCGTGCCCGCGCCCGGCTCCGCAGCCGCCAGCCAAGGCGCGACGCAGAACACCAAAAAAAGCGATGAGAACACACTCCGCGCGGCTCGAGCGAATGGATGTCGTTGCATTTCCGGTTCCTATCGTGTCTTCCCTGCGGGGCGAATGCCAAAAAACTTGCGGCACCGTCGCCGTTGACTCGCCCGTGTCCTCTTGTACCATAGGGCTTAAAGCCGGGCAACGGCCCTGCACCTTTGGAATGGTCTCCATGCGCACGCACATCCACCGCCGCCAGATGCTCCAGCGGTCGCTGGCAGCCGGGCTTTGCCTGGCAGGAGGCGGCGTGCCGGCCATCGCCCGTTCGCCGAACGAGAAGCTCAACGTGGCCTGCATCGGCGTCGGCGGGCGGGGCGTGGTGAACCTCGACGGCGTGCAAGGCGAGAACGTGGTCGCGCTGTGCGACGTCGACGAGAATCGGGCCGGCAAGGCCTTCGACCGGTTCCCCCTCGCCAAGAAGTACTACGACTTCCGCCGCATGCTGTCCGAGATGGACCGGCAGATCGACGCCGTGGTCGTCAGCACACCCGACCACACCCATGCCACGGCAAGTGCCCTAGCCATGAGCATGGGCAAACACTGCTACTGCGAGAAGCCGTTGAGTCATTCGGTCTGCGAGTCGCGATTCTTGGCCGAGTTGGCGGCGAAGAAGAAGGTGGCGACGCAGTTGGGGATCCAGCGTCATTGCTGGGAGAATCACCGCCGGGTCGTGGAGTTGATTCGATCGGGGACGATCGGCCCGATCCGCGAGTGCTTCACGTGGATCGGCGGAAACCGCGGCGGGGGCGAACGCCCGCGGGAAACGCCGCCCGTGCCACCGCACCTGAAATGGGACCTGTGGCTCGGGCCCGCCCCGGAACGTCCCTACCATCCGGTTTACGCCCCCTACGGCTGGCGTTTCTGGTGGGATTTCGGCACGGGGGAGACGGGCAACCTCGGGTGCCACCACCTCGACATCGCCTTCGAGGCCCTCACCCTTCGGGATCCGATCCACGTGGAGGCGGAAGGGCCGCCGGTCCACCCGGAGACGACGCCGACCTGGATGCAGGTCCGCTACCGGTTCCCGGCCCGGGGTGATCTGCCGCCCCTGACGCTGACGTGGTCGCACGGCAAACCGCCCACCGGCATCGCGTCGGAGAAAGAGCTTGCCCGATGGCGGTCCGCGACGCTCTACGTCGGCAGCAAGGGGATGCTGCTCGCCGACGTGATGAAGTGGAAGCTGCTTCCGGAGTCGCAGTTTCCCGATCTCCGGGCCCCCGAGGGCCCGTTGCCGCTTGCTTCCGGCTTTTCGAGGGAGCCTGCCTCGATCCGTCACTACGGAGAGTGGATCGCGGCCTGCAAAGGCGGCAGCCCCACGTCCTGCCCGTTCGGCTACGGTGGTCCGCTGACCGAGCTGGTGCTCCTGGGCAACGTCGCCTACCGCGTCGGCGAGGCATTTCAGTGGGATGGCAAGAACCTCAAGGCGATCCACTGTCCAAAGGCAGAGCCGGTGCTGCGGCGCAGTTACCGAAAGGGATGGACGTTGCCGGCGTGAGCTTCCAGCCCGGCATCGTCAACGATCTCGACGACTTGCCAACCCATGTCTACGCGTGGGACGGGGAACTGGTCATGAAGCCGTGCGCCGAGGTGCTCCTCACCGACCGGGGAGCGGCGACGATCCTGGACCGCGGGCTCCTTCCGCTCCGGTCCGTGCGGAACCGGGGGGCCGTGCGTGTGGAGTCGTTCGTCTCGATCGCCGGTTCGCGGGCGACTCTCCGCGGGCGCTGGGGCTAGCGTCGATGCTCCGGGTACCATGGTTGGGCGGGCGCCGTGAACACGGTCTCCGCGAGCAACTTGATGAGCGGCTCCTGGAGATAGGCCAGCGAGAAGAACTGATTGCCGTGCGCCTGATAAGCACGGCACATGTCGAGTTGCGACCGCACCAGGGCCAGGTCGCGCGGCACCGCCTTGCCTTCCTTGCGGCTATAGATGCTCAGGCCGGGAAGGATGCGTTCCATCTTCGGATCGGCCGCCTTCCACTCGGCAAAGGCCTTGGCGAGCGTCCGGTTGTCCTCCGTATAGGCCATGGGAAGGACGTAGTCGATCGAGCCCTCGCGGAGCCAGCCGTACCAGTCCTGGCAGACGCCGTCGGCGCTGGCCTTGTTGAAGAACACGGCCGCGCTGACCCAGGCGCGGGGCTTGCTTGCCTTGACGTCGCGATACACGGTTCGCACCAGGCCCGTCACCGTCTGCGTGCGGTATTCCACCCACTTGGCCATCCGTGCTCGTTCGTGCCGGATGTCGATGGCCGGGCCGGGCTCCAGCAGGTCCTGGCCGGGTGCGGGGGAGACGACCGTTAGGCCATGGAAATAGGCGGCCGTGGTCCCCATGCCCAGCACTCGCTGGAGCGCGGGATGCTTGATGGAGAACACCGGCCCATCGATCACCAGGCACCGCCCCCCGCCTCGGACGAACTCCTCCAGCCAGTCGGCCGTCGGCTGCGCGATGGAGTACTGACCGTAGAGAATCAGGACCGCATCGCGCGGCACTTGCCGCAGCGTCTTCTCGTCGATCCGTTGCGCAGAGAAACCGAGGCCGCGCAGCCACTGGTTTGCCCGCGTCTGTTCTTCGAGCCGATACTTGGCCGCGGTCTCGGTGGTGTTGAGCTGGAACGTATTCTCCTTGCCTGCGCGGAATCGCGTCAGCATGTCTCCAACGAGGCGGTCTACCGCAGGGGAAGCCGATCGGGCTGCCTGCCAGTTCACGAGCACCGTTTCGCCTTGGCCCAGCCGGTTGAGGGTGACGGCCGGCTTGCCGGTGTCGAACGTCGCCAGCACCCGCGCGGTGGTGGGCTTGTCCAGCGGGTTGGCGCCCACGTCGAGCGCCGCCGGGAAACGCTCCTCGCCGGCTTTCCGCGGAGGAAAGCCGTGCTTCCGGGCGAACTCTTCCTGGCAATGACGGCAGTAGCAGGGGCCCTGGCCGGAGTAGCGGATATAGTCGAAGTGCAGCCCGTCCACGTCGTGAGTCCGCAGGCAGTCGAACATGACGTCGCGCTGGAAATCGCGTACGGCAGGCTGGCCGAGGTCGAACCAGGGATCCTCGCCGCTGCCTCCCTGGAGACGCCACTCCGGGTGTTCTGCGAAGACGCCGCCGCTGGCCGGGGCACCGTAGCTCCCGTTGACAAACCACGCATGCACCGCGATCCCCCGGGCGTGCGCGAGGGTTACCAGGTGGGCCAGGGGATCGAAGCCTTCGGGCACGTCCTTTGCCATCGGGCTGAGCCGGCTCTTGAACCACGCCGTGCCGCCGCGATGCCAGACGAGCGGGTAGATCGCGTTCAGCCGCGCCGCCGCGATCTTCTCGATCCACTGGTTCGCCAACTGCGGGGTTCGGAACTGCTCGGGATGCATCCAGATGCCGCGATGCTCGACCACTTCCGCGCCGGCGGCCTGTGCAGCCGGCATGGCCAGTAACAGGAAGAACAGAGTCCTCGTCATTGGATTCACCGTGAGTCGATGGTTCTCAGAAGCGTCAACACGACCGTAAGCCTGCCGCAGACCGGTAGGACTCGATGCGATGTCACCGTGACGCAGCAAGGAGCCGCGCGCACAACTCCAGCTTCTCACGCACGTCGTCCAGGTCGCGGAGTTCGCGGGGGAAATAGGCCGCCAGACCCTTGCCTGTCACCGAGGCGGCCAGGGCGTCTGCCTGCTTCTCGAGGACCGGAAGTGCGCCGGCCGGGTTGGCCGATTTGGCGGCGGCTTCCACCGATTCCGCCAGCGTCTGCAATTGCTTCTCATATTTCTCGCTCATTGCCTGCGCCTCCGCGGCCGCCGGATCTCCCCGTTCAAAGCCGGCGGCAGCCAGGAGGTTCCCGCCCGCGCTCTCGCCACTCCGGAGCGACAGGTCGTCGAACCATGCGGCTCCCTGGGGCTGGTGAAACTCCAGCAGCACCATGGCCGTCTTCACCGGACGGGCGGGCTCCACGCGGATGTGCTTCTCTTCCCAGTCGTGGGTGCCGGGCGAGAAGGCGACGCTGTGGACCTCGGGCCATTGGCCGTCCTGGTAGTCCAAGTAAAGGTGCATGCCGTAAGTGTGGCCCTCCCGGGCGTCGAAATGGCGCCGGCGCGCGGCCGGCGTGTCGAGGACGATCTTCTCGGAAGCGACGACTTCCCGGGCCTTGCTGAAGGCTCGCAGCACGACGGGCTGAGGGGTGGCCCGGTTCAACGAAACGAGCTGGGCCGCGCCCTGGCGGTTGAAGTATTTCCACTGGGGCATCGGGCCGGTGTAGGTGCCGCCGACGACCCCCAGGCTGCCCTTGCCGGTGCGTGCCACCGCGGTATCCCATTTCCCGGCCTGGCAGAACCGCGACCATGCCTTGCTTGGAAACCGCGTGCCCAACTGGCGATCGAGCGCCCGCTGGGTCCATTGCAGGCGCAGGGCCTCGGCGGCGCGTGCCAGGATGTTCTTCGCCACGGTGGACGCGCCGGCCAACTGCACGACGCTGGGGCCCTCGGGCGTCTTGAACGCGAGCAACTCTCCGGCACGTCTCGCCTCCAGGACGCGTCCGGCGAACTCGTCGAAGACGCGGGTGTCGGCTGTCAGCCCCAACTTCTGCGCGTCGCAGACCACTTCCTCCGGCCTGCCGGAGTCGACGAAGAGGTAGATCCCGCAGGCGACGTCGCGGCCGTAACGCACGACGCGCGGCGCGGTGTTCGAGAATCGCCCGGTGATGCGGTCGAGTCCGGCGTCGTGGCGCCCCCATTCCACGACCTTGCCGTCGGCGTCGATCGCCACGCCGGCAGGGGCCGAATCGGCTTCGGGGGCGGATGACGCGGCCGATGCGAGCTTCGCCTCGGGGGCCGCCTGCCGTCCGGCACGCTGGACGGCGCGGGAAATCGGGACCAGTTTGCGCAGTACCCAGCGCTGATGGTGGTACACGTCCGGCCGCGAGCAATACCCGGAGTACCGCGCCCCGGCGGCCGTGCCGCCGTTCGTGTAGCCGAAGAAGACAATTCCGTTGAAGAGCTTGCTTTTCAGGTAGGCGTCCAACTCGCCGCCGGAGAGGTGCTGCATGGTAAACTCGCCGAGAATGCCGCGCAGACCCTTCTCGCGTGCGCGTCGGGCGTAGTTGATCGGGAACGGAAAGCCCTCGTTGCCGAAGAAGTCGAGGTAGCGGAGGTACTGGTCCGGGCAGCCGTTGGCGGCGATCCCGAGGCCGCGTGCGTTCAGCCGCCGCGTCAGGGCATCGAGGAACTCCCGGGGCACTTTGCCGGCGTTGTCCAGGCCGATGCCGCCGCGGGTGATGCCGTCGCGGTCGAACGTCTTCAAATAGCTGTCGATCACGGCCTTCACCAGGTCGTTCTCCGACGACAGGTCCATGCTGCCGTAGACGTCGCCGTAGGCCCCTTTGGGGTTGTAGCGCACCTTGGCGTATTTCGAGAGTCCTTTCACGCCATAGGCCCGCTCCATCCATGCGTCGAAGGCCAGCCTTGCGGCTTCGTCCTTGTCGGGCATCTCGCTGAAGTCATAGCCGGGGCCTTTCAGCGAGGTTTCGACGATGCTGTTCCAGTAGCGGAAGACAGAAATGCCGAGCGCCTTGGCGGCGCGAGGGTCCTCGCCGCCCCAAACGAGGTCGTAGCCCATCTCGGTCACGTCGGCGATGTCGCGGGAAGGGGTCCCGAACGTGATGCCGATGCCGCCCCGCCAACCCGAGAAGTCGCGCCCGCCGGAGGCCGGCTCCCCGGCGGCGAGGAGTCCCGTGCCCTGCATGCAGAGCCACGCCACGAAGGCCGCCCAAAGCAGGCAGCCCCGACCGGACGCCCCACGTTCTTCCTCACTCGATTGCAGGAACATACGCCCTTCCTTTCCCCGCCGTGCGCGGACTACTGGAGCGAGTAGGAATTCTAATCCCGCGTGCTCCCGGCCTGCAACCGCGTAACCGTTCACAGGGGACAGGCACATCTTTAGGGTTCATCCGGCTGAAGCGTACCTGGGCCGACGACGTCGGCCGAAGTGCGGCTGC
>CAYSGY010000309.1:0-7043 GCA_964430315.1 uncultured Planctomycetaceae bacterium
CGCCGGTTTTGCTGAAGCTGACCGAGCACCAGAAGATCAAGATTCACGGGCACTTCCTGGCGGCATGACGCACCGAACTGGAAATGGCGTTGGGTGGCACCCGGCCAGGGCACGAGAATCCACCACGTTGGGTGGGATTTGCCGCCGCCCCTTGTCGTCTAGGGGCCCCGGGGGGTATGATTGGATTTTTGCGGTTGGATTGGGAGCCTCGCATGCGTCACGTCTTGTCGGCCTTGGTGCAGAACCGTCCGGGGGTGCTTTCGCACATTTCCGGGATGCTCGCCTCGCGGGGATACAACATCGACAGCCTGGCGGTCGGAGAGACCGAGGACCCTCGGTTGTCGCGCATGACCTTCGTGGTCGTCGGCGACGACAGCGTCTTGGAGCAGGTTCGCAAGCAGCTCGAGAAGATCGTGACCGTGGTCCGCGTCGACGACATCAGCTCGCAGGACCACGTGGAACGGGACCTGATGCTGATCAAGGTCGCGGCCGGGCCGGGCAAACGGAGCGAAGTCCTGGAAATGGTCGAGATCTTCCGGGCCCAGATCGTCGACGTAGCCGCCGACGCCGTGATGATCGAAATCTCCGGCAAGGAGCGGAAGATCGAGGCGTTCATCGACCTCATGCGGCCGTTCGGGATCCTCGAACTGGCCCGAACCGGACGCATCGCCATGGTACGCGGCGCCAACAACCAACCGGCGAAGGAAAGCTGAAAGCGGAAAGCCGGAAGCGGAAAGTCGGAAGCTGACGGCTGATGGCTGATCGCCGACGAAACACACCAAAGTGATACGCTAACGAACTTCAAAGGAGCCTTGTTTCGATGCCAGCCAAGACCTTCTACGACCAGGACGCCGATCTTTCCCTCTTGAAGAACAAGACCATCGCCATCCTCGGCTACGGTTCCCAGGGGCATGCCCACGCCCAGAACCTCCGCGACAGCGGCTGCACCGTGGTCGTGGCCGAGTTGCCGGGCACGGCCAACTACGAGCTGGCGGTCAAGGACGGCTTCAAACCCCTCTCCACTGAGGAGGCGGTCCAGCAGGGCGACGTCATCACCATCCTCCTGCCCGACGAGTTGCAGGGCGACGTCTTCCGTACCCAGATCCGTCCCAATCTCAAGCCGGGCAAGTTCATCGTCTGCTCGCACGGGTTCAACGTCCACTTCGGCCAGTTCGAAGTGCCCAAGGGGGTCTCGACGATCCTGGTCGCGCCGAAGGGGCCGGGCCACCTCCTGCGGAGCGAATTCGTCAAGGGGGGCGGCGTGCCCTGCCTCATTGGGCTCGGCGAAGGCTGCGCCGACAACGCCTTGGCCGTCGGCCTGGCCTACGCGAAGGGGATCGGCGGCACCCGGGCCGGCGTTATTCAGACCTCCTTCGCCGAAGAGACCGAAACCGACCTGTTCGGCGAGCAGGTCGTTCTGTGCGGCGGCGTGAGCGAGTTGATCAAGGCCAGCTTCGAGACCCTGGTCGAGGCCGGCTACCAGCCGGAAATGGCCTACTTCGAGTGCTGCCACGAACTGAAGCTCATCGTCGACCTGATCTACCAGGGCGGGCTGAACTACATGCGTTACAGCATCTCGAACACGGCCGAATACGGCGACTACACCCGCGGCCCGCGGATCATCACCCAAGAGACCCGCGCCGAAATGAAGCGAATCCTCGAAGAGATCCGCAGCGGCCAGTTCGCCAGAGAGTGGATCCTTGAGAACAAGGCGAACGCCCCCGCGTTCAAGGCCATGCGCAAGCGCGAGCGTTCGCACGAGGTCGAGGAGGTGGGCCGCCGCCTCCGCAAGCTGATGAGCTGGATCAACGCGAAAGAGGTCTGACGCTCACCCGTTCTCCGGCCCGGAACTGGCCCACAACTGCGTGGGCCGGTCCCAGGGGCCGGGCCCCCGCCGCATCCGCGTGAAGCGACGCTGCATCACGAGCCCCATGGAATCCGCCCAGTGGGAAGCCGCTGAGTTCTCCACGGGGATATCGACGTACACCGTCTGGCCGGCGCAATCCCGGAGCACCGATCCGCACAGCGCCCGGCCCGCGTCCTCGGCCGCCGCGATCGCCGGCCCGATCTGCACGGCGCGGGAGCCCCTGCGGAAGGTTGCGTAACCCAAGAGTTCCCCACCGACGTGGAAGCACCGCATTGCCCCGGGCTGCTGCCGGTGCAATAGGTGGATCAGCCGCCGTCGGTCGGTCCCGGTCGTTTCTCGATCGAGCTTGGCGACCTCGTCAATCTCGCCGACGGTCATCGGCTGGATGGAGGGATGGGCTGTGCCCACGCGGGCGGTGCCTTCCCACCGGGCCAGTTCATACTCCGGCACGAAGCCGAGACGCCGGTAGATCGGCTCGCCGAGCGGCGTCGCGTCAAGCCGCACCGTACCGGCGCCGCGCCGGTCGAGATACGCCAGGGCGTGTTCCACGAGCCGCGTGCCGATGCCCCGCCCGCGCATGGCGGGAGCGACGAGGACCATGGCGAGCCATCCCACCGGCCCAAACGCCGAGGCCACCGCCGTACCCACGAGCCGACCCTCCACCTCCGCCGCGAAGCAGCCTCCTGGCTCCAGATCCAAGAGACGGCGCCAGTCGGATTCCGTCTGGTTCCAGCCGGCCTGATCCTTCATCGCCATGCCGCGTGGAATGTCGAGGACGGTCATTGGTCGAATCTGAAGCATATCACGACGCACGGTAGAAGCGGTCGAGAATGGACGAGGCCGCTCTGAGCGGCTACTCGGGATCGAGGCCTTTCCCGAGTCTCTCAACGGTCAAGGCCATGTTCGAGCCGTCGGCGGACCAACTCCGAGAATGCCGTGAGGGCTGTTATACCTCGGGGCCGAGCGGGATTCCAAGAACGGGAGCCGCGGAACGGGTGGCATGCCGTCACGCGGCCTTAGCCGCGCTCTCGGCATGGTGCCTGCGCGGACATGCCGACGCTCCGCGACGGCATGCCACACCGATTGCCACTCCTGCCGCCTGGAGGGCGGGCGGAGCGAAGCGACGCCCGCCGGCTTAAAACTCGGCGTTCGATGCGGCGGCTCGCACTCTGTCCGGCCCACCCCGATGCCCCCAGCTTCTGGCTGTACCATCTATCCCCGTACAGGGGCCATTCCTAGAAGCTGCGGCAGTTCGAGATTCGGACCCTTGAGCGAGGTTATTAGTTTCGGTAAAGTGGCAATCTACTTTCGGAATGTTGGTGTAACCGTCTCGTCAGTAGTGACCTTAGGGCCCCCAATCTTGCTGCGGATCGGTGCTGCGTGGCGGGCTCCTGCGTCTCGACAGAAGGAACTTGGCATGCTGGATTATCGACGAGTCATTCCCTGTCTGGATGTGAAGCACGGACGCCTGGTGAAGGGAGTCAACTTCGTCCGGCTGAAGGATGTCGGGGACCCGGCCGACAATGCCGCCGCCTACGATGCAGCCGGGGCCGACGAACTCGTGTTCCTCGACATCACGGCCACGATCGAGAACCGCCAGACGCTGCTGGAAGCGGTCAAGCGGACGGTCGCGCGGATCTCGATCCCGCTGACCGTCGGCGGCGGGATCCGTTCGATCGACGACATGCAGGCACTGTTCGACCTCGGCGTGTCGAAGGTCTCGGTCAACACGGCGGCGGTGCGCCGCCCGGAACTCGTGAGCGAAGCCGCCGCGAAGTTCGGCTCCGACAAGATCACCGTGGCGATCGACACGCGAGGGTCCGAGGCGGTTCCGTCCGGCTTCGAGGTGGTCGTCCGCGGGGGGACCGAGGGCGCGGGGATCGACGCGGTGTCCTGGGCGCGGCAAGTCGAGTCGCTCGGGGCCGGCGCGATCCTGCCCACCAGCATGAATACCGACGGCATGCAGACCGGCTACGACATCCCCATGACCCGGGCCATCGCCGACGCGGTCCGCGTGCCTGTGATCGCGTCGGGCGGAGCGGGCGCCCTGGAGCATCTCTCGGAGGCCGTCCTCGAGGGCCATGCCGATGCGGTGCTCGTGGCCTCGATCGCCCATTTCGGTACGTTCACCATCCGTCAGATGAAAGAGCACCTGGCGTCGCACGGCATCCCGGTACGGTTGTGAAGGAGAACTCGCATGGATTACCAGAAGTTCGTGGAAGAGGAAATCGAGTCCATCCGCAGTGCGGTCGACGGCCGCCTGGCCATCAACGCACTGAGCGGGGGCGTGGATAGCTCCGTGGTGACGGTCCTCGGGTTCCGGGCCCTGGGGGACCGGCTGAAGACGGTGTTTGTCGACAACGCCCTGATGCGGGAAGGCGAACCGGAGCACGTGGTGGAGACCTTCAGAGCCATGGGAATCCCCGTGGAACGGATCGACGCCCGCGAGGAATTCCTGGGGGCCCTCGCCGGCCTCACCGATCCGGAAGACAAACGCAACGCGATCACCAGCACGTTCTACAGCAAGGTGTTTGGGCGGCTGGTCCGGGAGAGCGGGGCGAAGTTCCTCCTCCACGGCACGATTCTCACCGACATCGAGGAGACCGTCGCCGGAATCAAGCGCCAGCACAACATCCTGGCCCAACTCGGAATCGACCCCGAGAAGCAGTACGGCTACCAGGTGCTGGAGCCGCTTGCCAAGCTGCGCAAGGATGGCGTGCGCGAGGTGGCGAAGCTCCTCGGCCTGCCGGAATCGACGGCCAACCGAATGCCCTTCCCCGGTCCCGCGCTGGCGACCCGAATCGTGGGCGAAGTGACGCGCGAGCGTCTGGCCACGGTTCGGGCGGCCACGTCGATCGTGGAGGAGGAATTGGCCGGCCTCGACGTCTTCCAGTACCTGGCCGTGCTGCTGGAGGACAAGGCCACGGGGATCCGCAACAACAAGCGGGAGTTCGGCCAGATCCTCGTGGTCCGCTGCGTCGACAGCGTCGATGCCCGCGAGGCTTCCGTCGTGGAGGTGCCCTGGTCCAAGCTGAAGCGGATCAGCGAACGGATCACGGCGATCCCCGGCGTCAATCGCTGCCTCTACGACCTGACGCCGAAGCCGCCGGCCACCATCGAATACGTGTGAATGAGTCCGTCCCCTCTCCCTTTGGGAGCGGGGCAAGGGGTGAGGGCGAAGCAGCCGCCAGGCGTCGGGCGGACGGAGCGGAGCGACGCCCGCCAATTCCAATCCTCCGCGCGACCCGGCGGGCCTCACTTCGTTCGGTCCGCCCTACGGCTCCGCGCGACGGAAAGCTGAAAGCTGACTGCTGGCTGCTGCAAGCTCATCGCTGAACCACCGGGAGACCCCACTACCGTGCCAAAACGCAACGACATCCAGAAGGTGATGATCATCGGCTCCGGGCCGATCGTGATCGGGCAAGCGTGCGAGTTCGACTATTCGGGCACCCAGGCGTGCAAGGCCCTGCGACGGTTGGGCTACACGATCGTGCTGGCGAACTCGAACCCGGCCACGATCATGACCGATCCGGCCATGGCCGACGTCACGTACATCGAGCCGCTCACGGTCGAGTCGATGGCCGAGATCATCGAGAAGGAGCGGCCCGACGCGCTGTTGCCGAACCTCGGCGGCCAGACTGGGCTGAACCTGTCGTCGGAGCTGGCCCGGCGCGGCGTGCTGGCCAAGTATGGGGTGCAGGTGATCGGCGTGCCCGTCGACGCCATCGAGCGCGGCGAAGACCGCCTGGCCTTCAAAGAGACGATGACCCGGCTCGGGATCGACATGCCGCGGAGCGAAATCGCCACCAGCGTCGAGGACGCCGAGCGGATCGCCCAGCAGATGGGTTTGCCGGCCGTCGTCCGCCCCGCTTACACCATGGGCGGCACCGGCGGCGGACTGGTCTACAACATGGAGGAACTGCGGGCCGTGGCCGCCCGCGGACTCGCGGCGAGCCTCATCGGACAGATCCTCGTCGAGGAATCGGTCGAGGGCTGGGAGGAACTGGAACTCGAGGTCGTACGCGACGCCAAGAATCAGATCATCACCGTCTGCTTCATCGAGAACGTCGACGCGATGGGCGTACACACCGGCGACTCCTACTGCGTCGCCCCGATGCTCACCATTGATCCCGAACTGCAAAGGCGCCTGCAAAAGCACTCCTACGACATCGTCGAGTCGATCGGGGTGATCGGCGGCACGAACATCCAGTTCGCCCACGATCCGAAGACCGGCCGGGTCGTGGTCATCGAAATCAACCCCCGCACGTCGCGTTCCTCGGCCCTTGCCTCGAAGGCCACGGGGTTCCCCATCGCCTACGTCTCGTCGCTCCTGGCCGGCGGTCAGACCATGGACGAAATTCCCTATTGGCGCGGCGACACGCTGGAGAAATACGAGCCGTGGGGCGACTACGTGGTGGTGAAATTCTCGCGCTGGGCCTTTGAAAAATTCCGCGGGCTGGAGGACAAGCTGGGGACGCAGATGCGGGCCGTCGGCGAGGTGATGAGCATCGGCAAGAACTACAAGGAGGCGTTCCAGAAGTCGATCCGCTCCCTGGAAAACGGCCGCCACGGCCTGGGCTTCGCCAAGGATTTCCACAAGCGGTCGCTCGAGGAACTGATGGGACTCCTCGCCTTCCCGTCCAGCGAGCGGCAGTTCATCCTGTACGAAGCCCTGCGAAAAGGAGCGACCGTCGAGGCCCTCCACCAGCGCACGTTCATCAAGCCTTGGTTCCTCCAGCAGATGAAGGAACTGGTCGAGCGGGAAGAGCAGATCCTTCAGCACCGCCAGACCGGCCTGCCCGACGACCTGCTCGTCGCCGCCAAGAAGGAGGGCTTCTCGGACCGCTACCTGGCCAAACTCCTCGGCAAGCCGGAGCCGCAGGTCCGTGCCCGGCGGCTTTCGCTCGGCGTGGTTCAGGGCTACCATCCGGTCCACGTGAGCGGCGTCGAGAACGCGGCTTACTACTATTCCAGCTACAACGCCCCCGATGCGACGCCCGTCTCCTCGAACCGCAAGGTCATGGTCCTGGGCGGAGGGCCGAACAGGATAGGCCAGGGCATAGAGTTCGACTATTGCTGCGTGCATGCCTCGTTCGCGCTTAAGGAGATCGGTTACGAGACGATAATGGTAAACTCTAACCCGGAGACGGTCTCGACCGATTACGACACCTCGGAC
>CAYSGY010000310.1:0-7018 GCA_964430315.1 uncultured Planctomycetaceae bacterium
CAGAATTTCAAGGCAAGCGTCTTCTCACAGTCCTGAACCCTGAACCCTGAACCCTTTGGTTGCGGCCTTCGGCCGCGATGGGTTTTCAGTCTCCCCTCTCCCCTCTCCCCTCTCCCCTCTGCCGCTCACGGTCCGGGGAGATGGGAACGGCGCCGGGCGATCTCGTCGCGGAGCCGGGCCGCCAATTCATACTCTTCGCCGGCCACCGCGTCGGCGAGTTGCTCGCTCAGGGTCCGGCCGACGCGATACTGCTGCCGGATCCAGTCGCGCAACTCGATCAGTTGCTTGACGAATTCGTCCTGCTCGAAGTGCTCCTCCGCGTCCACCGCCCGAAACACCGTGCGAATCTGCTCCAATCCGCGGCTCACCTCTTCAATCCCGGCCTCGGGCCCCGACCGCTCCAACTCCGCCAGCGCGGCAGCCTGGGTGCGTTGGAAGAGCACGAAGGGGCGATACTGTTCGTGGGAGAGGGTCCACTCCGTGTTGGCCGAGTGCGACGAGACGAAGTCCATCAACGCCAGCGTGTGGTCGGCGTCGCAGACGGCCCGGTCGAACTCGTGCAGGGCCAGCCAGCAGATCCGACGGTGATAAAACTGGGCGAACTCCCGGTCGATCTCGGCGGACTGCTCTTCGCTCAACGAGAAGTCGTCGCCCAAGTCCTGGGCCTTGGTCCGGAGAGCATCGAGATACGTTGCCTGCCCCTCCGGGTGCCGCCCATCCGGACGCCCCGTGATCTCCATTTGCAACAGTCCCAACTCGATCCGCATCTGGAGCACTTCCCGGCCATCGCCGGCGCGCACCGTGCGCGCCGTGATGACCTTCGACTGGAACGGCCACGAAGCGAGGATCGAATCAATATCTTCAGATCGCGACATGCGTGGTGCATTCCGGTTTCCGCTGCGTTCCCACCCGACCCTCTTCCCGTGGAATTCTATCCCCGGCAAGCCGTCAAGACGGCCAGCGCTCGGGCCGTCGCGACTCTTTCTTGCGCCGCGTCCGGTGTTTCTGCTCCAATCGGCGTACTCGGGAGGCAGCCGTTGGGCGGGTCGGCTTGCGGGCCTTCGGCAGCGTGGCAACCTCGACGAGAATCTGGCGGAGTTTTTCCAGGCAATCGGCCGCGTTCCGGCCTGCGTCGCGAAAGCGTTGACTGGTGACGAGCAGATCCCCCTCGGAACTTATGCGGCGCCGACATCGGAGAACCAGGGCGGCACGCACGTTTGCGGGAAGCGCCGCACTCGCACCGACGTTCCACCGGAGCGTGGCCTTGCTGTTCACCTTGTTGACGTTCTGTCCGCCCGGCCCTCCGCTGCGGGCATATGTGAACTGCAACTCCCCGCAAGGGATTTTCAATCGGGGGGTAACCACCAGGAAACGCATTGGCCGCTTCTCGTGGAACAGCCCTTCCGGGCCGCCGCGTTGGGGGATCGGTAAGGGGAGAGAGGCCGTTCAACTCCGGAAAACGGGAAACCAACGAGTGTCTCGACCTCACACCCGCTCCTCGACCAGCCTGGCGTACGCCTCCTGGGCGTGTCGCAGAAGGAGCGCGTAGTCGGCGGTCTCGATCTCCTCTCCCAACAGCTCGACATCGTAGAAGCCGTCGTAGCCGGCTGCCCGCAGGGCATCGACGATCTCCCGGAGGGGAATGACCCCCTCGCCTAGCCGGCAACGGTTCTGCTCCTCCTTGGGTGGCACTTTGGCATCGCCCAACTGGACCAGTGCCACGCGGGAGACGATCTCCGGAATCCGCGCGACGAGGTTGGGGTCGAATCCCAAGTGGTACGTATCCAAGGCCAGCTTGATTTGGGGGCTGCCCACCGAATCGATCAGCGCAAGGACCTCGTCAAGCGACGTCAGGAATGTGAACTCGGCAGCACAGGCGGGGTGCATCGGCTCGACGGCCAGCGCCACGTTCAATTCCCCGGCCAGGACGGCGAGTTCCACCAGGGCGTCCTTGAAGAGGCGGCGGGCATGGTTGTGGGTGTGGCCGGCCCGGGCCCCGCTGTAGACGACGAGGCTCTCGGCTCCCAAACTTGCGGCGGTGCGCAAGGCCTCTTCGGCATCCTCCACGCTGGTCCGGAAGGACCGTCCGTCGCTGCCCGTAAACCCACCCGCCCAGAATAGATGGGACACCCGCAATCCACACTCTTGGAGCAGGTCGGCGGCCTTTTCTTCGCCGCAGTCCGAGAGTTTCTGACGCCATACTCCGATAGCGGGGATTCCGGCAGCCAGGTAGTTCGCGACGTCTTCCTCGAACGACCACCGGAATGTAGTGGTTTCGTTGACCGAAAGCACAGCCATCCGTGTATACTCCCCCATCGCGGCATGGCCGCAACCAGAACAAGAGGGTTCAGGGTTCAGGGGGCCAGGGTTCAGGGGGCCGCGGGTTTCAGGAGACGTCTTCATCGGAATCCTGAACCCTGAACCCTGAACCCTAAAACGCCTGACCCGAATGCGTTACGTCCCATTGGCCGTGGATCTTTGCCCGCAACTTCACAATGTCTGAGGTTAGTCATTCCGAGTGGCCTGCCTATGCGGCGATCCAGCGGGGTAGTATGGAGCATTCCCGGCCTCCTGTAAAGCGTAAACCAAGGGGCCGCCGGGACGTAGGAAGGCAGGGAACCGTTGTCGGCGGACTGCTCTTGACGCGTGTCGATCCCGCGAGCACACTACCGCGCCCATGCACACCATGACCCGACACATCCTGGTCGAGCTGACGAAGGTCTTCGTCTTCTCTCTTGGGATCTTGACGGCGCTGATGGTCGTGGTGTTCCTCGTCCGGGAGTTGTTGCGGGAGGGGCTGCCGATCGTCCAGATCGCCCGGCTCATGCCCTATTTTCTCCCGGAAGCGCTGCGGTACACCATCCCGGTGACACTTTTGTTAGCCACGACCTGGGTCTACTCGCGAATGTCGGGCTACAACGAGGTGGTGGCGTTGAAGGCGCTCGGGGTGTCCCCTCTGGCAATCCTCTGGCCGACTTTTGTGCTCGCTACGCTTGTGAGTCTGGTCACGGTGTGGCTGAACGACGTGGCGGTGACGTGGGGGCAGCAGGGGGTGCGACGCGTCCTGTTCGATGCCGTCGAAGAGATCGCCTACGGCATGCTGCGCACGGAGCGGCATTACGCCGGCCCGGTCTTCACGATCAACGTGAAGGGGGTTGAGGGCCGCACCCTGCTTCGGCCCACGATTACCATCCTCGCCCGCGGCAACGCCCCCACGATCACGATCGAAGCCGAGTCGGCGGAATTGCAGGTCGACCGCCAGGAGAACCTCCTGCAACTCTGGCTCCAGCAAGGCTCGATCGAGGCCGAAGGGCGGGGCCGCGTCTTCTTTTCCGAATATCGGTACGAACTCCCGCTCAGGGACCCGACGGCGAGTGAAGGAAAACGCCGGCCTGCCGAAACACCCCTCTGGCAAATCCCCGAAGAAACCGCCAAGCAGCTTGCCTCGATCGAGCGGCAGCGCGAAGAACTAGCGGCGGCGGCGGCCCAGGAACTCGTGGTTGGAGACTTCGGTCTATTGGGCGGGCCGGAATGGGAGTCTCGGGCCGCCGTCGGCCAACGCATGCACATCCGGCTCTGCCAGCTCCGCCTCGAACCCTACCGCCGCTGGTCGGCGGGCTTCAGTTGCCTGTGCTTCGTCTGGGTGGGAGCGCCCATGGGCATCCGCCGCCGCAACCCCGACTTTCTCACGACCTTCTTCCTCTGCTTCGCCCCGATCCTGATCGTCTACTATCCCCTCCTGGCCTACGGGATCAACGGATCCAAAAACGGCACCATCCCCCCGATCTCCGTCTGGGCCGGGAACGCGCTGCTGGTGTTCTGGGGCGTCTGGCTGCTACGGAAAGTCGTGCGGTATTAGCCAGGGTCTTTCGCAGGTGCTCCGCGGGAATTCGGTCGCACCCCGCGAGGGCGTTCACGCCGTCGGCCCGAGGTTGCCCAAGAGGCTCACGGTAATGGCCTGGAACACGTTGGCGAGCCGCTCGAAGTCCCGGTCCTCCGCCTGACAGAAGACCACGTAGGTCGCCCGCTGCCCGCGCAGGCAACGGACCTTGGCCGTGGTCGTGAGGTCCATGCAGAAGAAGTTCAGGTCGAACCCCACCAAGTCTCTGCCCGACACGGTCTCCTGGGCCTCTTCCACATCGACCTCGCTGTATTCTTCCTGGACAGCCTCAACGGCCTGCTTTGCCAAGGCGATCGGATTGCTGCCCCGGGGATAGACGCTGACCGAAAAGAACGCGCCCCCGGGGCTATAGATGGTCACGGTGCCGCGCCCCCGTGCGGCTGGCTCTTCATCCAGCGTCCAGTTTTCGGGGTACAGGAAGGAGATTCCAAGACTGTTGAATTGGCTAGGCACCGTGGGCCTCCTTGGCAAGCAGAATACCTCTATGGTATCCGGGAGGGTCGGCTTGTGACACCACGCCCGCGCGTCTGCCCGCGTCGGCCCCGATCACGAAACCGGGATGGTGGCCAGGGACTCGTTGTGGTACGATCAGGCCCCTATTCTTCCCCAGATTCCCTCCTTGCCAGGTGCCGCGGCGATGTCAGGCAGTCGGATTCCGGTTGTCGCCCTGGGGATGGTGCCATTCATTTTGGGGTGTCGTCTCCCTGGAATGGAGGGGATTGCTCCGCGGTCTCTGGTCACAAGCCGGCAGCTATCCCAGCAAGGGGTGGCGGCCCTGGAGCGGGAGCAATGGGAGCATGCGGACGACTTGCTGGGCCAAGCGGTTCGGGCGTGTCCGACGAATCCCGATGCTCACCGAAACTATGCCGAAGCCCGCTGGAACCGAGGCTTCCGGGAAGAAGCCCTCAAGGAACTGGAGGCGGCGCGGCGTCTCGCGCCCGACGACGCAACGACCGTGGCCCGGATCGCCGAGATGCGGCTCGCCATGGGGCAGACCGAGACCGCTTGGCAAGATGCGCAGCGGGCGATCGCGCTGGACCCCAAGCTTGCGTCGGCCTGGGCCGCCCGTGCCCAAGTGCTGCGTGCCACAGGGAACCCGACGCAAGCCCTGGCCGACTACCACAGGGCGTTGAGTCTCGGCCCGGACGACCGCCGGGTGCCCTGCGAAATCGCGACGCTCTACCTGGAGTTGAACCAACCGCAACGGGCCCTGCTGGCGATCGAGGGCCTGGCCGACAAGTATTCGCCGGGCGATGAACCGCAGGATGTCCTTTACTATCAAGGGGTGAGCTACTTGGCGCTCCACCGCTACGACGATGCGGTGGAGAGCCTCTCCGCGGCATCGCTCCACCAGCGTCCCACGGCAGAGATCCTCTACCGGCTCGCCCAAGCCCAACTGGCGGCAGGCCACCCGGCGCAGGCCGCGGCTTCGGCCGATCAGGCCCTCGCGATCGATCCCAGCTTCAAGCCCGCCCGCGCGCTGCTCGATCAGCCCCAACTCGCCCGCCAACCGGAGAGTCTCCAGCGACGTTGAGCCGATCGGGTCCGCTGGAATGGCCGAAGATTGACGGTTGCCCCCCTCGGTGGTACGATTCGGGCCAGTGGCGGCCAGTCGCAGGCGGCCGGAGAAGGGCAGGCCTGCCGTGCGGTCTTCTTTTTCTCTTGCCGCATCTTTTGGAGGAACGAACGATGAGACTTCTGATCCTGACGTTGGCCATCGCCATGGCACCCCTGGCCGTTGCGGCCGAGCGCGGCGCCGACGCGAGGAAAGATCTTGTGGGAACCTGGAAGGGACGCGTCGACGAGGGCGCCACGGGCCACACCCTCGTGATCACCGCCACCAAGATCACCGGGACCAAGGACGGGAAGCAGGACCTCGGCGCCGGGAAGTTCAAGCTGGACACCTCGACGACCCCGTGGCACCTGGACGCGACGCGGACGAAAGGTGCGCAGAGAGGCCAAACGTACTTGGGGATCTGCTCGCTTGAGGAAGACACGCTCAAGTGGTGTGTGAGCATGCCGGGAGCGAGGCGGCCCACACAGTTTGCCACCAGGGATGCCCAGTTCCTGCTGATCCTGAAGCGTCAAGAAGACAAGGAAAAGGACAAAAAAGAGAAGGACAAGAAAGAGAAGGAATGACCGCCGGAGGAGGCGGCCATCACCTGCGACGGCCGGCCCGTGGCCGTGCAGGCCGGCCCGGATGGAACGGTAAGCCTCGAGTTCAAAGCCGGCAAGGCGTGCTCGGTCGAGTTCGAGTGATCTTTCGGGCTTTGTAGGGTGCTCTGTGAGCACCACCACTGGCAATGTCATGGTGCTCACAGAGCACCCTACATGTTGTATTCGCCACACGACAGCCCTGAAAGACTCACCGTCTTTGAGCACTCTGATCCGCGGACCGCGGAGTCTCGTCCCGGCCCCAGAGCAGGCTGAGCACCACGAACGCCGCGACGGGCGCGAGCCCCGCCCAGAAGATGCCGCCCGCGTACGACTGCGTGCGGTCCACGTACTCGCCCACCTTCTGCTGCATCTCCGCGGTCGCGATCCAGGTGATGAAGCTGAGCGTGCCCGTCACCTTCCCCTGATGCCGCCGGGAAATCTCCTGGGTCAGGGAGTAGTAGTTCGGAAAGAGCCCGAGCGAGCCGAACCCGATCAGGAGCAGCACGCCCAGCAGCAGCGGCCCACGCTCCAGGGCGGAGGCGACGGTGCTCAAGGCCGTGAGCGCGGCGCACGCGAGGAACGTGATCCATCGCGCGGAATGGACCGCCATCCCTCGCGCGGTCAGCAGTTTGACCGCGACCCCGACGGTGATGCAGCCCAAGTCGGTCGCAATGTAGTACGCGGCGGTGAAGTAGCGGACGCCGGAGGCCGGGTATCCGTGGTACTCTTCGAGCATCTTGGGGAGCCACGCGCGGAAGAAGTGCCACGTCAGGTTGATCGCCAGCACGACCGCCACGAGCGACACGAAGCGGCGGACCAGCAGCCCACGGCGCCGCGACGCCGCAGCCGCATCGGTAGGGTGGGACAAGCGGAGCGCCGGCCCACCAGGGTCTGCGGAGAAGGTGGTGGGCCGGCGCTCCGCTTGTCCCACCCTACACGCGTCCTCCGTACTTGGAACCG
>CAYSGY010000311.1:0-7015 GCA_964430315.1 uncultured Planctomycetaceae bacterium
GTCTTGGCGCCTTTGCGTGAGGTCTTTCCCCAGTAATGATGCTACAGACTCCGAATTCATGGATTTTAACCCCCGCCCACCGCCGCCGCAACGCCGACGAGGGGGTCAACCGCGGCCTAACACCCATTGCACGGCGCGCCGGCTCAGTTCGGCCCCGTTCTTCAGGTTCAGTTTTTGCTTGATCTTCTCGCGGTGGGTCTCGATGGTCTTCCTGCTGAGGTCCAGCCGGCGTGCGATTTGGAGCGTGGTCAGCCCCTGGCCGATCATCTCGAAGACCTCCAATTCGCGGTTGGAAAGGCGTTCCAGAGGGCCTTCCTGCGTAAGACTGCTCCCCAGGGCCCGGTGGAGCACGCGGCTGGTCATCCGCGCGCTGAGGCAGACCTCGCCCCGGAGGACCTGGCGCACGGCGGCCAGCAGCGTCTCCGGCGGTTCCTGCTTGCTCACGTAGCCCATGGCCCCGGCACGCAGCACACGTTCGGCGAAGAGCATCTCGTCGTGCATCGACGAGACGAGCATCTTGATCTGATCGCCGCGGGCAGCGACCTTCTCGATGAGGTCGATCCCGTGGCCGCTCTTGAGGGTCAGGTCGACCACGACGACGTCGGGCCGGCATCGCTCGATTTCCTGGAGCGCTTCCGCGACGTCGGCCGCTTCGCCGCAGACCTCCAGGTCCGGCTCCCGCCCGATCAGGTCCGCCAGACCGCGGCGGACCAGGGGGTGGTCGTCCACCAGCAGCACTTTGGACCGCCTTCGCGTGAGCCCCAGGCTTTCTTCACCAATCATGGCGATCCCCCTGCATCTTCCGGGCGGCCGGCAAGGCCGCAGCCAACAACAGGCGGACACGCCGCCTCGCCGGGCGGACAAGCCTCTGCCGCGGCGGCACGGCGGCATGGGACTTCGATGGTCACCCGCGTGCCTTCGCCGGGCGTCGAGCCGACATCCAACCGGCCGCCGAGCAGTTCCAGGCGTTCCCGGACACTGAACAGTCCGAAGCCGGCGGTGGTCGTTTCCCGGGCGGCGACCTGCTCCAGGTCGAATCCGGCCCCCCGGTCGGTCACTTCCAGCCGGAGCCGGTCTCCGGAGGATTGCGTCATGACGACACGGGCGAGCCGGACGCCCGCGTGCTTGACCACGTTGAAAAGAAGCTCGCGGACCGACTCGAACAGCAGGACGCGGACGTCTTCGCTCTCCGGCTCGACCTGAGGATCGGCTTCGACTTCGACCGTCAGGCCGCACCGCTCGTGCATGTGCCGTGCCAGCCATTCCAGGGCGACTCGGAGGCCCTCGACGTAGAGGACGGGCGGGCTGAGCTCGACCGTCAGGGTCCGGGATTCCGTGAGCGCCTGGCCGAGCAGGGCATCGAGCCGCTCGACGATCTCGCCGAGGTCCTCGTCGGTCACGCGGGCCTGCAAGGTACCGACGCTCAGCCTCGCTGCATAGAGGAGCTGCTGGAGACCGTCGTGGAGGATCGTGGCCAGGCGACGGCGCTCGCGTTGCTCGGTCAAGGTCAGCTCGGCGGCGAGCGCGCGGAGCTGGACCGCCCGGCGCGTGGCCACGGCCGTCCGCTCCGCGACACGCTGCTCGAGGGACTCGTTGAGCGTCCTGAGCTGCTGCTCCGCGTGTTTGCGTTCTATCGCGTAGCGGACCGTGCGGCCCAGGAGCCGGCAATCGGAGCACCCTTTCACCAGGTAGTCCTGGGCGCCCCGGCGAACCGCTTCCAGGGCGACGGATTCGTCGTCGAGCCCGGTGAGCACGACGATCGGTACGCTCGGCGCCGCGGCGTTGGCCCGCTCGACCGTCGCGAGGCCGCGGCTATCGGGAAGGGAAAGGTCGAGTAGAATCACGTCCGGGAGGCCCGTCTCCAGCGACCGGACGGCCTCGCCGAGCGACTCGGCGAAGGCCACCTCGCAGGGCCCGGCGCCGGTCTCCGCCAACGTATACTTCAGCAGGAGGGCATCGGCCGGATTGTCCTCGACCAGAAGGATGCGAACCACCGGTGTTCCCATGACCCCCCCTTTCCGGTCACTTCCCCCCGGGCAGCCGGACGACCGTGAGCCAGAAGTCCTCGATGGATCTTACCACTTCCATGAAACGATTGAAGTCCACCGGCTTGGTGATGTAGCAGTTGGCGTGCAAGTCGTAAGCGCGGAGCACGTCGGCTTCGTCCCGGGAGGTCGTGAGAACGACTACCGGGATTCTCCGCAGGGACGGATCGGCCTTGATCTCCAGGAGGACCTGCCGCCCGTCTTTGCGAGGCAGATTCAGGTCCAGCAGGATCAGGTCGGGACGCGGGGAGTCGGCGTAGCGGCCGCTGCGGCGAAGGAATTCGATCGCCTCGACCCCGTCCTCGACGACCCAAAGGTTGTTCCACATCTTCGCTTCCTTCAGCGCCTCCCGGGTCAGGCGGACGTCCGGTTCGCTGTCCTCGACGAGGAGCAACTCGATGGGCCCGCTTCGCGGAGCAGCCTCGATCGACATGGTCTGAGCCTCAACCCAAGGTGAAGTGGAAGGTGGTCCCTTGTCCGGGCGTGGAATCGAGCCAGATGCGGCCCCCGTGGCGTTCCACGATCCTCTTGCAGATCGCCAGGCCGATCCCGGTCCCCGGGTACTTCTGGCGCGTGTGCAGTCGCTGGAAGATCACGAACACCTGGTCCCTGTACTGCTTCTCGATCCCGATGCCGTTGTCGCGCACCGAGAAGAGCCAGCCATCGCCGTCGCGGGAGGCGGAGACATGGATCTCGGGCCGGCGCTCGCTGCGGAACTTGATGGCATTCCCGATCAGGTTCTGGAACAACTGGGCCAGTTGCATCTCGTCGGCCAGGACGTTCGGCAGGGGATCGTGCGTCACCGCGGCGCCGCTCTCGGCGATGACCTCCCGCAGATCGGCCAGGACCCGGCCGAGCACGGCCTCCACCGCGGTCGGCGACATCGCCGCTCCGCGCGTGCCCACGCGGGAGTAGTTCAGGAGGTCGGTGATGAGCTGACGCATGCGGGACGCGCCGTCGACAATGTAATCGATGAACTGGTCGGCATCGGCGTCGAGCTGTCCCTTGAAGCGGCGCTCGATCAACTGGACATACCCGGTCACCACGCGGAGCGGCTCCTGGAGGTCGTGCGACGCCACGTAGGCGAACTGTTCGAGTTCCTGGTTCGAGCGCGCCAGTTCCTCGGCGGTTCGCCTCAGGACCTCTCCCGCCTGCTTCCGTTCGGCGATCTCCTCCTGCAACTGCTCATTGGCGACGCGAAGCTCCTCCGTGCGCTGGGCCACCAACTCCTCCAAGTGACGCCGATAAACTTCCAGTTCCTCCTCGGCCCGTTTCCGCCGGGTGATGTCGCGGGCGGCGGCGAAGACGCCTTGCACCTCGCCCGTTTCGTTCCGGAACACGGCGGCGTTGTACAGCACGTCGGTCGTCCGGCCCGACGCGTGCCGGATCGTCAGCGGATAGTCGGTCGTCAGGCCGCAGGCCAGCACCTCGCGGTAGCCCGCGCTGGCCCTCTCCGGATCGGTGAAGTACGACGAGAAGTCGGTGCCGATCAGGCCGGCGCGGTCGATCCCCGTGGCCAGCTCCGTGGCCTTGTTCACGTCCATGATCCGTCCCTCGGGACTGATCGTCACCAGGGGATCGAGGCTCGCTTCGAGGAGGCTGCGGGCATAGAGCGAGGCGCCTCTCAGTTGCCGCTCCACATTGAATCGCTGGATCGCCTCGCCGATCAGCGGGGCCATCGACTCGAGGAACTCGACGCAGGCAAGCGGTGCGGCCGCTTCACGCTCGTCGGCGAGATGGATCGCGCCGAGCGCTTGACCGCGGTAGAATACGGGAATGATGGCCAGGGAGTTGAAGCCCGCCCGCGTGCAGTTGCCGCGGTACCGGGCCCGGGCCTCGGGCCGGAGCCCCCCGACGAACTCGCCCGTGCGTTCGCAGCGGAAGGACCCACCGGACGTCAGAATCACGCGATCCTGCGGCTCCGGCGTCTGCAAGACGGCGCGGACGCACAGGCACGGGTCCCGTTCCAAGGAGAGGCCGTTCTCCAAGTCCAAGAACTCCGGGGTGAAACCCACATGGGATTCGTAGGGGATGTTGCGTCGCTCGTCGGCCACGCGAATGCCCACGCAGCGGCAGCCGCTCCATTCTCGGATCGCCTCGACGACGCCGTCGAAATACTCCTGGCGCGACTCCTTCCTGGCGAAGAGTTCCAACAGTTGCCTGGTCACGGCGTCCCGCCGCTCGGCCTCTTTCCGCTCGGTCACATCCTGCAGAGAGAAGACGAGGAATTCCACCTCGCCGGTCGCGTCGAGGATGGGATTCAGGTTCCAGTCCCAATACGTGACGCCCCGCTCGGGATCGTCGGGGAACACGAACGCCTTGGCGGTCGCCCGATAGGGTGACTTGCTGCGCACGACCTCGTGGAAGATCGCCTCGTTCTCGGCATTCGGATAGAACTCGAAGTGATTGCGGCCCGGGAACTCCGAGACGTCCCTCCGGCAAGCCCCGGCATACGCCTCGTTGACCCGGATGAAATTGAACTCGCGGTCGAGAATCACGAGGGATGTGAAGGTGTGCGCAAAGAACGCGTCGAGGACGCCCGACTGCTCCCGCAGCGATTGCTCGGCCCGCTGGCGCTCCTCGACCTCGCCCCGAAGGCTCTCGACGGCGGCCGCCAACTGGGCGGTTCGCTCCCGGACGTGGCGCTCCAGGTCTGCGTTGGCCTGTTGGAGGTCGTCGCGGGCCTGGCGGAGGTTCACCCCCATTTGATCGAATGCGGCGGCCAGGTCCATCAGCTCGCGGATCCCGCCTGCTTCGGCAGGCCTTGCCGCTTCGCCGCGTCCGACGGTCTCCGCCTGGGTCTGAAGGTGCCGCAACTGGCGGACCACCTTCCGGCTGGTTCTCAGCACAACGACGCCCGAGGCGCCCACCACCGCGAGGTTCAAGGCGACGACGATCCAGATGCCGCGGTACACCTCGGCGATGGCGAGCCGGACGGGCTGACTCGCGCCGGCCACCCAGCCGATCCCGGCAATGGGGACCCGGGCCACAAGGGCCTTCTCACCGCCGGAGGCGACAACGAGCGCCGCGGGCTGCTCTTCCCCTCCGCTCGGCGCCGCGGCCAGGAACGAATCGATCCGGTCCCAGTCGAAACGGTCGTCTTCTTCGCCCCTCGAGGAGCAGACGACCGAACCGGCAAGGTCGATAATGACGAACGAGAAGTGGGGGTCGCGCGGCAGGGGCATCGCCCGGTCGCCCACCACGACCGGATCGACCACCGCCGCCAGGACGCCGAGAAGGCCGCCATGCGGGTCCGGCACCTGCCGCGCCACGACGAACGCAGGGCGACCTGTCGCACGCTCGACGAGTAAGTTGCTCGTCGTCCATTCCAGGCCGGCCAGCAGTTCCTTGAAATAGTCCCGATCGGCGACGTCGAGTCCGCTCGCGTTCGGCTCGCTGGAGGCAAGGACCTTCCCTCCCGGGGCGATCCAGTGCCACGAGCGGACCACCGGATTCCCGCTGCCGGCGAGCGAAAGGAACCGGTTGATCTGTTCCGGCGTGAACGGCCCGAGACCGGCCAGCGCCGCGCCCATCGCCAGCGACTCCCGTCGCACGTCGCGCACGTACGCCCCGAACGCCGCCGCCACCGCCCGTGCTTCTTCCTCGGTCGCCTGCCTCTCCTCTGCCAGGCGAGAGTAGTACCAGGCCGACAATGTCCCGGCCTGGACCATAATGAGCGGGACAATGGCCGCCAGCACAAGCAGCAGCATGGCTCCTCGCATGCTGCCGGGGGATCCCAGAATGCTTCGAAGCCGGCTCACCCGATGGTTTCCTCTCGCCTCGGCAATTCAGTCCAGCCTACTCTACAATGCCGACCGCTTGTTGTCACTACGGGCGCCGGCGTGGTGAAACGCGGCAAAGGCCTGCTGCGAGACCGGGCTGCCGGCTCGGAGACGCGTCGGGGGAGAGGCGTGACGCCGTGGTTCACGCGAGATTCTGCCGCCGCCCTCTCGATGCCAGGGGCGACAGGATCGCGAAACAACGTCTCGCCGGGCGTTCGCACGCGTCACCCTCTAGGGAAACTCCCGATCCCCGGGCAGGAAACGGCCTGAGGGGATGGCCGTGATTCTCTTGATTCTCCGGCTCTGCCGCCTTCGGCTAGAATGCGTCGCTGCATTGAGAATCAGGGAGCCCGACAACGGGCCCGGGGCACGCAAGAGTAGGAGGTCTGCAATGGCCCAAGATCAGACAAGGATGGGCGGCACGGTCGTCTTGGCCGATTCGCTTGCTCCCCACCATTCGAGCGTCGAAGCTGCGGAGCGGAGGCTCCACCAATCCCCGTACATCGAACTGCGTCGCATTTCGTGCAGCGTACGCGAGGGAGTCCTCACCCTGTTCGGCTCCGTCCCAAGTTACTACTTGAAGCAGATGGCACAAAACGTGGTCGGACGCCTTCCCGGGGTCCAGGGGGTCGAGAACTGCCTGGAGGTCGTTTCGCCCCTCGCACTCCTGGGAGCCGGCCGAGGCGATTCACACCCCGCTTCCCCGCCCGGACCGCGTCCCCGCTGAGTCTCGTCTTTTCAGGAGGAGAGCTTCCATGCTCGTTTTATCACGAAGGAACGGTGAAAGCGTGCAGATCGGCGACGAGGTCGTCGTGAAGGTACTGTCGGTCTCGGGCAACCACGTGAAGCTGGGCTTTTCCGCTCCGCCGGAGGTCACGATCCGCCGGGGGGAACTTGTCGCCACGGTTTCGGTCCCGCTGGATCTCTGGCAGGGAGGGCACGCCACGAGCGGCGACCTCGCGCGGGCCGTCTGCTGAGTGGAAACGGCCGGGGACGTAGGGCTGGCTTTCCAGCCTGACGGCCCAAATGTCAGGCTGGAAAACCTGACCTACAACGGCACGTGGCACGGCCATTCTGGCGGTTGGGGCGGAGGCCGGTAGCCCCGTGGCTGGCACAGCCGAGGGCGGCTGTGTCACAAACACCTACCCGACGAACTGCGAGAGCCTTTGGACGACCTCGCCCTCGGGA
>CAYSGY010000312.1:0-6977 GCA_964430315.1 uncultured Planctomycetaceae bacterium
GGTCGGCTCGAGGATCTCCTTGGCGCCCTTGGTCCATGAGTCGATCTCGGCCCGGACCGCAGCCTCGTCCACGACCTTGAGCATCGCCTCGAAGTCCGGCAGCTCGCAGGCCACGATGTCGGCGCCGAGTCGCTTTTTGACTTCTTCGGGCGAGCAGGCCGGCTTCGTGCCCTGGGCCGGCGGGAAGAGCACGATCCTGGTGCGCTGCATCATGGGAATCACGCGAAGCTGACGCAGGGCCCGCTCCTACTCGCCGAGGTCGCTGCTGGTCAACAGCGCGACGCGATGGCCCTGGCGGAGCCATCGGGGCGCAAACATCCAGTCGTGGCCGCTGGCAGGCAGCGCGAAGATCGCCATGGGCCGGCCCGCGTCCAGAATCGGAGCGGCCACGCGGGTCAAGGAGAAGTTCTGGACGTTGATCGCCAGAACGGGCGCATCCGGGCCGGCCTTGTCGAGCAGCGCCTTTGTTTCGGCGGGCGTGCGCGATTCGCCGAGGACCAGCTCGATGTTCCCCAGTTTCTTCTCCGCTTCGGCAAGGCGGGCCTTCATCGCCTCGATCTGCCTGACGTCGGCGCCCCAGTTGCGGTCTTCCGGCTGAGGATTGCCCGTGAAAACAACGCAGATCCGCGACTTGCCGCGGGGCTGCGCGGGCGGCGGTTCGGCACCCCGCGTCTGAGCCATCATCGCACCGGCGAGCAGCAATCCGCCTGCGGCCCCGGTTCCCAAGAACTCCCTTCGCGTGCAGTGTTCACACATCGCCGAGCCCTTTATTCAAGGATGACCTTCGAGCACGTCGCAACAGCCTCGCAGGCGTGCCGCGCCCGCCGAGACCACAACCTGGAGGCCTATTGTCCTTGAAGAGGAGTCGGGTTGTCAACAAACCGTTGACCGGGCGGAACACGCTGGTGCCACTGCTGGCTTGCCAACAGTGGCACCCACGCGGTGGCGGACACGAAAGTCGAGGCGAAGTAGCTGCGTCGGGCGTTAGTGGAACCGGAAGGAATAGACGTCGGCGTGCCTCACTTCCAGGCGGAGGCGCACCGGTTTGCCGGCCAGGGCGCCGAGGTCGGGATTCCCCTTCCAGCCGACGGCCCGCTCCAAATCGTCGCCATACACGTCGTGGCAGTCGGCCAGGTAGCATTTCCGAGACTCTGTGCGACCTGGCCAGGATCATGCGATGTCTCTTCTGCCAGGTATACAGAACGTCGGGGCCTGGGTGGGCGAAAGGCTTGCCTCTGAGACTCTCGATCTTGCTGCCGGTTTTGTTCCAGACGTCTCGATCTTCCCGCCCGCCCACAGCCCCGAAGGGGCGAAATGCGAGAGCCCAGGGCAACGCCCTGGGGAAAGATGCCGGAAGAGCCACTTGAAGCCCTGAAGGGGCGGGATTTTGCTCGCCGGCACCTCGATTCCGCCCCTTCAGGGCTGCCGACGGTGCGATGGGCTCTCTTTCCCCAGGGCGTTGCCCTGGGCTTCCCTAGCCCCTTCGGGGCTGAAGAGGGCTGGCGAAGTCGGGACGCTTGGAATACGTCTGGAATCCTGGGTGCATCCAGGTGCTTGACTCGCTCCCGCGTCACAGCGAAGATGCCGTATCTTGCGATACGCCGGCGGGCGCCACGGCCGGCTTGTCCAGCCACCTTGGAGATCGGACGATGGCCGAAGAAAGTGTCAAACCGCAGCGGCTCGTGTCGCTCGATGCGATGCGCGGGTTTGTGATGTTTCTCTTGCTCGGCGGCGGGGAGATCGGCCACGCGGGGTTCCTCAGCGCACTGTTCGCCGCAATCGACCGCCCGTGGGCCCAGACGCTCTACCACCAACTGCAATACTCAGGCTGGGGCGACGTGTTCCACGTCAAGGACCTGATCCGGCCGCTGTTCATCTTCGTCGTTGGGATGGCCATGCCCTACTCGTTCGGCAAGCGGTTCAGCCTCGGCGACAGCAAGCGGAGGGTGCTCGGCCACGTGCTGCGGCGCACGGCCATCCTCTTCTTTTTGGGCACCATCGCCGGCGGGCACCTGCTGTCGCTCGACCGTTCGAGGTTCTATCTGGTCAACAACGTGCTGGAAGAGATCGCCGTCGGATACCTGGTCGCGTCGCTGTTGTTGCTGAACTGCGGCGTGCGCGGCCAGTTGACGGCCCTGGCCTCGCTGCTGCTGGGTTACTGGGCCCTGGTGATGCTGGTGCCCGTGCCGGGCCACGGCGCCGGCATCCTCTTGCCTGACGTGAATCTCCCCCGTTACATCGACGACCTCGTCCTCGGCTCCCTGCGTCCGGTGAAGTGGAGCTTCACCTGGACGCTCAGCCTCCCGATGGCGTCCAGTTGCATCGTCTTGCTGGGCGCCCTGGCCGGGCAACTGCTGAAGTCCCCAAAGAGCCCCCAGGCCAAGCTGGCGTGGCTCGCCGGAGGGGCACTCGCGTGCCTCGCGTTGGGCCTCGTCTGGAGCCGCTGGTACCCCATGATCGTGAGCCTCACGACCGGCTCCTGGGTGCTGCTGGTGGGGGCGGTCGGCTGGGGATTGGCCGCGTTGTTCTACCTGGTGGTCGACGTCTGGGGCTTGCGCAAGTCGGCCTTCTTCTTCGTGGTCATCGGAAGCAACTCGATCGCCGTCTACATGGCCGCACACCTGTTCGACTTCCGCAATCTCGGCAACATCTTCGTCAAGGGCTGGACGACCAATCAGAACATCGGCGTGGCAGGCGGCCTGACCCAGTGGATCGGACCGGGCCCCTGGAGCAACTTCGTCGAGGCCTCGGCGGCCTTCGCTGTCATCTGGCTGCTCATGCTGTGGATGTACCGCACCAAGACCTTTGTCAAGGTTTAGCGCGAAGAATCCGGACCGCGGAGGCACGCGGGACGGACGGAGCGAAGCGACGCCCGCCCTGCGCGACTCGTACGATGCTCCACCATAGACAATACGTGGTCGGGATCGACATGGGGTCGGACGGTAGGGTGGCACGCCCGGAGTCTTCGACGGGCGTGGGACGTGTCGGCCGATCCACCACGCCCTTCGCAGAGCCTCAGGGCGTGCCACCCAACCGGAGACACACGACAAGATGCGCGAATGAAGGTGTGTGGCACCGGAATTTGCACCGCCTTGGGCGGAAAGGCTTGAATTTCCCGCGTCTTCCGGGTATGTTCCAGTCCAGTTCCCTCCGCTGAAGAGGTCCCGGAGAATGCCGCGTTTCTCGGGGTTTCTTGTGTCCTTCGTTCCGGGGTGGGGCCAGGAATCTCTGGCAGTTGATCGAGGGTCCCGCCATATCGGCCTAGACCAGGTGCGTGTATCGTGCCATCGTCAAGTTGATGTCGGAGTGCCGGGCGAACTGCTGCAATGACCAAGGAGCACGCCGCGATGACCACTTTGAAAGCCCATCCCGTAATGTGGCACAGCCGCCCTCGGCTGTGCGGAGTACGCCAGAACAGCCGCCCTCATCTGTGCGGAGTACGCCAGCACAGCCGAGGGCGGCTGTGCCACAGGGCGGCTTTCCGGCAAGGGTTGTTTGCCTGTCTTCTTCTCGCTTCGTTCTCGTTCGCTCCGGCGGCCGAGACGCCCGAGTTGATCGCGCCGTGGACGCCGGTGACCGTCAAGAGCGACACGTCAGGCGTCGAGGTCGGGGTTTGGGGCCGCTCGCACAAGCTGGCCAACACGGCGCTGCCCACCTCGATCACCACGGCGGGCGAGGAACTCCTGGCCGGGCCGGTCCGACTCGTGGGCCAAGTCGGCGGCAAGCCGATCGCGTGGAAGCGGGGCGGCAATCTCGTCTTCTCCGCCGACCGGGCCCACGCGGTCATCTCCGGCTGGCAGGCGGGCGACGACCTGATCGTCAATACCACGACCCGGATCGAGTTCGACGGCCTCGTGCAGGTCGATCTCGTCGTGCTCCCTCAGTATAAGACGACCCCCAAGCTCGAACAGCTCTGGCTCGAAGTGCCGCTGAAACGTGCGTGGGCGACGCTGTTCCACTACTTCCCTGGGCGATGGGGCGCGGCCAAGAACAGCGGGGCGATCCCCGAAAAGGGCCTGACGCTGCCGTTCAAGCCCTACGTGTGGCTCGGCCGGGAGGACGGGGGACTGGGCTGGTTCGCGGAATCCGACAAGGTCTGGCAGCCGCAGGCCGCGGACCGCGCGATCGAAGTCATCCCGCAAGACGCGGAGGTCCTGCTGCGTCTGCACCTGCTCGACTCCACCGTGCGTCTCCCGATCACCTTCACCTTCGGCTTCCAGGCCACTCCCGTGAAGCCGTGGCCCAAGGATTTCCACGAGTGGCGAATCTGGCACGTCCCCCAACTCGGTGTCGGCTCGACGCTGCCGGTGCCCAAGGAGTGGTGGCTCTGCCATCGGGCGTTCCCCGACCGGAAGCCCCTGGCCACGCTCGACCGCGGCGCGGAACTCGGGGCGAAGATCGCCGTGTTCCACGAAGACTGGGTGCCGATCCAGAACTACCCCAAAACGTTCCCGGAGGCCGAGTTCAAGAAGATCGTCGACGCCTGCCACCAGCGCGGCATGAAGGTGCTCGTCTACGAGGGTTACGAGTTCTCGCCGTTGGCGCCGGAGTGGGCGGAGTTGTCGGACCAGGTGCTGGTGAAGAACTCGGCGGGGCAGATCACGCCCGGCTGGTACCGCCACCCGGAGCAGCGCGACTTCACGGTCTGCTATCAGAGCGTCTGGGCCGACCGTCTGGCCGGGCTCATCGAGCAGGCGAAACATCGCTACGGCTTCGACGGCCTCTATCTCGACGGCACGATCGAGCCCTGGGGCTGCTGCAACGAGCGCCACGGCTGCGGCTACCGGACGGCCGACGGAAAGCTGCATCCCACGTACCCGATCTTCGGCGTGCGGCGGTTCATGCGCCGGCTCTACGGCATGTTCCATCCCGGCGGCCTCATCAACGCCCACCAGAGCACCTGTTGCGTGACGCCGACGTTGGCCTTCGCCGACTCCTATTGGGACGGCGAGCAGTTCGCCAGCGGCGAGCTCTCGGGCGACCCGCTGAAGGCCCTGCCCCTCGACGCGTTCCGCGCCGAGTTCATGGGCCACAACTTCGGCGTGCCGTGCGAGTTTCTGGCCTACGAGCGTCCGCCGCAATGGACGTTCGACCACGCCTTGGCCTTCTCGATGCTGCACGACGTGCGGGTCCGGCCCTGCGGGCTGGCGTCGCTGGAGAAGATGGCGCCCATCTGGAACGCGATGACGCGGTTCGGCGTCGATCAGGCGGAATGGCACCCCTACTGGGAGCCCAAACCGTTGGCAACCGCGCAGCCCGACTCCATGAAAGTGAGTCTCTACCGCCGGCCCGCCGCCGACGGAAAGAAGGGGCGTGCGCTGTTGGTCGTGTCGAATCTCTCCGCAGACCGGCCTGCGACGGCCCAGATCACCGTGGGTGCCGGGCTCCTGGGCTCGCCTGCCAAGAGCGCCGCCGATGCCCTCACGGGAGAATCGCTGCCGTGCTCCGAGGGCCGGCTCGCGGTGCCGCTTGAGCCGATGCGGATGCGCATGGTGCTGGTCGAGTAGCGGCTTGGGTGGCATGCCGTCACTCGGCGCAGCCGAGGGTCGGCATGGAATCCGTGAGGGCGGCTTCCATGTCCGTGCGACGCTTCGCGTCGTGAGAGCATGCCACCCAATCCGGAGATTTGCCCTTTGCCCGCCGCTAAGTCCCCTCACCCCCTGCCCCTCTCCCGTCCAACGGGAGAGGGGAGTCGTTCTCGGACGGCTGCCAAGGCCGCGCTGTCTACCTTCGCGAGGCTCCGCGCTGTCGCCGGCCCTCGTAGAAGAGGACTGCTGCGGTGGCCGACACGTTGAGGCTGTCGGCCACGCCGGCCATGGGAATGCGTATCGCGGTCACGTCCGGTCCCGACCAGGCGGCCGAGAGTCCCTCGGCCTCGCTTCCTAGCACGATCGCCGCCGGGCCGCGGAAGTCGGCTTCGCTGTAGAGGATCGAGCCGTCGACCCGGGCCGCGAAGATCGACAGGCCGTGGCGTCGCAGCCAGGCGAGGGTGTCGGCCGTGGTGGCCGCGGCCACGGGCACGGAGAAGATCGTCCCCAGGCTGGCTCGAATGGCGTTCGGGTTGTAGAGATCGGTTTGGGCGTCGGCGGCGATGAGTGCGGAGACGCCCGCCCCGTCGGCGCTGCGGAGCACCGCGCCGAGGTTGCCCGGCTTTTCCACGCCCTCCAGCACGGCCACCAAGGGAAGATCGGGCAGGCGGAGCCGCTCGATGCCGGTCTCGGGCATGGCCGCGATGCCGAGGACGCCCTCGGCCCGCTCGCCGAACGCCAGCTTCGCAAAGACCGGCTCGGCGACCTCGTAGAGGGTCGCTCCGGACGAAGGGAGAACCGACACCAGTTGCCGCGATTCCGGGCTCCGGCAAAGAGGCTCACAGACAAAGACCTCCACCAGCGGGATGCCTCCGTCCATCGCCCGACCCAATTCCCTCACGCCGTCGATCAAGATCCGTCCCTGCTTCTCGCGATGCCTCCGGTCGCGGAGCTTCACGGCGTCCTTCACATGCGGGTTCTGGAGGCTGGTGATGAGGGGCATGAGCGGTGGTCAGTGGTCAGTGGTCGGTGGTCAGTGGTCGGTGGTCGGTGGTCAGTGGTCGGTGGTCGGTGGTCAGTGGTCGGGGCACAGCGATCGACTTCTGCATCCTACCGCGTAGCGGGCGGGCTCGCCCGCCGCGCCTTATGTGCTAAGCCGCTTCCCACCGCGCCGCCGCTCCGCAGCGAAGCTCCCTGCCCGTCGGGGTGCGGACGACCATCGTACTGGAGGAAAATTCGCCCTCCGTTGCTCCGGCGAACGGCTCCCGGAGCATCGCTTCGAGCCGGGCGGGATCGTAGCCCGGGGTGTGGCACGTGAGGAGCACAAAACGGCACTGCCCTGCGGTCAGCTCCGCACAGGTGGCAAGGAGCCGATCGAGGTGCTGGCTCAGACGCCATACCTCGCCGTGCGTGCCGTGTCCGTAGCTGGGCGGGTCGAGGATCACGGCG
>CAYSGY010000313.1:0-6958 GCA_964430315.1 uncultured Planctomycetaceae bacterium
CTCGATCTGACCAGTACCCAAATCACCGGTGCGGGCCTCCGCTCCGCCTGCCACCTGCCCGCCTTGGCACACCTCAACCTGGAGAGGACCAGGATCCTCGACGACGATCTCGCGCATCTGAAGGCGTTCCCCGAGTTGGTCTGTCTCGACTTGTCGGCCACGTCGATCACCGACTCCGGACTCGCCCACCTCAAGGAGTTGCCGAAGCTGTCGTCACTCGTCCTTGCGGGGACGGCGATCACCGACGCGGGACTGACGCACCTGGCGAACCTCCCGCAACTGCGGTGGCTCTTCGTGACCGGCACGAAGGTCACGACGGCGGGACTCGACGACTTCCACCGTCGTCGGCCGGGTGTGTGGACCGACTAGGACCCCCGATCGTAAAGGGACGAGGAAATGGAAATGACTGAGGAATTCGAAGCCTGCGTCTATGCCCCCGACTGGCAACTGATTGGCATTTGCGCCGCGGCAGTACTGCTTCTGGTGCTCCTGCTCTGGGGCATGAAGAACCCGCTGATCTGGCGACTGCTCTCCGTGTTTGCGGTGTCGGGCGGCGTGGGGGTGCTGGTGTGGGGAATCACGTCGGCGGCGATGGGCGAGGAGCCCTTGATCGCTTCGCCCACCGCCCTGATCGGCACGGGCGCCGGCGTCCTCGTCGCCGGAATCATGCTCCTGGTGATCTCCTTCTTCGGAAAACCCTCGCGGTGACCCGAGTGGTTCTTCGCCAAACACCAGCCCGAAGCGCAAGCGAGGGAGAGGCAGCGAGTTGCCCTCGCTTGCGTTTTGGGCCGGTGTGACGCAGGCCTCAGCGCAGGGCGAGACGCTTGTACTTGCTGCGGCGGTGGACCAGCCGGTCGGGGTCTTCGGCCAGGACGGCCGCCTCGTAGGCCGCGAAATTGCCCTCGAACCATCGCGTCTTGCCGTTGCCTTCCATGACCAGCAGGTGGGTGGCCATGCGGTCCAGGAAGAAACGGTCGTGGCTGATCACCAACGCGCAGCCGGGGAAGTCGATCATGGCCTGCTCCAGGACGCGGAGCGTGGCCACGTCGAGATCGTTCGTCGGCTCGTCGAGCAAGAGCAGGTTGCCGCCGCGGCGGAGCATCTTGGCCAGGTGGATGCGGTTCCGCTCGCCGCCGGAGCACTCGCCCACCGTCTTCTGCTGCTGCGAGCCGCGGAAGTTGAACCGTGAGACGTAGAGCCGCGCGTTGACCGTCGCTTTGCCGAACAGCAGCGTATCCTGCCCGTCGGTAATCTCCTCAAAAATCGTCTTCTCGTCGTCCAGGGCGTCGCGGTGCTGATCGACGTAGGAGAGGACCACGCTGGGGCCCAACTCGATGGTGCCCGAGTCGGGCGTCTCCTGGCCGACGATCATGCGCAAGAGCGTCGTTTTGCCCGTACCGTTGGGGCCGATCACGCCGACGATCGCGCCGCGGGGAACGTTGAACGTGCAGCCGTCGAGGACCCGCGTCTTCTCGCCGCCGATCACGAAGCTCTTGCTCACGTCGGCGAAGGCGAGGACCTTCTCGCCCAAGCGCGGGCCGGGGGCGATCTGAATGATCGTCTCGCTCTTGGAGTCGATTTCCTGGTCGGCCATCTGCTCGTAGGCCTTGACCCGGGCCTCGTTCTTCTGCAGGCGGCCCTCGTGCGATTTGCGGATCCATTCCAGCTCGCGCTGGAGGGTCTTCTGACGCTGGGTCTCCTTCTTCTCGATCACCCGCAGCAGTTCCGCCTTCTGGGCCAGCCAGGAGGAGTAATTGCCCTCGAAGGGGAGCCCACGGCCGTTCTCCAATTCCAGGATCCACTTCGTGATGTTGTCGAGGAAGTAGCGGTCGTGGGTGACGATGATGACGGTGCCCGGGTACTCGCGCAGGGCCTGTTCGAGCCACTGGATGGTCTCGGCGTCGAGATGGTTGGTGGGCTCGTCCAGCAGCAGCAGGTCGGGCTTCTCCAGGAGGGCCATGCAGAGGGCCACGCGGCGCCGCTCGCCGCCGGAGAGCTTGCCCACCAGGGCGTCGTCGGGCGGGAGCACCAGGGCATCGGAGGCGATGTCGATCAGCCGGTCGAGTTCCCAGCCGTTGACCGCGTCGATCTTCTCCTGGAGTTGGCCCATTTCCTCCATGAGCTTGTCGAACTCGTCGGCCGCCTCCGGATCGCCCATGCGGACCGACACCTCGTTAAAACGGTCCACGAGGTCCTGGATCGGCTGGACGGCGGTGCGGAGGTTGTCGCGGACCGTCCGATCGAGGTCCAACTCGGGTTCCTGGGCCACGTAGCGGACCCGCATCCCCTTGGCCAGCGTGGCGGTGCCGTCGATCTCCGCGTCGAGGCCGGCCATGATCTTCAGGAGTGTCGACTTGCCCGCCCCGTTCTCCCCGACCACGCCGATCTTCGCGCCGTAGAAGAACGAAAGGTTGATGTTCCTGAGGACCACCTTCTCGCCGAAGGACTTCGACACCCCCCGGAGTTCACACACGAATTGCGGCGGCATAGGCACTCCGTTCCACGATCAAGGTTTCTTCCCGTACGTCACAATCACCGCACCTGGCCGGTCTTTGGCCACAATCGACAAGCCCTTCTCCAGAAGCTCGCGGCCGGTCGTCTCCATGGCGCCGGCCGCATCGAAATCGGTAAGCACGTAGGTAACGTCCGGCGTCACCGCGTGGAGTTTGAGGCGGATCGCCCGGTCGCCAGGAACACGAACGTGACGACGCTCAACAGCAACCCAGTCTTCATTGGCCAGGCCTCCTTGCGGCAGCTCCGCATCCCCGGAAGGTCGAGTCTTTAGTACTTGCCGCAAGTCAGGATGAGTCCGGCAACTCCGGGATAGTCATTTGCGAACGTCGCGGAGTCCATCTCGTGAGTCTTTCCGATCAGCTCTTGCAGGGTTGCCCGGGTATAGGAGTCCGGGTTCTTAGCCTCAATCACCTCCAGCGTCGCCCCTTGGAACATCCACGTACCTTCTTGAAAGGCGAACGCCAGTTTCCACGCATTCGTAACGGCGGTTCTGTTGGCGAGGGATTCTTCTGCTTGATATCGCAGAACCCCGGTGCAGGGTGAGGACGAGGAATCCGATTCCTGCACCTCCAGGGTCACCCCTTTGACGAGGCTCAGACCGTCCTTCTTCAACTGCTGTTCCAGCTTGTCGCTCGCATCTTTGGCGAATTGCTTGAACCGGGTGGCCGGGTCCGAGGTTCCGCAGCCGGCAACCACCACGCTGAGGAGCGAAACTGCGGTCATTGTCCGGAACATCGTGGTTGCATCCTGATCGTAAGTCTTCACCGTGTGGCTGAAGTATACCCGCATCAGGGGCCCTTGTCGCCGATCCCTCCGCCGGGGGATGGCCGGGTTATGGTCTTGGGGTTGGCATCTCCGCGACTAACCTCCGCCCAAGGGGATAGTCCCCCGCTTGTGAACGGTTACTCTGCGAATAGTCACCCCACCCTTGGAACGATTTTCCTCGCGTTCGCGTCCAAGCAGTACACCGCACGCGGCGGGAGCGTCGGGAACCTCAGGATGCGGATCGACAGAGGCCCTTCCGCAGGGCTGCCAGGCAAGGTTCAGATCGGAGGACACGTCATGTTCGGAACACGCGGTCGGAATTCGTGTTGTGCATGGTTGGCTGGTTTGGCGATCGGCTTGGCAACGGCGGCGGTCTGGGCAGAAGAGAAAAAGGAGGAGCCGGCGCCTAAGATCCAAATGGCCATCCTCCTCGATACGAGCAACAGCATGGACGGACTGATCCACCAGGCCCGGACGCAACTCTGGAAGATCGTCAACGAATTCACCACGATCAAGCTGGCCGGCAAGACGCCGAGGCTTGAGGTGGCCCTGTACGAATACGGGAACAACGGGCTACCGCAGAAGGAGGGATTCCTCCGGCAGGTGGTTGCGCTCACCACCGACCTCGACAAGGTCTCCGAGGCGATGTTCGCGCTGAAAACCAACGGCGGCGACGAGTACTGCGGCCAGGTGATCTCCGTCGCGACCAAGCAGCTTGCGTGGAGCGGCTCGAACAAGGACGTGAAGTGCATCTTCATTGCAGGGAACGAACCGTTTTCTCAGGGCACCGTCGATTTCCGCGACGCGTGCAAGGCCGCAGCGGCGAACGGGATCACGGTCAACACGATCTTCTGCGGCAGCCACGAGGAAGGCGTGCGGACGTTCTGGCAGGAGGGGGCGAGGCTGGCCGACGGCTCCTCCATGAATATCGACCAGAATCGCTCAGCGGTCGCCCCGCCCACCCCCCAGGACAAGGAGTTGGCCACACTCGGCTCGCGACTCAACGCCACCTATCTGCCTTACGGCGACGTGAGGCGGCGCGAGGAAGCGTCCCGGCGTCAGGCCGCCCAGGACGCCAACGCGGCCGAGGCGTCGGCTGGCTCGATGGCGGCCCGCACCGCGTTCAAGGCCTCGCAGCTCTACCGCAATACGGGCTGGGACCTCGTCGACGCCGTTCAGGAGGGCAAGGTGAAGATCGAGGACCTCAAGGAGGACCAACTCCCCGAGTCGCTGAAGAAGATGAGCCCGGAAGAGAGGAAGGCCCAGGTGGCGAAGCTCTCGGACCAGCGCAAGGCCATCCAGGCGAAGATCGCCAAGCTGGACCAATTGCGGAGGGTCTACCTGGCGGAACAGGAGCGAAAGGTGCAGGCAACCGCGGCCGCCCCGGCGGCCTCGTTCGAGCGTGCGGTGACGGAATCGGTCAAAGCGCAGGTGAACCGAAAGTAGGCCGCCCCCCCTGCCGGGAAATCCTGCCAGACTTTCCGGTAATGTGGTTGACATACCAGATGGGAGCGAGGAGACTATCGGGGGGTGAAGCCCCGGTCGCATTCAACTAGCCGTTCACCGGCGTAAGCCGGGTCTTCTGAAAGGAGGGCGTCATGGCCAGAGTCTGCCGATACTTCGTTGCCGTCCCGGTGGTCTTGGGGTTCTTCTTGGCCAATCAAGGCTCCTGTCTTCAGGGGGCCGAGCCGGCCGAAAAAAAGGCCGAACGGACGTTGAAGATCGGCGAGGACCAGACCAGGAAGCTCCGCGAGATCAACGAAGCCCTGATTATGAAGAACCCGAATTTGTCCTCGCTGCTGCGGCGGGGATCCTTCGGGGGACGGCTTACGGCGGCCAGCAAACGGGCCCTCCTGGAGGCTTACGGCGGCACGAAGGAATCGGAGGCGGCCGTTCTCCGAGGATTGAAGTGGCTGGCCGCCCATCAGCAGTCCGACGGCCGCTGGTCGCTCAAGGCCTACGGCGAGGGCATCGAGGGGTGCGACTGCCAGTCGGAGAGCGAAAAGGAGATTACCGACAGCGATACGGCGGGCACCGCTTTCGGGGTGCTTCCGTTCCTCGGGGCCGGCGTGGCCCACAACCGCGCGCCGGAGGAACCGGCAGAGTTGAACGGTTTCCAGGAGGTCGTCAAGAAGGCCCTGACATTCCTGGCCCTTAGCCAGGTCTCCAGCAGCGATCCCCTGGTGGACGGCCGGATGGACAAGAACATCTACGCCCACGCCCTGGGCACCATCGCACTCTGCGAGGGCTTCGGCCTCACGGGGCACGAACGCCTGCGTCTGCCCGCCCAACGGGCCATCAAGTACCTCCTCCAGTCGCAACATAAGGAAGGCGGCTGGCGATACGGTCCCCGCCAACCGGGCGACACGTCGGCCGTGGCTTGGGTCTTCCTGGCGATCCGCAGCGGGCAACTCGGGGGGCTGGCGATCGAGAAGGACCCCCTGATCCGGGCCGCCCGATTCGTCGACTCCTGTGCGGCCGGGCCCGAGGACTCGAAGATGTCGCGCTACAGCTACATGCCGGACCAGGAGGCCAAGTTGTCGGTCACCGCCGCTTCGCTCCTCACCCGGCAGTACCTGGGCTGGAAGCAGGACATGCCCGCCCTCGGGGCCGGAGTGAAGTATCTGATGGAGAACCTTCCGCCGGAGAAGGCCACGAGCTTGGGCAATGCCTACTACTTCTACTACGCCACCCAGGTGCTGCACCACATGGAGGGCCCGGAGTTCGATCTCTGGAACAAGCGGATGCAATCGCATCTCATCAACACCCAGGAGAAGCAGGGGCACAAGGCCGGAAGTTGGAGCCCCGCAGGCGTCGATTGGGGCAAGGCAGGCGGCCGTCTCTACGCCACCTGCATGGCCTTGATCACCCTCGAGGTCTACTACCGTCATCTTCCGATGTACCGCACGGTCTTCGCCGAACAGAAGACGGTGGTGGAATAGGAAGGGGACCGCGGTGCAGCCCGAATCGGGTGGCAGGAATCCCGCGTGGGAGACAGTCAGGCGGGAAGGCCTGCGCATGCTGACGGTCATGGTCGTGGCCATGATCGTGGCCGCTTCCTTGTTTTACGCCTTGGGACGACCGCGGGAGTCTGCGGAACGAGCCCCCGCCGGGACGTCGCGGGACTCCAAGAAGGCCGCAGTTCCCGAGGTCGATTCCGCCCGGCCTGACGCATCGCCCGCGGCGCCGGCCCCTGCCCCTCAGCCCGCTCCCGAGGCCGCGGCGCCCCAGCCGAAGCAAGCTCCCCAGACCGTCGAGCCGCCGCCCGCCAAGGCCAGCCCGGCCGCCTCCTTCCCGTCCGCACCGGCCGCCAGCGAGGCCAAGACCGACACGCCCGCGATGACGTCCGGCCGCGATGCCGTGGAGCCGAAAGCGGAACAGGATCCGAAGCCGGTCTCCTCCGCTTCCGAGACGCCTGCAAGCCCATTGCCTTCGATCGCCCCCGACGAGATGCCCGTGGACCGCAAGCAGCAGGAGAAGTACGAGCGGGTCGTGGCCGAAATCCGCGCCGCGATGGCCAAGCGGGACCTGATCGGGGCCAAACTCCTGATCCGCAACGTCGCTTCGCTCGTGCAGACACCGCAGCAGGCGGCCGAGATCGACCGGCTGGACACGCTCATCGGGCATCTACGGGAATTCTGGCGCCTGGTCGCGGAAGCGGCGGCGAAGCTCCAGCCGG